>JAGQHN010000023.1:36801-55620 GCA_020431825.1 Trueperaceae bacterium | reverse complement strand
TAAGGATTTAGTGGAAGACAGGTTATCAGACAGGTTTTGGCATAATGAGTTTACGAAATGCCTGTGGGAAGATACCAAAAATCTTTCTTCTTGGGCACCAATGAAAGTGTTAGGAAGTTAAGGTGCGGTTTTCTCCTCTCGTTGAGCGAATTGCAGGTGAGGCAGCTGATGCCTGGAAGTTGCATTCAAGAGCAAGTAGAGCTGCTAAACATGACCCTGAAGTTATTTTATTAAGTGTTGGTGATCCGGATCTTGACACCCCAAAGCCAATTGTAGACCGCTTAATTGAGAGTGTTTTGGCGGGTCGTACGCATTATTCCAGTGGTCTGGGTGAGCCTGATTTGCGTGAGGCTGTTGCAAAGCATTACAACCGTAAGGGCTTCAGTCAGGTTAGCGCCAGAAACGTAGTGATTGTTCCCGGAACTCAAAATGGTCTCTTTGCTGCAGCCATGTGCCTTTTGGCTCAAGGTGATGAAATTATCATTCCAGAACCGATGTACGTGACCTATCCGGGATTTGTTGGAGCGACCGGGGCTTCGGTGGTGTCTGTTTCGCTTAAAGGGGAAGATGGATTTGCCCTGCATCCAGATGATATTGCCAGGGCGATTACACCTAAAACCAGAGCTATTTTGCTTAACAGTCCAAATAATCCTACGGGGGCCGTTATCCCCAGAGAGACGCTGGAAGCCGTTGCAGAACTCTGTCAGCAGCATGATTTATGGCTGTTAAGTGATGAAGTCTATCTGGACCTTTATTACAGTCACCAGCCTACCAGTGCGCTGGCCCTGGATACTATGTATGAGCGAACGGTCGTGGTCTCGAGCCTATCAAAGTCCCACGCGATGACGGGCTGGCGACTTGGCTGGATCATTGCACCAGAGGCTCTGGTGGGTCATTTATCTAACTTATTGTCTTCGATGATGTACGGTGCGTCCATGTTTATTCAGGATGCAGCCGTTGCTGCTTTTGAAGTGCCAGAGCTGGTTGAAACCATGCGCGAGATTTACCGCTCGAGGCGTGAGGTTATGCTTGAGCGTTGTAAGAGCATGCCGGGTCTGACTTGTCTCGAGCCTGAAGGGGGCATGTTTGTCATGCTGGATGTCAGGAAAACAGGGATAAGTGCCACTACCTTTGCTGAGCGTTTCTTTGATACCCAAAAAGTCAGCCTGCTGCCCGCTGATGCTTTTGGTCCAAGTGCCAAAGGTTTTTTGAGACTGAGTTTGTGTGTAAACGAGGCAAAGCTCCATGACGTATGTGACCGTTTAGAGCGCTTTTTGGAGAGCCTGGACTGATGACTTGCGGCGAGGCAATCATAAAGCTCCTTGAAGCTTATGAGGTAGATACCGTATTTGGTATTCCGGGAGTACATAACCTCGAGCTTTACCGGGGATTAACATCTTCATCTATCAGGCATGTTCTGACGAGGCACGAGCAGGGGGCTGGGTTTATGGCAGATGGCTATGCCAGAGCCAGTGGCAAACCTGGCATTTGCTTTGTTATTTCTGGTCCAGGTGTGACCAATATAACAACTCCGTTGGGCCAGGCTTATTCTGACTCTATCCCTATGCTGCTTATCTCCAGTGATGCTCCCAGCGAGACGCTGGGAAAAGGCTGGGGATATCTGCATGAAGTCACAGACCTGACGGCTGTTACCAGGCCGCTTACGGCATTCAGTCAGACTGTAAAATCACCGGAGGAAGTGCCAGGAGCCCTGGCCCGTGCCTTTGAGGTCTTTTGCAGCGAGCGACCCAGACCTGTACATATTGCTGTTCCTTTAGACATACTAGCTTTGAGTGTTACTGAGTCCTGGCAGGTGCAAAACCGGGTAAAGCAGGCTATGCCTGAAGCTGAGCTTGCTGAGGCTGCACAGTTGTTGAATGGGGCCAAAAAGCCTTTAATCATTGCTGGTGGGGGCGCAGCACGGTCAGGAGCAAAAGATGAAGTGCTCGAGCTTGCCAAACGGTTAAATGCTCCAGTCGCCTATACGAGCAGCGGCAAGGGCATTTTGCCTGAAGCTCATTTGCTTTGTCTTGGTTCGGTCATTTATGGGGAAGTGCAGCAGGCTATTTCAGACGCAGACCTGGTCCTGGCTCTGGGTACGGAACTTGCTGATCCTGATTGTTTTTCGGGGCATTATAAGGTTACGGATAAGCTTATTCATATTGATATTGACCCGCATAACCTTGGCAACTATTTTGAAACAGAGTTAGGCATTGTTGCTGATGTTAAAGACGCTTTGGAATATCTGCTGCCTTTGGTTGCGAAAAAGCGTGGCGATGAAACGGTAAAGACGCCCGAGCTTATGTCAAAAATAAGGGCAAATTTGTCTGACCTCGAGCACCAGCATGAGACCCTTTTGTTAGCCCTTCGTGAGGCACTTCCTCTAGACGCCATTTTTACCGCTGATATGACTCAGCTTGCCTACTCGGCTATCGGTCTACTACCGATAAACCAACCGAACTGCTGGTTTTACCCTGCGGGCTACGGTACTCTTGGTTATGCTTTTCCGGCGGCAGTTGGCGCAAAATTTGCTCAGCCTAGCCGAGACCTTATTGTTTTGGTCGGGGATGCTGGCTTTCAGTACACCCTGCAGGAGCTAGGAACTGCCGTGGAGCACAATCTGTCCCTGACGATTATCCTCTGGAATAACGGAGGTCTGGGTGAGATTGAGCGGAGCATGCAGGTTACTGGTATAGAGCCAACGCAGGTCAATCCCCATAATCCTGATTTTCTGGCCCTGGCCAGAGCTTATGGGGCAGATGCAGGTTGTCCACAGACGAGAGAAGCCTTTATTGAGGCAGTGCGACAGAGTCAGCAAAAAGATAAGCCAACCCTCATCGAGGTTAGGCAGGGCTCGAGCTGGCTCTTATGAAACCCTGGTTCCGCACGACGCTGTTTTTAACGGCATTTAATAATTTTCTGGGTTCGCTGGTTTTCTTTCCTCCCTTTTTTCTTTTGCGCCGCTTGCTTGGTTTTCCGATTTCACATAGCTTTTTCCTGGGTGTTCTGTGGTTTTACATCTTGCTCTTTGGGCTGGTCTATGCTTATTTCGCGATTAGGGCAAAGGCAGACCGATCGCTTATTGTGGTGGGTTTGCTCGGCAAAGCCTTTTTTGCCCTTTATCTTTTGTACTTTGGCATTTCTGGTCAGATTCCCTGGCTTGCTGCTCTGTCTGGGCTGCCTGATTTACTGTTTGCCTTTCTGTTTATGCTCTGGTTGCTGGAGACTCGTAAGCAAAGCCAAGCTTAAACCACTCATGCATTAGTTCTCTCGTTATGAGAGCGCGGTGTTTTTTCTGGAGATGCCATTTTTTCGCTGCGTTCATCCTTTGCAAAAGTAAAAAAAGCGTAGTGTATCTGAGTTTTTGCTTTCAATTGGATGAATACCTATGCTAGTCAGGTCTGCGATTTGCTAGACCAAAAAATTGGGCAGTGTAAATAAGCTGTCACTGAGGACTTTTAGTTTTGACGCTAAACTTTAACTCGAGACTACTTAGCAGGGCGCAGAGGTTGAATTCTCCTGGCGAGGGTGCAATGGAAACCGACTTAATAACGACTGACAAGAACATCATGCAGTATATAAAAGCTAATCCAGGGTGCAGCTTAAAAGAAGTGGCCAAATACTATGACATCAGTTTTTGGGAACTGCTCACAACCCTGGCGAAAATTGAAACCAGCGAGCGCAAAGTGCTTTATTATCTGCGGACACATCCGGGTATTTCGCTGTTCGAGTTAAAGCGCTTGACTGGCCTCGAGTTCTGGAACTTGCTCACCACTTTGGCAAGGCTCGAGGATGAGCAAAAATTGGTCTGCAACCAACTGGGCAATACGGAACCGCAATTCTTTATGACCAGCTTAACCCTCGAGCTTGAAAAACACTATAAGTTTGGCTTTAAGCGCCTTTTTGGAACTCGAGTCGGGACGCTACTAGGCTAGACCCCATTTCTAGCGGTGGTGCCCGGACCGGTAGCGAGGCCTTTTAAGTTCAGGCTGAAGTTCACTTTGTTTTGTAAAAAAATGCGCCGAAAATTGGGTCTAGGGTTTCGTACGTCAATCACTGACTTTTTTCCTGTTTAGCCTTATAACAAAGCTATCAACTGACCACCACAGTTTGGAGCAACGTATGCATAGGGTTGGCTATTATCCCAGGCTACTCAGATTTTTGGTGGTTATCAACATTCTTATCCTGGGCGGCATTTTTCTTAGAGTTTATTTTGGCTGGTAAACACCAACATTTTCTGAAACCAACAAAGCTATGAACCTACAGGATTTAAGAGATTCTGCCGAGTTCATAGCTTTGTGTGTTATACCAGTTCCGGAATCATCCCATACGAAAAAGCACCGCTGAATTTTATTCTTCTCGCGTTCCGCAAGCGCATGATCAAATGGAATCGGTATTAAGCAGGCGTTTTCTGATAATCCTCACCCGGATTGACAAAAACATTGGACTCCCAGGCATATTGCTTGTTGTAAAGCTCACTGTAGCGCCCACCTTTATCAAGCAGCTCCTTATGATTGCCGCGTTCAACAATTTCGCCATTTTCCAAAACCAAAATCTGATCGGCCTTGCGGATGGTGCTGAGCCTATGAGCAATGACAAACGTGGTGCGGCCTTTTTGCAGGCGCTCGAGCCCTTCCTGAATTAGAGCTTCACTTTCGCTATCAAGGCTCGAGGTTGCCTCATCTAAAATCAGAATTTTGGGATCAGCTAAGAGTGCCCTGGCTATGGCAATGCGTTGCCGCTGGCCACCCGAAAGTTTTATGCCACGCTCGCCCACCACCGAATCGTAGCCTTCTGGAAATTGCCTGATAAAGGTATCGGCATTGGCAAGCTTACTGGCCTCGGTAATTTGCTCGAGGCTGGCCTGGGGTCTGGCAAAGCGAATGTTTTCAGCGATCGTGCCATCAAACAAAAAGTTTTCCTGTAATACTACGCCCAGATGTTTGCGGTAGTCGCCCAGGCGTATGCCAGCTAGGTCACGCCCATCAATGAGTACTTCCCCAGAGGTGGGCCGGGCAAAGGCCATAATCAGACTGACCAGGGTGCTTTTCCCTGAGCCACTCGAGCCAACTAGCGCGGTGGTGCTTCCTGCGGGAGCCTCAAGCGAAATATCTCTTAAGACAGGGACATCCTTTTCATATTCAAAAGAAACATGGTTAAAGCCAATGTCGCCTTTAAGGTCTGGAAGCGCCAGGAGAGAATCATCATAGGCATCTTCAGTTTCTAAACCCAGAATGTCACGGATGCGGTCAAGCCCGGCAAAGGCTTCACTAATCTGAGTGCCAATACTTGACATTTGAATGATAGGGGCGACCAGTACACTTATAAAAGCAACATACATAACCAGATCACCCAGCGTCATGTTACCTGCCTGAATAGCTCTACCACCAAAGAAAATAAGGAGTGTGCCCACAGCTCCAACAATGACGGTGGCAAATGCGGTTACGGCACTGGTTCCCGTTATGCTTCTTTTCACGTTGGCAAAAAGTTTTGCTACGCCAGCGGCAAATTCACGCTGCTCTCTTTCTTCCATGCGGTACGCCTTGACTACGCGAATGCCGCCCAGCGTTTCTGCCAGCCGCCCGGTGACTTCGGCATTTATCTTGCCCCGTTCGCGGAAAATGGGCCTTAAAGTATTGAAGGCAAAGGCCATCACGCCACCAAACGCCAGAATGAAAACCAGAATTCCTAAGGTGAGTGACCAGTTGAGATAAAACAGTACACCCAGAGCCAGCAGCGCGGTTAAGGCGCCACCTATAAGCTGAATGATACCTGTCCCGATTAAATTGCGAATGCCCTCGGCATCGGTCATGATGCGAGAAATAAGCACACCGGACTGCGTATTATCAAAAAAGCTAATGGGTAAGCGGGTTATTTTTTCCTGTACCCGTTTGCGCATCTCCATAATGGCTTCTTGCGCTGCAATGCTGACGACCTGAGAAACGGCATAAGAGGACAGAGCCTGTAATAGGGTAGCGCCACCTACAGCCAGCGCTAGCGGACCAAGCAGTGACCACTGGTCTTTGCCTAAAACATTATCAATTAGAAATTTGGTGCTGGCGGGCAGAACAAAACCGAGCAGGCGACCTACGATCATCAGAGAAAAGCCGACAATGAGACCCTTTCGGTATTGTTTGAGTAAGACTCGAGCTTCAGCCCAAACTGCGCCCCGTGAAATCTTCTTTGTTGCCATAAGTGACTCCCAACCTGCCTATGATACGCGCAGAGGTGGCAAAAAAGATCATCCTAAAGTCTTAGCTTAAACCACTCGAGCCTATGACTGCGTAGTTACTCATTTACAATGTACGTAGCGCTTCTGCGCTGGTTTCAGCCAGCTTGTGCAGGAGCAAGCAGTAAGCTTTTTGACCCTTTTCAAAACTGCTAAGCCTGAAAAACTCATTGGGTGCGTGAGCTTTCTCATCTTTTAGGCCAAAGCCAAAAACCACCGTGTAGACGCCGAGTTGCTCTAGAATTAGGCTACAAAATGGAATACTACCGCCGGCACGTACATAGAGAGGTTCTTTGCCGTAAAGCTGCTCAAGTATCTTACCTGCCACTTTATTACCAGGGTGTTCTGCGGGCATAAGATAAGGATTAGCGGTGCTCTCTTCAACCTCGAGGCTTATGCTAACGCCAGCAGGACTGTGCTCTTTAATATGAGCTTTGAGACACTCGAGGATGTCCTTGGGGTCTTGGTCAGCAACGAGGCGACAGCTAATTTTGGCATGGGCTTCGTTGGGCAAGACCGTTTTTATGCCCTCACCCTGGAAACCACCCCACATTCCATTGATCTCGAGGGTAGGTCTGGCCCAACCACGCTCATAGGGGGTATAACCTTCTTCACCAAAAAGTGCGTCAATTCCCAGGGCCTCTTTATACTCTGCCTCATTAAAGGGTACCGCAGCAATGCGCTCTCTATCTTGCTCACTTAAGTCTCTGACATCGTCGTAAAAGCCTTTTACCAGGATGTTCCCTTGACTATCTCGCATAGAGGCCAGCAGTTGAACCAGCGCATGAAGTGGGTTTTGCACGACGCCACCATAGCTGCCAGAGTGCAGATCAGAGTTTGCGCCCATAACATTAATTTCCAAGGCGCATAGCCCTCTAAGCCCTACCCAGAGTGCGGGTTGATCGGCTCCCCACTGACCCCCATCGGCGCTTAAGACCAGATCGCAGGCGAGCAGGTCTTTATAGCTCTCAATAAAGGCAGGAAGTTGCGGACTGCCGATTTCTTCCTGACCTTCAAAAATAAACTTGACGTTGACAGGTAAACTTCCCTCTGCAGCTAGCAGCGCTTCTACCGCCAGAATCGGTACGAGCATATTGCCCTTATCGTCAGAAGCACCCCTGGCGACGACCTTACCATCTTTAATGACGGGTTCAAACGGCGGGTTATCCCATAGTTCTAGAGGGTCAACAGGTTGGGTATCAAAGTGTCCATAAATCAAAATGGTGGGTTTATTTTCGGCATTAAGCCACTGACCATAGACAACCGGATGACCCCCTGTTTCCATAACGCTGACCTGCTCAATGCCTGCTTTTTTCATGCGGGCTGCGACCCAGTCTGCGGCCTTAGCAACATCTTGAAAGTGAGCTTTAAGGCTCGAGATACTTGGAATGCGCAAGAACTCGAGCATTTCGGCTTGAAACTGTTCCTGATTATCTTCTAGGTAGCTTTGCCAGTTTGCCATACTTTATCCTCACAAAAATGGAAATGTCGTTTGCGTATCGAATGTCTAAAATTTAGACTTTGGCAGTCTTATCAAGACCTATACACAAAAGGGGCCAGGATGCCCACAAGGGTAGCTATCAACTTTGCACGTTTCGTGTCAGGAAAAGGCAACTGAGCTTACACAGAAAGGTATTTTTGTTCAGGTGATAATGAGTTTATCGACAAAATAACTTTTGTCATCTACTGTCAGATGCACAAGATACTCATCTTTCCAGGGCGCAAGCAGGGTAAAACGGCCCAGCTCAGAAATGTCTGCTTCAACCAGAAGTTGATTTTGAGTGTCTAAAATTCTAACAGAGGCATGGTCATCTAAATACAGACCACTTTCAAGAGTAATTAAGCCTTGCATGTAAAGGGCGTCTCGAGTGTGCAATAAGTTCAGGTGAAATCGGTAAGTCTCTACCTTATAAGAATGAGACCAGGTCTTTTCAAACCCATGCAAACGAACAGTGGTAGAGGACGTATCAGACATCTAAAACTCATTTCCCGAGTCATACGGTTATAAAAAGCCATGCAGTAAACTTCTTGCGAAAGTATCAACTGAGTTCAGATGCATCATGTTCAATGAGCAATGACGAGACCAGTGAACATCGCTATACAAATGGACTTTTGCAAGAGGTCTAGTTATAAAAAAGGAGTGTTATCCCTTAAGAAACACTCCCTGTACCTCTCCTATAACCTCATAACTCATAAAAGAGTTTATGATTGTCAAACCTTTTCAGGTTTGCGGAATGGTCGCACTTTGGTTAGCAACGGGTGCAAAAGTCTGGGCCAGCAAGAACGATGGTATTAAATGCTAATAGTAACAATGTTGCAATAAGATAGAAACGCTTTTTCATAAAAAGCACCTCCCTTCCGTGGTTTAGATTCACAGAAGGGAGTAAAACTTTTTTAAAAAGCTTAAGTTAGGTAATTTTTGACTTTTGGAAAACTTGTAAGTAAATTCTCTTCTAACTCTTTATAATCGTGGTAGCCCAATTTTATAAGTGTTTGGGTTGCTTTCAGATATTTTACGATTGAAACGATATTAAAGTACTCAATACCCTGAGCTTTGAGCTTTTTATGTGCTCTATGGCGAGTAGATTTGTCCAATAAGCTTAGCTGGGAAATGCGACTGGGATATAGGTCATCTTCTAACCAGGCACGTCTGAACTCATTTGGCAGCACAATAGTCCGGGATTTAATTCGTAAACCATCTCTATACTTTTCGTTTGTCAAGATAGGGATTTCTTGACAAAACCCTTGCATCGCTTGCATTCGCTGGGCAACGATGAGAAAGCTCAGAGGAAACAGGCGATAAACTTGGGAAATGGCAATCATATTTTTTGTTTCTAGAAGCTCTTTAAAAGCAAGCTTTGCCGAATCTACATAAGAATTGAAGGCATATTTGCTTTCTAAGCCTATTTCAAGAATGGATTCAATATTCAATAAGGCTTTAAAAAGATTGACTTCGGCATCTTCAGACTTGGCATCATTGAGCATACTGCTAACGGCGTAGGGATTTTTTGCTTGAAGGCTTTTCCAGGCTAGAACAATGGAGCTGTACTCTTTAGGGAGATGCGGACTAAGCCTGGGGTTGCCTTTTAACCAGCTCGTTCGTAGCTGGACGAGGGCTGTAAAGTGTTGCGTAAGGGTGTTATGACCTTGATAGTCAGCAGGAGACGAAAGCTGACTTATTTGTTCTGAGACAAGAGACAAATGGTGCTCAATGAGCGAGGCGCGACCATGCATCTGCAAATGCTTTGCCAGAGACAGAGCACGCTCAAAAAACAAAGCTGAAAAGCTCGAGAGGTTTTGTCTTGCTGTATGAACAGCTGTCATTTCGAAAATGTGCACTAAGCCTTCCAGCTCATGGTCATCTTTGCGTTCCAGGTCCATTTCGCTCAGCCAGATATAGTTTGATATGAGGGAAATGAATTCTTCAATCTGATTGAGGGAAATATAGATTTTGGCCTCGAGTCCCCGTGCCAGAAGTAAAGGATTAGCTTTGAGTAGTGCAAATGCTTCATCGTCATTTTCGATTACAATAAGCAGCTCGGCCTTGCGACACTGCAAAATAGCGTCGTCAGGATAAAGGTCGATCAGTGAAAAGAAGCGCTGCTGATCTAGACCGTGTTTGACTGCGTCAAAGGTGGCCGGGTTTTTGAGGTCTTCCAGGCTAAGCGTTTGATGAGTGCCGTCCTGATGGTTGATTTCTATTTGATGAATCTGATGAGTAGAAGTCTCCCTCATCTCTTCTCTGTTTGGTATAGACATGGTCTAAGTCTAACCTACCTGAACCCCGTTTCGAAAGATCTTTGCACCAAGAATGGCCGAATAAGGCAGCTAGCGGTTAATGGTTTTGTTATTTTGGCGCCAGATAAAGCCGCGACCCGGAGCAAGCAGAAAAACCAGGACAAAAATGAGGCTTGCAACCAGCACGACTGCTGCACCAGAGGCAATATTCAAGTAAAAAGAAAGATACAAACCTGCTATGCCTGAGAAAGCACCAATAAGCGCCGAAACGCTCATCATGGCGGGTAAGCGCCGGGTAAGGAGTGACGCCGTGGCTGCTGGGGTAACAAACATTGCCAGCATAAGAGCGATGCCCACCACCTGCAAGGCAGTGACAACTGTAACTGCGATAAGAATGAGCAGCAAATAGCGCAGAAATTGCCTTGGCAGGCGCAGCGTGACAGCAAGTACCTGGTCAAAAGAAATAACCAGAAATTCCTTGTAAAAAAGAAAGATGGTGCCCAGCACAAGAGTGCCCAGCACGCCGATAATCCACAAATCGGTGCTCGAGACTCCTAGCAAATTACCAAAAAGAAAATGCGCCAGATCGACTGTGTAATTATTTGAAGTTGATAATAGTGCCACCCCAAGAGCAAAGAGACCCGCAAAAATGACACCAATGGCCGTATCTTCTTTTAAATTTCCCCCTTCGGTTAATACACCGATGCCTAGCGCTGTGAGTAGACCAAAAATCAGGGCGCCAATGGCAAGCGGCCAACCAATCAGATAGGCAATGGCAATGCCAGGTAAGACTGTATGTGCCAGGGCATCACCAAAAAAGGCCATGCCGCGCAAGACCACGTAGGTTCCTAAAATAGAGCAGACAATGCCGACGATGACCGCGGCTATGAGGGCTCGAGTTATAAAATCAAACTGTAGAGGGTCAAGTAGCCAGTGCATGAGGCTCGGAACTGGCTACCTTTCCGCCGTAGGCAGCCAGTAGGTTTTCTGGACTTAAAACGTCTTCTGGTGCGCTAAAGGCAATGATGCGCTTATTGACCAGCATGATTTTGTCAAAGTGTTCCGCGGCTAAATCAAGATCATGAGTGGCCATAAGAACCGTAACCCGGTCTGCTCTGAGGCTATCCAGAATCTTAAAAATAGCTTCCTGGCTGGGTAGATCAAGACCGCTTAGCGGCTCATCTAAGAGCAAAAGATGCGTTTCGAGAGCCAAAGCTCGAGCTATAAAAACCCGTTGCTGCTGACCACCGGAGAGTTCACCGATTTGTTTTTTAGCCAGTTCCAGAGCACCCACGCGCTCGAGGCTGGCCCGTACGACCTCTTTATCAAGCGCTCTTGCTCGTCTGAAAAAGCCAATTTGCCGGGTGCGCCCCATCATCACCACATCTTCAACCGTGACAGGAAACGACCAGTCAATCTGGCTGCGCTGCGGCACATAGGCAATGCAGTTATGTTGAGAAGTTGGCTTGCCAAACATAAGAATCTGCCCCGACTCAGGTTTTATGATGCCTGTTATGAGTTTCAGGAGGGTGCTTTTTCCGGCTCCATTTGGGCCGATGATGGCAATTTGTTCTCCGACTTCGGCCTTAAAAGAGATGTTTTTTAGCGCGTAGTGAACATCTTGCCTGAAGCTATTTCCGATAGCGGTATAAGCCACCGTGACATCTTGCAACTCGAGGTTGGGCGCGCCGGGTCTATGATCGCTGTCCTGGTAGCCAATATGAAACATAAGCGAGTTTATCGTAAGCCTTCAACCATACTATCAATGTTACTTTTGAACATATCCACAAAGGTCTCCGCGCCGCTTCCGGGTGCGCCGAGTGCCCCGGTGTAAAGCGGGATAACTTTGACTTCAGTACAGTTACTGAGTTCGGCCGCAACGGTTTGTGCCAGCTTGTCACTGGAGGTTTCTTCGGTAAATAGGGTACAGAGTCCATGCTCTCTCATGGTACCTATCAGAGTTGCCAAATCTTGGGCAGAAGGCTCAGCCAGGGTACTGGTAGCCGGTATCACTGTACCTAAGACCTCAAAACCATAATCTCTGGCAAAGTAGGCAAAAACATCATGATTGGTAACCAGAATGCGTTTTTCTGGCGGGATAGTGGCGATTTGCTCTCTGGCATAGTTATCTAGCTCATCTAGCTTTGAAAGATAGGCAAGGGCATTTGCATTATACGTACTGGCCCTATCTGGGTCCAGACTGGATAGGCTCTGACGGATATTATCTACCCACTGTTTTACATTGTTCAAACTAAACCAGGTGTGTGGATCGGCGCCTTCACTGCCATGGTCATCGCCCTCACCGCCATGGTCATGGTCCTCTGCATGTTCTTCAGGAGAAAGCTCGAGGGGTTCAATATTGGCGGATACAGCCACCATAGGGGTTGAACTTGCCACGGCCTGAAGGTTTCTTAGAAGACTCTCTTCCAGATTCCAGCCATTCACAAAAATAACTTGCGCTCTGGCAACTTTGGTCAAATCCCTGGCTGCTGGCTCATAACTATGAGGGTCTTGACCAGCAGCAATCAGGGTACTCAGCTCAATACTATCGCCACCAACCTGAGCCACAATATCTCCAATGATGCTGGTGGTGGCGACCACCTGAAGATCGCTGCCGTTCAGGTTGAGGGCTCCCAGTTGAGGCAAAGGAATCATGTGGGGAGCAGGAGCTTGGTTTTGGGCAAGGCTAATACTCGAGCCTAACAGGACCATAAAATAAAGAACAATAAGAATGTTTTTCCAAATCATTAGCGTCACCTTCATGCGCTGTAAATGATAATAGATTATCAAAAAGAAAGCAAGGGCTGCTTAGCCTTAAATGGCCCCAGTGCCTCCGTGATACATTAGGGCATGGCTCAAAACCCCGATTATCAGGCAATGCTAAAGGTGGCACTAGAAGAGGCGCGGCAAGGACTTTCTGAAGGTGGCATACCCATTGGTGCTGCGCTTTTTCATAAGGATGGGCGGCTTTTAGGTCGTGGTCATAACCGACGAGTACAGGAGGGCGACCCCAGTGTGCACGGTGAAACCGACGCTTTTAGAAAAGCTGGTCGGCAACGTAGCTATAAAGATACGATTATGGTGACAACTTTAGAACCTTGCTGGTACTGTAGTGGTCTGGTAAAACAATTTGGTATTGGCACCGTCGTTATTGGCGAATCGGAAACCTTTCAGGGGGGTGCCCAGTGGTTAAAAGAGCAGGGTGTTGAAATCATTCAACTTGATTCCAAGGAATGTAAAGACTTATTGCAGGGGTTTATCAGGGAGCATCCTGAAGTCTGGAATGAAGATATCGGTGAAGATTAAAGCCAGGGCTGGAAGATAACTTTTAGGACTGAAAATTAAATCAAAATTTAGCTGGGTTAGGTCATAAATAACAGCCAGGCGTATAACCAAAAAGCATGGTGATAAAAGCCAGCAATGATTATTCTTATCCAGGTGAGGTAGAAAATTGAGTTTTCCTGTCCAGGAGGGTTTTCTTTTGCAGGGCGAGGGTCCTCGTTAAGCTGGCTTATCTTCATATAAAAACTGGGCCCTTGTTATTTAAATAATACCTGCTATTATCATGCTTTGTGTACCCTATTCAGGCACCTCTGCGCATCTGCATTTTAGAGTCGATTTCGACTGAGACTGTTCAGTATCCAACTTATATTGCTCCTTATTTGCCGGAGCATTACTGCGAACATCATAAGATTGCGCTCGAGTCGCTAGAAAGTCAGCTTGCTGAGCTTATAGCAAAGCGCTTTGATGTCTTTATCAATCTTTGCGATGGGGCTGCCGGGAGTGGGAGTGCCGGTATTGAAGTGGTGCGTTACCTCGAGCAACATGGCGCGGCCTATACCGGGGCAGATGAACACTTTTACGAACCCACACGTCAGCAAATGAAAGATGCCTGTAAGCTCAGGGGCATTCGGGTGCCAAACTACGCTTTTGCGGGTACAGAAACCGAGCCCGCTAGTGCGTGTAAGGAACTCAATTTTCCTCTGATAGTTAAACCTGCCAGTGGTTACGGCAGTGTTGGGGTTTTGAAATCATCTAAAGTTTATAGTCTGGCGGCTTTGGAAAAAGAAGTGCAGCGCATATTAGAAAAATTTCCGGGTGCACTTATTGAAGAGTTTATAGCAGGGCAGGAATTTACTGTTCTGATAGCTGAAAACCCGGATAACGGGCTCGAGCCCATTGTATATCCTCCTATTGAGTTTCGCTTTCCAGAAGGCGAAGAGTTTAAACACTATGATCTGAAGTGGTTTGACTATCAGGGTATGTCAACCCATAGCGTGGCTAATGACGCTTTGGTTGCACGTCTCAGGCATATGGCAAAAGAGCTGTTCCTCGAGCTAAAAGGTCGAAGCTATGCGCGCTGCGACATTCGTATGGATGCCAAGGGCGATCTCTATATGCTGGAAATAAACCCAAACTGTGGCATTTTCTATGCGCCAGAAGATGCGGGTAGTGCTGACTTTATCTTGCTGAATGACCCGGCTGGGCACAGAGGTTTTCTGGACCTCATTATCGCATCTGCGGTGCAGCGTAAAGACCTCGCTATGCCTCAGTCACTCGGGCAGGTCAGGCCTCTATCTGCCAATTAAGCTAGTCCTGACAAAAACGTTATAAAACGATAAACTGTGGCCAGAGGTGAATTATGCTTAGTTACGGCGCTCATGCCTTTGTCTGGATTGGCGACTGGACCACAGAATCAGGCAATCATGCCATTCGTCAGGCAGCCCAAAAAGGTTTTGATTTTATTGAAATCCCGATGCTGAATCCTGAAACCTTTGATGCAGATAGCCATAAGAAGACCTTAAAAGAGGCGGGCATTTCTTCAACAGTGTCACTGGTTTTGCCCCGTGATAAGCACATGCCCCACGAGCCTGAAAAAGCCCTCGAGTTTCTGACCAAAGTGCTTGACCAGATGGAACGCCTCGAGTGTACTTATTTGGGCGGCTGTATAGGCTATTCACTGGGTACGCTGACCGGGAAACCCCCAACCCAGGAAGAAAAACAAAACGTCATAGATAGTCTGGGCAAACTTGCCGCAGATGCCAAATCGCGCGGTATTAAGCTAGCACTCGAGGCGTGTAACCGCTACGAAACCTATATGTTCAATACACTTGAAGATACCCGTGACGCCATTAAAGCCATTGGTGCGGACAATATAAGTGTCCACGCCGATACTTACCACATGAATATAGAAGAAGAAGGCTTTTACAAACCAATTGTGGCAACCGCTGATGTACTTGACTATATTCATATGAGCGAAAGCCACCGTGGACTGGTCGGTAGTGGCACGGTAATCTGGGATGAGGTCTGGCGGGGCTTAAAAGATGCAGGCTTTCAAGGGAAGTTGGTGCTCGAGTCTTTTGCTGCCATCAACCCCGATCTGGCAGCGGCAACCTGTTTGTGGCGTCCACCTAATCAAGGGCCTGAAGTCTTATCAAGTGAAGGCATTAAATTCTTAAAAGAAGGTGTAAAAAAGTACGGGTTAGCCTAAGTTCGTCATTCCAGCAAAAGCTGGAATCCATGAGGAAGTTTTTGTCTTAAGTACGCTTGTTATTAGATAAACGGGGGCTGAGATTCTTAACCTGCGTATGATGTTTGTGTTCAGGTATCACAGACTTTACTTTCTCATTTTTGTCATACTTCGCTTAAGGATGTAAACCAATAAATCCTGAGAAGTAATTTCTTCATAAGGAGAGGGAGATAAAAAATGAAAAAGACCTTCGTTGTAAGTCTGATATGGGGGCTTATCTTAGTCTTAAGTGCCTGCCAAAATACCAATTTAGATGTTGAAGACCTGGATACGACAGCCAGTACCAGCTGGGGAGCAGATATAGGCTCAAAGGTCTGGCTAGATAGAAATTTTAATGGTAAGAAAGAACTCTATGAACCTGGAGTTGCAGGCATAACAGTAAATCTCTGGTCAGATATAGGTAAAGATGGTATAGCAGATGAAAAACTATCTTCTATGCAAACAGATAGTAAAGGACAATATAGATTTAATGCTCTAGACCCAGATGTTAATTACATCGTTGAGTTTGTGGCACCAAGTGGGTATATCTTCTCGAGTAAACGCGTTACGAATGAACTAAACTCTGACTTTGATAGTGATGCTAATGCAAATGGCTTTACTGATTCTATAGATGCATTAGAAGGTATTTATAACTTCCGTATCGATGCTGCTATCTATCAAGGAGAAGTGCCGAGCTATCCTGTAGGGAATACACGTATTGGCAGCAGGGTTTGGCAAGATACCAACGATGACGGCATAAAACAAGCTACTGAGAGAGGTTTTTCCAACATAACTCTGAATCTCTGGTGGGATAAAGATAAAAATGGTACGCCGGATGAAATCATCAAAACCTTAAAGACGGACGATAATGGTTTTTACCGTTTCGAGGGTCTTGATGGAACGGCTAGTTTCCTATTAGAAGTTGTTCTTCCATTAAACTATAGATTTTCACCCAAGAATAATCCTGCTGCGCCTGGGAGTGACTGGGACTCAGATATAAACCCTAGTACAGGTTTTTCGGATGTTTTGAGCTTAGTGCCAAATACACTTAATTATACTTACGATGCAGGAATCGCAAGAATCCCTGGAGAACCACCAATAATATATAGCATTGATGATCAGGTAGTTTTGTATGGCGAACGTAACCTTATAGATTTTGAAGTGAGGGATGAAAACCCAGACAGCCTTATTTTTAGACTAAGCTCAAGCAAGCAAAATCTTGTCAAGAACAGTAGCTTAAAAGTACTGGGGACAGGTACAAAAAGGCAACTGGAAATTAGCCCTGAGGCCTCTTGGGGTAGTCTAAATATCTATTTAACTGTAGTTGACGAGCAGGGCTTAATTGAAGTATCTGCCTTTAGAATGGTCATCGCGATAGCTGAAACCCAAAGATTAATAGCCAGTGATGCTGCCAATCAACAACGCTTTGGTAAGGCTGTAGCTATTTCCGGGGACTACGCTATTGTAGGAGCGAGCAACCATCCTGATGTTGGTGAATACTCTGGTGCAGCTTACATTCTTAAACGCATTGGCAATAGTTGGATTGAGCAAACAAAACTCCAGCCGGGTGACGCTGAATTTGGTCAATCTGTGGCTATTTCAGCCAATTACGCCATTGTAGGCGTTAGAGACGATTACGATGTTAAGGGTGGTAGAGCTTATATTTTTAAACGAGATGGAGATACTTGGACACAGCAAATTAAGCTTGTACCGAGTGACGGTGCGGAAAATGATGGTTTTGGTTGGGCTGTAGCCATTTCAGATGATTATGCCATGGTTGGCTCGAGTCGTAATAATACTATTGATGTAATGGCTGGAACGGTTTATATTTTTAAGCGAGAAGGAGATAACTGGGTAGAGCAGAATAAACTTTTCGCAAATGATACAGATAGGCTTGATTCCTTTGGAATATCAGTTGCAATATCAGGTGACTATTTGGTTGTTGGTGCAGAAGATGAGGATGATAGAGGTAGAGGTTCAGGGGCAGCGTACATCTTTAGGCGTAGTGGAGATCAGTGGGTAGAGCAGGCAAAGCTTACCGCGAGTGATGCTAAACTATATGACTATTTTGGAAGTTCAGTTGCAATATCAGGTGATTACACTATTATTGGTGCTTTTGGTGAGACTACAACGGGGGCAGCGTATATCTTTAAGCGTAGTGGGGATAATTGGATAGAGCAGGTTAAACTCAAGGCGAGTGACCGCTATACAGGAGGGGGGCTTTTTGGTTTTTCTGTTTCTATTTCTGGTGACTTTGCCCTGGTAGGTGCCGCGCGCAATTATGGATCAGCCTATCTTTTTAGACGAGAGGGCGAGAGCTGGGTAGAGCAAAATAAGCTCAAGGCCAAGGACGCGACCAGAGTTGATGGTTTTGCCGAGTCAGTCGCCCTTTCAGGTGATTATTTACTTGTGGGTGCGCCTTATAATGGTGCAGAAAGCGAAAACTTTAATAGAGGAGCAGTCTATATTTATGGAAAGTGAAGTACTGTAACGAGATTTGATAAAGGTAGTAAGAACAGTAACTTAATGTTTAACCCTGTTTTGTTCTTACTACCAATGAGGCTATAACATTCATCTTAAGACGTTGCAGTCGCTAAAAGCCGTTTAAACCTGCTAAGCGCCTCATCCCAGGCGGCATTTGGAGTTGGCGTGAAAGTCTCCTGCATTTGTGAAGCGGCAATGGCCTTGCGTCCATTTTCCAAACTATCAATATGCCCGGTAGCAATTGCCTGCATCATAATGTTGCCGAGGGCAGTAGCTTCAATAGGCCCGGTGATGACCGTGCGGTTACAGGCATCTGCGGTGAATTGATTGAGTAGCCTGTTTTGGCTGCCACCCCCTACAATGCGAATATGTGTGATGGTTTGACCGCTCAACTCTTCTAAAGCCTCAATAACCCAGCGGTAGCGTAAAACCAGACTTTCCAGACAGCAGCGAATGATGCTGCCGACATCCTGGGGTTCTGTTTGTCCGGTGCGCTTACAGTAAGCTCTTATGTTTGCAGGCATATCGCCATGACCTAAAAAGTCTGTGGCATCTGGGTCAATAATTGCCCAAAAAGGCTCGGCTTTTTCTGCCAGATTAAGCAAGTCTTCCCAGCTATACTCTTTGCCTTCACGTTGCCACTGGCGGCGACTTTCCTGCAAGAGCCAGAGGCCCATGACATTTTTCAGAAAGCGAATTTTTCCCATAACGCCACCTTCATTGGTGAAGTTGTAGTTTAGGGCAGCTTCTGTGACGATGGGTTCATCAAGCTCTATACCTATCAGACTCCAGGTACCACTGCTTATATAGGCACTTTGTTTATCCAGTGAGGGTATGGCAGCAACCGCATTGGCGGTAT
>JAGQHN010000023.1:0-36703 GCA_020431825.1 Trueperaceae bacterium | reverse complement strand
TGGCCACGAGCATTTGGCTGGTTGAGGCGTCGGTGTATTCCACGCATTTTTCCCCGGAGAGCCAGTAGTGAAAGAGATCAGGCATCATGAGTAAGGTGTGGGCTTGCTCGAGTTGCGGATGCTTGCTTTCCACCATACTGAGAAGCTGATAAATGGTATTAATCTGCATGAACTGAATGCCCGTTACAGCATAAGTATCTGCCTTTGAAAGGTAGCCAAAGCCTTTTTCCACTAAGCCATTGGTGCGGTGATCGCGGTAATGATAGGGGTTGCCCATTAGGTTACCTGCTTTATCCAGCAGACCAAAATCAACTCCCCAGGTATCGACACTAATGCCTGCTAAAGGTTCGTCGTACGTTTTTCTGTAATGCAGGAGTCCTTGCTTGATTTCATGCCAGAGCCTCAGGACATCCCAGTGCATATGCCCATTTACACTGACACTTTCATTGGGAAAGCGCCACAATTCCTCCAGGTCGAACTGACTGCCGTTCCACTTGCCAAGAAGTAAGCGCCCACTCGAGGCCCCAATATCTACTGCAATAAAATTTGCGTTTGCCACCCTAAACTCCTGAAAGTTCTTTCCGACGATAATGTTCATCTAAACGGTTGTCAATGCGGTCTGCTTCTTCTTCCGGTAAGAAGTTTGGCCCTCCAAGGGCGTAGGTACCTACCAGCGTTTTGGCCCATTTATCTGCCATAAGCATGATATTTAAGACTTCTTTGGAGCTTTGCCCGAGAGCAACGGGGCCGTGATTTTCCATAAGCAGGAGTTTGGGGCCTTTGCCGTATTCGGCCTTGTAGCGCTCGAGCTCTGCCTTGACAGCTTTCGCCAGTCCAAACCCTGGGTCAACATAAGGAACGCTTGCCACATGCCGACCACAAACCACAATCACATCGGGGAAGATGTGTCTTTTAAAAGGTTCAGACCCCGCGCTACTGCACAAAATTTGATTGATGGAAACCGTATGCGTATGACCCACCCACTTTGCTCCCCCAAGTGTTAAGCAAAGAGCATGCAAAAAAGTTTCGACGGAGGGTTTCTTTTGGGTTTTGTCAATGAGCGAATTGCGCAGTTCGTCTTCGATTTCCTGCTCACTCATGCTAGGGCGCTCGAGTAATTCGTTTACATAGTCAAAACTGACCTGACTTAGATCTTCAGTTCGCAGGCTACCAAGGCTAGTGCCGGAAGCTTTGACTAAAAAGCTGCCATCGCCACAGTCTGTACTGGTATTGCCCTCGCCTAGAATTGCGAGTTGTCTGGACTCGAGCCCCAAATTATGCGAAAGCGAAATAAGTTCATCACGTAATGCGTCAAGATTCATAAACTAAGTCCTTTTGAAAATGAGGATTGTAGAAATTGCTCCAAGACAGGTTTGGCAGGAGGTCCGAGCTTATCAGGAATGCCATTAAGAGAGATAAATTTGACAGATTTACCCTCCTCACCATCAGCACTCAGTTCACCCGTAAAATTCCTGCAAATAAAGGCAACGGTAACATTATAGACTTCATCACCATTGGGATAAGTCCAGTGAAACTCAGGACCAGAAAAGACACCAAATAGACTTAAATCATGTACATCTAAGCCGGTCTCCTCTTTAGCTTCACGTATCGCCGTAGCTTCTATTTTTTCACCAGGCTCCATAAACCCCCCAGGTAAATGCCAGGCACCTGTGCTCATCCGCTCTTGAAATAACAATTCATTTTTGTCATTGATAATGAGTACCATCGCACTAATAAGGATGAGAGGATAGTGTCCAACCAGACTACGAATGGTTTTTATATAGTCCACTAATGTCTGGTTTTTCCGTAAAGAGGCCCATAGGTTTCGCAGGCTCTAAAATCAGCGGACTCGAGCCCGCTGGTGCCAAACGCTGCCCACGCATGCGGACGGAAGATGCTTGCTTCGTCGACATTGTGCATGTAAACCGGTATACGCAGCATAGAGGCAAGCGTAATCAGCTCTGCACCTATATGCCCGTAGCTAATCGAGCCGTGATTGGAACCCCAGTTTGCCATGACGGTGTAGACATCTCTAAAGGCACCTTCACCTGTTGTGTTGGGCACAAACCAGGTGGTAGGCCAGGTGGGGTTGGTACGTTCATCTAAAAGATCATGTACTTCGTCTGGCAGTTCAATGGTGTAACCTTCGGCAATTTGCAGCGCTGCGCCAAGTCCTTTCACCAGATTGAGGCGGCACATGGTGACGGGCATACCACCTTTGGTGCGGTAGCGTGTCGAGTAGCCGCCGCCTCTAAAGTACTCGGTCATGCCAGGGTGCCAGGTCGTGGCGTCCAGACAGGCAGCCGCTTCTTTGGGCTTAATCTCCCAGTAGGGTTTCATAACGGGTTCGCCGTTTTCAGTTTGCTGACCAGTGCCGTCTAGTGTGGCAGGACCCGAGTTAATGAGATGCAGGAAACCGCCTGAGGCTCTGCCTTCAAGCTCGTGACCGGACACGCGTTTGACGGCTTCAGCGCTCCAGTAAGTGCGCACATCGGCAAAGATTTGTGCTGTGCCTGTTAGCAGGTGACCCAGCAGCATCGACATGCCGTTCATGGCGTCATTTTCAGTGGCGACAATATAAGGTTGACGGATGCCATTCCAGTCAAATGAGGTATTAAGAATAGCCTCTAAAAAGTCACCATTGGGTCTAAAGTCTGTCCACTGGCGCTGACCCTGAAAGCCCGAAGCGATGGCGTTACGCCCAAGGGCTTCTTCACCGTAACCTTTTTTCGCCAGTTCAGGATTGCCCACCATAAGATCCCGGACGATGAGTGCCATTTTGACGCTGTATTCCCAGTCGGAATCTTTTTGCTTGCGGCTGCGCTGGAGTTTTTTCGGGTTGTAGTCTTTACCTTCCGGACAGTTTTCTTTGACCCACTCGACTGCCTTCTTAAACTCTTTCTGGTCAAAAATGCCCTCTTCAACCCGGCGCTCAATTTCTGCCATGTCGATATCTTCAACGCGCATGCCAAAATAATCTTCAAAAAAGTCGTGCACCACATAAGAGCCCATAATGCCCATCGAAATGCCCCCGATAGACAAATAGGACTTACCTTTTAAGTTGGCAACCGCGAGCGCAGCTCTGGTAAAGGACAGGAGTTTTGCCTGCACATCTTCAGGAATGCTCGAGTCTCCACTGTCTTGCACATCATGCCCGTAAATGCTAAAAGCAGGCAGACCTTTTTGGGCGTGGGCTGCCATGACAGCCGCCAGATAAACAGCGCCAGGACGTTCGGTGCCGTTAAAACCCCAGACGGCTTTAGGCAAGCTTGGGTGCATATCCATAGTTTCGCTGCCATAACACCAGCAGGGGGTCACTGTGATGGACACGCCTACCCCTTCACGCTCAAATTTGCTGGCACATGCTGCGGCTTCAGCCACCCCCCCAATGGTGCTGTCGGCAATGACACACTCAACGGGCAGACCATTGTAGTGTTTGAGGTCCTTGCTAAGCAACTCTGCCACGGCTTTTGCCATGGTCATGGTTTGAACCTCGAGTGATTCCCTCACGCCACCCAAGCGCCCGTCAATTGTCGGACGAATGCCTACCTTGGGCATGTCACCAATAAGTCGGTTTGTCGGTGCTACCGTTTTCATACCTTTCACGTTCGCCATAGTGCTCCTTAAATTTTCTATGCCTAATTCTAACCAATTCTCAGTTACTCTGGGAAAATCATTATTTAGCCAATGCTAAAAAACACCCCCTTTTTCTAAAGGGGGGTAGGGAGATTTTGCTTTTTATTCCTACTTGCCAATGACCGCCTCAATGTGTTTTTCCATTGCTCTGGTTTCTTCCTGGTCAAGTAGACCCATTTCAACGTCCATCCGCCAGCTAGCACCGGCAGGTATAATTTTGAGGTTTCCCTTGGCTTTTTCAGCGCTGTAGCCTTCCGGCTCGGCAGTTGCCGGGTCAGCTATGCCCAGCGCATCCTGGTCGGCCGAGCGGCTAATCCAGCGAACGCCGTGGTCAAGCTGACTGGGCTTATGGCGCATATAACTTCCCTGACCATCAGGGTGAACCATCAGGCTATGTGCCCAGCCCTTGTCATCTGCCAGATAGTCAATAAAAAAGACAATCTCCGGGTCAAAGTTAAGACCTGGCTTTAAAACATGATGGGCTTCCGGGTGCCTGGCAAGTTCCTCGATAAACTCCACATAACCAGCTTTGGGGGTGATATGCGACGGGATGCTGCGGCGCACTCTGACATGCTCAGCATCTTGCCTAGCGCTATAAACAATGCGACCGTTATCTAACGGTCTGTAATTGATATGGGCCAGATACATAAGTTCCATTTCAACCTTTTTGAGGTTATCTATAATCAGCTCAGTCGTAAAGATATTGCTGTTTTCGTAGACTTTGGTGAGCGGCTTGGCCAGGTAGTTATGGCTAAAGGCCACCGTGTGCTGATAGTCGCCGCCTAAAGCAATGAAGCGACCTGCATCATCTTCGCCGAGACTTAAAAAGGCTTTTTGATAAGGCGCATTGGGTAATTCACCGTGTAAAGGATGGGTGTCGTTTGGGCCAGCTACGCCCATAGCCGTAACGCCGCAGTGAATTAAGAAACCACCATAGGTTTTTAAATATTCGTTTGTGGGGTAAGGCTGGGTGAACATGCTTTTCATGGTCAGGTCATGACCATCGACAACTGCCTGCCAGATTTGCTGACCCTGAAAGGGGAGAAGGATAAGCTCCGTGCGTTTTCCCTTCAGACGAACCGCATGCACCCCTGAGTCGAATAAAAAAGTGGAGGCGCTTAAGCCTCCAAACTCGAGCAGTGGTTTTTCCTTTTCAAAAAATTGAGATTTTACCAGATGAATTTTGGCGTCCATTTAGCCTTGCTCCTTTATAAAGCTTTGTAGTTCCTCTTTGTTGGGTGGGTTAGCGCCAGCGCGCGTACAGTTGTAAGCAGCTGCGTGGGCCGCGTAGGAGAGCACCTCTTGCCAGGTTTGACTCTCGAGCCTGGAAAAATCAGTAAAGGCCTGACGTTCAAAAAGGGCCACCATCATCGAGCCAGTAAACGTATCTCCGGCGCCAACCGTATCAACGACTGTGATTTTGGGAGCGGTGACTGCCAGCGGTTCATGAGCTTTTCGGTAAAGGGTGACGCCTTCGCTGCCATTTGTAATGATTAGTGCCTGGGCGCCGTACTCGAGCCACGCTTTAGCGACCTGGGCGCCCGTTTTTTCAGGATAGAGCCAATCCAGGTCCTGAGTGCTGACTTTAACGATATGCGCTAGACTCAGCCACTTTTTGAGTTTGTTTTCGTACTCAGCCTTATCAGGGATAAGTGCTGGACGAACGTTGGGGTCTAAGACAATAGCGCAGCGTTCCTGATGCAGCGCAACAATATCAATGATAGAGCTGGCAGCAGGCTCGGTTAACAGGCTAATGGAGCCAAACATCATAAATTTGAGGCTATCGGGAAACTGGGGGCGAGGTTGGGGGTTATAAAGCGTATCAGCTGCTCCATTATTCATAAAACTAAAATGGGCGTCGCCGTCAATTTCTGCAACAAAGGCTAAGGTGCTGGGTGCTGGATGCTCGAGAAAAAACTGGGTATCTACCCGATTTTTTTGCAGATAAGTACGCAGGGCCTCACCAAACATGTCTGATGAAGCCTGTCCAGCAAAGCCCACACTTGGCCCTAACCTTGCTGCCGCAATGGCAACATTCATAGGTGAGCCTCCCTCAAAGCCTTGAAACGCTAAATGTTCGGTTTGTTTAAAGTCGATGAGTGCCTCACCGATTGAGAGAATATCCATATGAACTCCAAAGTCTATTTGCAACATGTACCGTGCAAACGTCTATACTCTTTTCCCTTGGGCTTCCTGATAGTAATGCCCAGAAGCTGTGGAATCTTAACCTTTAACCGCTCCTACCAAAAGACCCCGTGAGATGTAGCGCTCGAGCAAGATAGCTAAAATAATAACGGGAATTATCATGATCAGAATGTAAACGCTCATATACCACCACTGGGGGCCGCGGGTGTTGTTTTGTGCTGCCACCAGTAGCGGCATGGTTTGAGCATTGGCTTTGGATAAAAAGAGGGCCAAAAGGTATTCATTCCAGGCAAAAACCAAAACAAAGAGGAAAGTTGCTACTAAACCAGGTACGGCCAGTGGCAAAACAATCGACCAGAAAACACGGTAAGGAGAAGCGCCGTCGACCCGGGCTGATTCCTCGAGCTCTAATGGGATGTTTACAAAATAGTCTCTTAAAAGCCAGACAACGATTGGCAAATTAACCGCCATGTAAGTAATGATCAGAGCAGCCTGCGTATCCAGCAATTTAAGTTGTTGAAACATGACATAAATAGGGATGACCACGACAATGGGTGGTAAAATGCGCTGTGAGATGAGCCAGAAGGCGATGTCATTATTCCCTAGTGCTTTGGGAAAGCGCTTCATTAGCGGGCCAAGTAAAAAGAAAAATAAGACAATGCCCACAATGAGCATGAGATACCAGGGAACGCCAAAGGAACTGCCCAGCATGATGATGGCCACAAGAGCGATAAATAAAAAAATACCAGAGAGCCTGGGGCGGTACTGAAATCTGGTAAGACCATAAGCTGCGGTTGCGCCAATAATAAGGGCCAGTACAGAGCTAACAACTGAGACAACAACGGTATTGTAAAAAGGTCTTAGCGTATCAACCCGTAAGTCCACCAGAATATATTTCCAGGACTCGAGCGAAGGCTTGTAGTCGATAAAAGGAATGTAATAAGGGCCGCTGTCTACCTGAAAGGGAAGCTTAAGGGAAGTGGTAAATACCCAATAAATAGGAAAGAGCACGACAAATGACCAAAAGAGCAGCACAAGATAAGACATGAGCTGGCTAAACACAGAGGGTTTATCAAAGCCTCGACTTTTAAACATTAAAACCTCCGCAATTTCTGATAGATGAGATTGGCATAACTGGTGGCAATAAAGAGGCTAATAAACATAAGCATGTAACCAATCGCCGCTGAGCCACCGACATCCAGCGTTCGCCAGTTAAAAAAGGATTGTAACGTCAGCGATTCGGTTGCTGTGCCTGGGCCACCAAAGGTTAAAACGTTGGGCAAGTCAATAATTTTAAAAGCCTCAATCATGCGAATCAGGATGATGGTGGCGCTCACCGGAATAATTTGCGGCATGGTGATATTCCAGAAAATTTGCCAGCGATTTGCCCCGTCTACATGAGCGGCTTCAAACAGCTCATTGGGCAAGCCTTCAATGGCTGCAAGTAGAATGATAAAAACAAAGGGTGTCCACTGCCAGACGTCGCCTATAACAACAGCCCAGCGAGCCCCCCAGGGGTCACTTACCCAGGAATACTCCTCGAGGCCAAAAGCTCTTAAAATAGGCTTGAAAGGTCCCTTGCTGGTATCGGTCAGCATGCGAAAGGTATAGCCAATGCCTACTGGAGTTATCATCATAGGTAGGAGAAAAATAGTGCGAAAAAAGCGTCTACCGGGTAATTTTTGGGTGGTAATCAGGGCCAAACTCAGGCCGATAAAATACTGAAAAAAGAGACCCACAAAAACGTAAATAAGGGTAACCACAACGGTGCCTGGACGACCATCACTGCTGAGATTTTGCATGAGATAATAGCTACCCCAGCTTAAGATGCTGAAAACAACAATGCGGTAAATGAGACCGCCGATTTTAAACTCTTGACTGCGGATATAGCGACTTAAAAGATAAATCAGGAGGGCAACTACAAGCGCGACAAAAAGCCATTGCCAGATGCTAAGAACGCCCAGATCACCACGAAAGTGCTTTCGCTCGCTGCCAAGCAGCAACTTGCGAAAATTGGCAAAACCGACGAATTTTATCTCGAGGCCACCCTGGACAAATTTGAGGCGGGACAGCGATAGATAGGCAGATATGATGAGGGGAAAAATAGAGAGGGCCAGGACAATAATAACACTGGGCAAAATAAAAACGAGGCCAGCATGACGGTTAAGCCAGTTAAACAAAGGATTGGTGCCAGGCTCGAGCTGTTTTTTTGGATTTGAGATAGATTGATTCATGTGAAAATAAGTGGGGGAGGCAAAGCTCCCCCGGAAACTGTCTAACGCTCAACGCCCAGGGTGGCGCGGTAAGCAGCTAGCTGGTCATCACGACCAATTTCATCGGTGATTTCTTGCCAGCCGTCATAGATTTGCTCCATGGCTTCTTCGGTATCAATTTCTCCTGCAAGCAGCTGAGCCAGCGCTGTATCAAGGACGATTTGCTGATAGCGCTGGTTTTGTGGGATGCGCAGATCAAGCACCATGTTGGGACTATTCAAGCTGTCTTTAATCGCACCTAAGTAACTATCAGCGGCTTCCTGGCTCATGCCAGCATCTAGCCAGGCCTGATTATTTTCAAACTGGCTGGTGCGGTATGGGTTCATACCGGTAGCACCAACGGTAACGTCGGCATTGGACTGAGCAGGCTGATTCATGTAGCTAAAGAGGGCGTAAACGGCATCTTTTTTCTCATCGCTGGCTGCAGCATTGACAGCGCCGGACCAGCCACCGAAGGCAGCAAAAGGTGCATGGTTGATGCCACCGACATGGTAGGGGCAAAGCTCATCGTTACAGGTTTCAAGGGCGCCGGTCTCACGGTTCCATACTTCGGTTGAACCAGGAAGAATAACAGCGCCGGTTTTGCCATTGACTTGACTACCCTCAGAAATAGCTAAAGTACCAATATCGCCCCAATCAAGGGTTAGCGCGCAGCGACCAGCAGTCCAGAGACCACGAGTGTCACCTACACCAAGGTTAAGTTCGTCGGGTGGACCAAATTCGGTTGAGGCAACATAGAACTCGAGTGCCTTTTGAAAACCAGCATTCTTAACGAGTGGCTCTAAGGTTTCCGTATCAAAGAAAGCGCCCTGACTGGTGCCTTGACTTTGGATCCAGGCAGAGGCAATTGAGGTAATAAACCAGTAGCCCTGGTTGTTACGGGCTTTACCAATGCATGAGCCGTAATCTGCTTCGCCGTCACCATTCATATCTTTGCCATCGGCAGCAGCGGCAATAGCGAGGTAGTCGTCCCAGGTAGCAGGTGGTTCCATACCAAGTTCATCCAGAACATCGGTACGGTAGTAGACCATCTGAAAGTCACCATCAAGGGGGATAGTGTAGATTTTACCGTCATAGGTAGCGCTGAAGTCACGGAAGAAAGGACCAACATCTTCCCAGTCCAGGGCGCTATCGGCTTCGACTCGAGGGGTCAAGTCTTCTAGGTACCCAGGAACGATATAGTCAACCATCCACTGAGGAGCAAAGAGATAGCCATCATAGCTGTTGGTGCCGGTAGCAGCATCCGTCAAAATCTGCTGATAGAGATCGCTAAAGGGAACCGTAATAACATTAACTTTTGCACCGGTAGCTGCAGCAAACTCTGCGCCGTGGCGTTGCAGAGGCTCTGCAATTTGAGGTCCAGTAAAGGTAACGATGTTGATTTCAACACCATCATATTGTGCGAAAGCTGCTCCCATAATAAGGGTGGCAAGCAGGGCCAGTAGTTTTTTCATAACTTTCCTCCAAGGAAAAACGTACTAAGGTTTAAGAATGGTTGATCTGGTGAAACTTTGCTAATACTTACCTCCTTTTTCTACTCAAGGGCCTTGAGCAGTCAGTACCATGTCGGCCTCCTTTACATCAAAATGAAGCTTGGTCTTTAAGGTTCTTTTCCTACCAGCATAGTCAGGGTGGATAAACCTATCCAGAAGTAACTGAGCAGCCGTTTTTCCTAGATCATAGGTAGGCTGTTCAGCAAAGGACATTTGGGGTTGAAAAGGCATCCAGTCGAGCTTGTCGAAGGCTGCTAATGTAATATCTTCGGGAATGCTTAAGCCCTTTTCTTGAACGGCTCTTAAAACGCCAAGTGTCATAAGTTTGGTGGCGCTAAAAATAGCATCGGGTTGTTCTTTTAAGAGTTCTCTAGCCAGGGTGTAACCATCTGCCGTTACGGGTTTCCCTGTTTTAATCAGGGCAGGGTTGACAGGAAGACCCGCTTCTTTTAGAGCGCTTGAGTAACCTTCATAGCGCTCGAGCCCGGTTGTAATACTTAAATCAGGAAAAATGCCTGCAATTTTGCGGTGGCCCTGCTTAATCAGATGCTTGACCAGGGTGTAGGCAGCTTCTTGATTGTTTGTGGTAACGGTATCTAGCTCGAGTCCAGGCACGGCGCGGTCAATGACCACCACTGGAATATCAGCCTGAACTAAGCTTTTAAGGGTTTCTGCAGCTCGACCTGTCGGCGTCAGAATGACACCAGCAACTCGCTCGGCCTTTAGCAGATTGAGATACATACGTTCTTTTTCAGGGTCTTCATCGCTATTGCACAAAAAGACCGCATAACCGTGTTCATAAAAACTATCTTCAATAGCTCTAACAACGGTATTAAAAAAAGAGTTTTGCACATCTGAGATTATCAGCCCAATGATAGAAGAACGCTGGACTCGTAAACTGCGCGCCACCCGGTTAGGTTCGTAGCCAAGTTCATTAACAGCTGCAAGCACCCGGTTCTTGACCGAATCGCGGACGTGTGGCTTATTAGCAAGCACACGTGACACAGTGGCACTTGACACACCAGCAAGGCGCGCTACATCTTTGATACGACTAGCCATCAAAACCCTTCATAAGACCTATAAAAGCCCATGCAGATTGCAAACAATTATTTTGTGAGAGAATTGTAATCGATTTCAGAAAGCTTGTCAATTCACGTAGTCAGGCGTACAATTCGTAGTAACCGTAAGGTATTGGCAAAGTGGTTTGTGGAACATACCTGGCCTGTTAGGTTTGCAATTTTAGAACTTTCAGCGTCTTTAGTAGAAAAAAGAGGATAGCTTAAGCTATCCTCTTGCCAATTCATAGGCTTACTGTTTTAGAAATTTTATTTTTTATACGCGTAGGCCTTGTGCTAAAGCATAGTAAAGATCATTTTGTCTGAGTTCATTTTTAAACTCGCGCAGTTTGGTATCACTGTCAATTACGACCAGTTCGACCCCTGCTATGGTGGCAAAATCTTCTATAAATTCTGTGGTGACAGGGTAGCTATATACAGTGTGATGAGCGCCACCGGCATAAATCCAGGCAGCGATTGCTGTTTTAAAATCGGGCTTACATTCCCAGACGGCTCTGGCAACAGGTAGCTTGGGTAGGGCAGGAACATCAACGGCTTTAACCTCGTTAACAATAAGTCTGAAGCGGTTGCCCATATCAACCAGAGATACATTAATAGCGTCACCCGCAGGAGCGTCAAAGACCAGGCGTACAGGGTCTTCTTTGCCACCGATGCCCAGTGGGTGAATTTCCAAAGAGGGTTTACCCTTGGCGATTGAAGGGCAGATTTCTAGCATATGTGCCCCTAATACCTGATGACCTTTTGGGTCTAGGTGATAGGTGTAGTCCTCCATAAAGGAAGTGCCACCCTCCATGCCGTGTGCCATGACTTTTATCGCGCGCAGTAGAGCTGAGGTTTTCCAGTCGCCTTCGCCGCCAAAGCCGTAGCCATCAGCCATAAGGCGCTGACTGGCCAAACCTGGCAGTTGTCTTAGACCATGCAAATCTTCAAAAGTGTCAGTGAAGCCTTTGTAGCCTCCTTCTTTTAAAAAGGAGCGCATACCAAGCTCGAGCCTGGCCCCGTAGACCAGGTCATCTCGCCGCTCGCCACCTTTTTGAAGTTCTTTGGCAAGGGTATAAGAGCTTTCGTATTCCTCGAGCATGGCATTAACATCACGGTCATTTGCAGCATTAACATGAGCCACCAGGTCACCAACCCCATGGGTATTCACTTCAAAGCCAAAGCGCAACTCAGAGGCAACTTTGTCGCCCTCAGTTACTGCGACATAGCGCATATTGTCGCCAAAGCGTACAAATCTGGCACCCTGCAAATCGTGCCAGGCATGCGCAACTCTGGCCCAAACACCCAGGCGCTCCTGCACTTCGGGGTCAGAGTAGTGACCCACAACCACTTTGCGATTAAGTCTCAGGCGGCTATGTAAAAAGCCTGCTTCACGGTCACCGTGGGCTGCCTGATTTAGATTCATAAAATCCATATCGATGTCGTTCCAGGGCAGGTCACGGTTGTACTGGGTGTGCAGGTGGCAAAAGGGTTTGGTCAAACTGGCGAGGCCACGAATCCACATTTTGGCAGGGGAGAAGGTGTGCATCCACAAAATGAGGCCAGCACAGTTGGGGTCATGGTTGGCTTCTTGCACCAGAGCATAGATTTCATCGGGTCGAGTTAAGAGGGCTTTAAACCGAACTGTTAAAGGAATATGGCTCGAGTCATCGAGACCTTTGGCGACTTCCTTGGCATTGTTCTCGACCTCTTGCAAAGGGCCAGGACCATAAAGATGCTGCGAACCGCAGACAAACCAGATTTCAGGGCTTGCTAAATTATTCATAAAACTCCTTGAGATTAAGTGCCTAGTAACGAGTATCTAGTAACGAATATTTAGTACCTAGTTGTTAGTTCCGAGTCTTCACTGCCCATACACATTGGTGTAGCGGTGGTGCAGTTTGGCAATCTCTTCTTTACTAATGGGTAGGGGCGTGCCTAATTGATGCGCCAAAAAGCTGGTTCTGGCGACATCCTCACACATAACGGCTGCTTTAACTGCGTCTTTAGGAGTTTTACCAAGGGTAAAAACGCCGTGATTTTGCAGGATGATGGCCGGAGAGTTATGGCCTTTTAAAACGCGAACGACCTCTTTGCCAATTTCTTCGCCGCCAATAAGGGCAAAGCCGCCTAGCGGGATAGGGCCACCAAATTCATCGGCCATAGCCGTTAAAAAGCAAGGGATTTCTTTGCCTACGGCAGCCCAGGCGGTGGCGTAGGCGCTATGCGTATGGACAATGCCACCGACTTCAGGCATATGCTTATAAATGTAGGCATGGGTCGCTGTGTCAGAGGAAAATTTGTAGTCGCCTCTGTTCTCGAGGGTTTCTATATCGACTTCACACATTTTTTCAGGACTTAGGTCTTCAAACAAAACCCCTGAAGGTTTGATAATCATAGTACTCGAGCCGGGCAAGCGTCCACTGATATTGCCACTGGTCCAGGCTACCAGCTTATTATTGGGCAAATAAGCATGTAAATCTGAAACCTGTTGTCTTAAAGACTCCGGGTTCATACTTCGATTCCCTTAACCTCTTTACGGAGGCGCTTTAAGGTTTTCATGACGTTATTTTCTCCGCGACCAAAGTAGCTGTAAAGTCGCTTGTACTCGGCAAAGAGCTGGTCATAAACCGCCTTGTTATCTGGAATGGGAGTAACGATTTCATCTTTTAGTTTGCCCATTTTTTCGGCGGCAGCTTTTATGTCTGGATACACGCCAGCAGCAACGGCGGCGTGCATAGCAGAACCCAGAGCAGGGGCTTGCGCTGAGCCAGCCAACTTTAGAGGACGTCCAGTTACATCGGCATAAATCTGTCTTAATAGAGCATTCTTTTCAGGAAGACCCCCAGCAGCGACCAGCTCTTTTACTTCAACGCCTTTACTTTCAAAAGCTTCGATGATTTCACGGGTGCCGTAAGCTGTACTTTCAATCAGGGCGCGGTAAATGTCTGGGGCTCTGGTCGCCAGGGTCATGCCGACCAGCATGCCCGAAAGTTCAACATCAACCAGTGTGGAGCGGTTGCCGTTCCACCAGTCAAGCGCCAAAAGACCATGTTCGCCGACTTTTTGTTTGCTGGCTTCTTGCTCGAGGTAATCGTGTATATTTACCCCGGCATTTTGGGCTGCGTCATAATATTCCTGGGGTACGGCATGATCGACAAACCAGGCAAAAATATCACCTACACCACTTTGCCCCGCTTCATAGCCGTAAAGCCCTGGAATGACACCACCTTCGACCACACCACACATGCCTTCAACGTTATGAATGCTCTCGCCTGACATGATGTGGCAGGTAGACGTTCCCATAATCATGACCATGGTACCAGGCTCAACTGCTTTAACAGCTGGTGCAGTCACGTGGGCATCTACATTGGCAACGGCTACGGCAATGCCTTCTTTTAGACCTGTGGCTTTGGCCCAGTCTGCCGTTAAACCACCAGCAAGGTCACCAAGCTGGGCAAAATCGCGGCTCATTTTCTCATCAATAACATTGGCAAAGTCTGGGTGAAGGGCAGCAAAGTAAGCTTTAGATGGGTAATCCCCATCTTGCACCATCGCTTTATAGCCAGCGGTACAGGCGTTGCGGGTTTCGTTGCCACAAAGTTGCCAGATAACCCAGTCACAAGCTTCAATAAACCTGTCGCTGGCTTTGTATATGTCAGGGGCTTCCTGCAAAATTTGCAGCGCTTTTGAGAAAAACCATTCTGAGGAAATCTTGCCGCCATAGCGGTCAAGCCAGCTTTCACCCATTTTGCGTGCGGTTTCATTAATCTGGTCGGCCTGACCCTGCGCTGCATGATGTTTCCAGAGTTTGACCCAGGCGTGTGGGTTCTTTTGATACTCTGCCAGACTGCGCAAGGGGGTGCCGTCTTGCTTAACGGGCATCATGGTGCAGGCGGTAAAGTCGATGGCAAGACCGACCACATCCTCAGCCTTGATATTGGCTTTTTTCAGGACTGCCGGAACCGTTTGACGCACGACCTCGAGGTAATCGAGTGGGTCTTGCAAAGCCCATTCAGGTGGCAAAGGTTTGCCACTGGTGGGTAAGGTTTCATCAATAACGGCATGAGGATAGTCAAAAACAGCGTCTGCTAATTCACGGCCATCTGCCGTGTCGACCAGCACAGCTCGGCCCGATAAAGTGCCGAAGTCGATGCCAATGGTATAGGTACTCAAGGTAAACCTCCTTTAATTCTTGGGTTCTTATTTATTCTCTCCAAATAGGCTTTAATCGTACAAGCTTGCTGCTAATCTGGGTAATTTCTAATGAAGGAGCAAAAAAGGGTCACGCCTAAGTGCAGTGACCCTTGAATCTCATACAGACGTTTTAAGGTAAAAACGCATTTACGCCAGATCAAAAACCAGAGCGGTGAATGAGTGAGGCTCGAGCGTAGCACTGAAACTTGAACCCGAAGCGCTGATACTTGATTCTCTTGTTCCAACATTGTCGGGCTCATCAAAACTGTTCACTGCTTTGACATCTTTGCCGTTAACAATGAACTGCTTACCGCTTCCCTTAAAGCTGCCGTCTTGCAGATTGATGGTGACATCGCTGGCTTTGTCTTCGGTACGGTTAACGATGTAAACAGCCAGTTGCTTTTTCTCCTCATCAAGGGTTGCTGAGACGTCTAGCGTTCTTAGGCCATTAAGAGAGCGGGTGCCATTTTTACCTTCAGCTGAAAAAGTGTCGCCAGACCAGTGAACATCAAGGGCGGTTGAGCCGCAGGTCTGGCTGTAGATTTCAAAAGGAAAGAAGGTGCTTTGTAAGAACATGCCATCGGGCTTGGTGTAGATGGGCGCAATCACGTTGACAATCTGGGCAATGTTCGCCATTTGTACGGTTTTGGCGTGGCGAATAAAGCTGTTAAAGTGCATGGCGACAACCAGAGCATCTTCAAGATTGTAGATTTCCTCGAGCTTACCTTCGTTGTGTACCCGGTACCAGACATTCCATTCATCAACGGCAATAGGAATATCACGCTCGAGTTTGAGCGCCGAACTCATCGCCCGAATGATGCCTTCGGTTGAACTGATATGATCTTCAAACCGCTCACTAATTGCCATGTAGCTGGCAAAATCATCATTGGCAAAGCCCCGTTTGTTATCGTTACCGACATACCAGTGAATGGCAATATAATCAATCAGATCACGGTTGCCCGTAAAGGGTTTGAAATAGTTGGCGTGCTCCATAAGCAGTTGAACGCGCTCCACCCAGTTTTTATCCCAGAGAGATACCGCAGCCGCTAAAAGTTTGATGCTGGGGTCGGTCCATTTCATGACCTTGGCATATTCGGCGTAAGCACGGGCATATTCCTCAGGGGTTTTCATACCGATTTGCCAGGGGCCGTCTACTTCGTTGCCGATACTCCAGAACTTAATATTATGTGGGTTTTCGTAGCCGTGCTCTTTGCGCAGTTTGACCAGATGGGTATCCTTGGTGCCGTTGCAGTACTCGAGCCAGTCACGAGCGTCACGCATGTCGCCGTCCCCACAGTTTACTGCCATATACGGTTCACTGTTTATCTTGCGGCAAAAGTCAACAAATTCGTTGGTGCCAAAAGTGTTAGGCTCGAGGTCGTGCCAGGCCAGCTCCATACGGGCTTTGCGCTCTTCTTTAGGGCCAACGGCGTCACGCCAGCGGTAACCCGAAACAAAATTGCCGCCAGGGTAGCGCATAACGGGCATATTAAGACGGCGCAGCGCGTCCAGTACATCTTTACGTAAGCCGTCTTCACCTGCTAGCGGCGAATCTGGCTCGTAAATGCCGCCATAAATACAGCGGCCCAAATGCTCGGCAAAGCCACCAAAAATGTCACGGTTGACAGGGGCGAGGGTACGGTCTAGCTCAATTGAAATTTTGTTTGACATAAATCCTCCAAAAAAGTATTTGTTAAAGATGGGGCCAGCCGTCGCTGTCCCAGGAAAGGGGGGCAATACGCAGCTCGGATACGCCATTATTATCGGCGTTGTAGGCGTGATAAACGATATAATAAATGCCGTCTTCAAGCAAAATGGCATTATGACCAGGGCCTTTATAAGTCTCGTTTGGAAAGGTGACCTGAGTTCCACCTCCTTTAAGCAAGTCTTTACCTTCCTGATCGACAAAGGGGCCAGTAATCATTTCAGAGCGGCCTACTCTCACTTGGTAAGTGCTGTCTGCGCCACGACAACAGAAATCAAAGGACACAAAAAGATAATAGTATCCGTCTTTATAAATCATAAAGGGTGCTTCGACAGCACCATAGTTCACCGTACGACTGGCCAGCGAATAGAGCTCTGTATCTTCTGTTGAAAGTTTGCCTGTTTCGGGGTCAAGTTTATGCATCTTGATGCCTGACCAGAAACTGCCAAATACGAGCCACGGCTGCCCTTGGGCATCTACAATCATATTAGGGTCGATGCAGTTGTAATTATTGCTGCTGACGGATTCAATGACGAGTCCTTCATCGACCCAGCCAAAGCCCTCGGCTTTGTTATCCAGAGTTTTATTGGTCGCCAGACCAATGACCGAGGTATTTTTGCCAAAGCTTGAAACCGAGTAGTAAAGATAATATTTGCCGTTGTAATAAGAAATATCTGGTGCCCAGACATCTTGCTGATTTGGGATTTTTTCGGCAACCCAGGCGGGTGGTTTGGCAAAGACACTGGCGGGAAAGGCCAGTTGCCAGTTCATGAGATCTGCTGATTTCCTTACTGGAATTCCGGGGCCAGTACAAAAGAGATAGTAGCTATCCTTCTCTTTAATAATGACTGGATCATGTACGCGCTTACCGCCACTAATTTCCAGATGACTATCCATTGCCTGCGCCTCGAGCACCGTATGCAAACCTAAGCTAAGCCCCGCACCTGCTATAAGCCCTTGTTTTATAAACCTGCGTCTACTAAGCCTTTCGTTCACGCAGAACCTCCTATTTCAAAAAGAATGTGGCGTCTTCAAGCTCGAGTTCTGTCTTTAAATCAGACGCCTTAACCAGTGTGGTTATGCCAAAGCGTTTGCCGATATAGCTGCCAGGTAGGGCATAAGCCTCGAGTGAAACGGCATCTGCATCGGCGAGGCCAGGTCTTAAGTACCAGGTGGCTTCGTCATTAAAGCTATCAGAGCGGTCATCACTACTAATAAAAATCTGTCCTTGTTGCTGTCTTAAAAAGTAGCCCGGGTAATTAATAGACTCGATGCTGATGGCGTTTTCATCGGCTAATCCTGGCCTGATGACAAACTGGGCGTCGGCGCTGGTACTGTAACCAGGAGAAACGACGAAGTTACGGTGCTGTAAAAAAGAGCCCTCGAGGCCGTAACTCTCAAAATAGCTGATTTCAGGTCTTCCAACATCAGGTAAAGGATCGCTTCCTGTATCGCCTGAAGGATTAGCAATAACGGTGCTACTTGAAACAGGAACGCCTAGCAGCGGGAAACCATCGTCGTCCCAGCTGATTTTTTGCGCCCTGGTTGTGCGCCTACCATCACAGCTTCTATCGGTAGAATCATTGGCATGATAGACAATCCAGGTTTCAGTACCATCGGGTGAGGTAAAAAAGCCATTGTGCCCGGAAGCAAAGACAGCATTTTCATCAGCCCTTTCAAAAATGGGCTCAGGGTGTTTTTCCCAGTTGCTGGCAATCATGGGATCATCGCCGACCAGCTTTAAGATTCCCAGCTTATAGTCGGGTGTGGCACAGGAACTGGCCGAAAAAACGATAAAGGTGTCGCCATTATGTCGCAGAGCAACCGGGCCTTCATTGGTATTGCCACCTTGCGTTTCCCAGGGGTAGCTAGGTGTAGAAATGAGCACCCTCGAGCCATTTATCGTCCAGGGGTTTTCCATGGGTGCAATATAAAGATTCTGAAAACTGCCTTCCCAGGCTGAGAAGAGAAAATAAAGATTGCTGTTGAGTTCTAAAATGCTGCCATCAATGGCCCAGGTGTCATGACTGGCGTCAAAAATACGCGCTTTATAGTGATAAGGCCCCATCGGGTCGCTGCCTTCACTTTCTAGAACATGGGTATGCTGGTTATCAAGCGTGTTTGCCGTTCCGGCTGAGTAATAAAAGTACCAGCGTTTGCCGTTTGGCCCATCTAGCAAATGAAACTCGGGTGCCCAAAAGTTACAGCACCTCGAGGCTTCAGTTTCATAGTAGATTTCTACAGGTTCAGCTGTTTTAAGCCCTGCCAGAGTTGGTGATTTGCGCATATACCAGGTGGAAGCCCAGGTGGTGCTGGTTAAATAGTAATTGCCTTCATAGTAGCTTAGCCAGGGGTCAGCGCCACCATTTGGATTGAGCGGATTGCGAAAGCCTGTTTCTTGAGCATAACTGAGTCCAAATAGAAAGAGTCCAATGAGAAGCACAGGCTTTAAGTTTTTGAAAAGAATCTGCATGGAAATTAGGGTAAACCTTTCCTTTTTGAGGCAGGCTTAAGATGCCTGCTGTGGTTAAAGCAGAGGCAAAAGCTTAATTGCCAACTTTGTCGAGCCTAGCGCCCACCCATACCGGTCATCGCTACGCCCTTAATAATTTGTCTTTGAAAGATAACATAGACAATGAGTACAGGCACAGACGCAAATATCGCCCCAGCTAGAACCAGAGGACGCTCCATACCACCATAAGAAAAGTTCAGCAAAGTTAAACCCACGGGTAAGGTGCGCATTTCAATACTGTTAGTGGTAATAAGTGGCCAGAAGAGATCGTTGTAATGGCCCAGGAACACAAAAATCCCCAGGGCTACTAAAGCATTGGTTGAAAGGGGCAGAACAATACGCCAGAAACGTCCCCAGTAACTGGCTCCGTCAAGTACCGCGGCTTCCTCGAGCTCTTTGGGTACCTGCATAAAAAATTGCCTCAGCAAAAAAACCGCAAAAACATTTGCCGCCCCAGGCCAGATAAGCACATGAAAGGTGTCCAGCATGTGCAAATTTCGAACGAGCAGAAAGTTGGGAATCAGCGTGACCTGTCCGGGAACCATGACAGTGGCCAGAAGGATAAAAAAGAGTACATTGTTTCCGGGAAAGCGCAGTCTGGCAAAGGCATAAGCCGCTGGCGCGCAAATGACAAAGACAGCCAACGTGTAGGCAGCAGCCGCAAAAATACTGTTAAACAGCCAGCGGGCAAGTTTCAAGTCCGGACGTTTGAACATATTGACGTAGTTTGAAAATACGGGTTCAGGAGTATAGATTTTGGGTGGCCAGCGGTTAATCTCTTGATTGCTCATGAGGGATTGCGAGAAAATCATTATCAGGGGCAATATCACAATGAGGCCCAATATGATGAGATAGGCGTAAGAGGGCAGAGAACTTAAAAATTTTTGTCTTTTCATCAGAAACCTCGAGCCTTAGTACTCAACCCGTCTGCCAATGAAACGGAATTGTAAAAGGGTAAAAATAATAATAATGATTGCCAGTGCAACAGCAATAGCTGAGCCATAGCCCATCCGGAACGCACGCCAGGCAGCCTCATAAAGGTAAAAAATGACGGTATAAGAGGCTCTACCGGGTCCGCCCCTTGTCATAATGAAGGGTTGACCAAAAACCTGGAAATGGGCGATAAAGCCAGTAACCGTAACAAAGAGTAAAGTGGGGCGTAAGAGGGGTAGGGTGATCCGCCAGAAAATCTGACCCTGTCTGGCACCATCAATACGGGCCGCTTCATAAAGTTGCTCCGGGATACCCTGTAGGCCTGCTAAAAAAATGAGCATGGGAAAGCCAAAGCCCCACCAGATGGTGGTTAAACTTAATGCTGGAATAACCAGCTTACCGTCACCTAACCAGTTAATAGGTCTTATGCCAATAAAACTAAGCAAATAGTTGACAATGCCAAACTGGGTATTAAGTAGCCACACCCATGTCAAGCCAATAACCCCAACCGACAAAAGACTGGGCATGTAGAGAAGCACTCTAAAGAACTCTTTGCCTTTCACCTGCGGTTGGTTAATGGCCAGGGCTGCAGCAAGCGCAACTGCACTGGTTCCCACAACGGTGATAATGGAAAAATATAAGGTGTTTTTTAAGGCAAGCCACCAGACATCATCATTGATAAGTTCTTTGTAGTTGGCTAAGCCTACAAAAGGTTTAAATGGCCTCAAGATGGTCCAGTCAAAAAAGCTCATTTGAATGGCATAAAAGGTGGCGCGTATAACAAATACCGAGAACAAAATAATAAAAGGAGATAAAAATAAATAAGCCGCAATCGTTTCGCGGGTTTTTAAATTCATACGAAAACGTTTGGGGGTGTTGGTTTTGCTTAAACTTTCAGACTTTTGCATGGTCAATCCTTTGGAACCGTCGAGGCTAAGTAAAAAGGATGGGCACTTAATGCCCATCCTTCAAAAACTTATTGCGTACGATCTAAGATTTGCTGCATGCGCTTGTTGGCATCATTTAGAGCGTCTTCGATGCTCTTTTGATTGTTAAGCGCTGCACTTAATTCTGGATCGAGGGCAGACTGAAGCTCGAGGATAGCAGTGGAAACCACTTCCATATGGCCATAGTCCTGGAAGGTTTTACCGATCAGGATGTTAGAGGGATAGTTTTCGGGATCCAGTTCAGCCTGTACTGAAATACGGGCGGGAACCTGACCAGAAGCGGCCCACATTTTTTGGTTGTTGGTAACCCACTCAATCATTTTCTCTACAGCAGCAAGTTTTTCACCCTCGAGGCTGACAGGAATCATGAAAACGTGAGCACCAAACCAGACACCGGGATTGGGTCCAAGTTGCATAGCAGGTAAGGCTTGACCTTGAATGTCGGTTTGGTCTTCGGCGAAGTTACGGAACCATGAGCCAGTTGGAACAAGGGCGACTTTACCACCGGCCCAGCTTTGCCAGGCGTCAAAACCAGCTGGTTCCGGAGAAACATGATATTTGTAGATCAGGTCATGCATTTTTTGCAAGGCGGCCATGGCAGCTTCTGAGTTAACTGTGGCAGTTTTACCATCTTCACTGATGATTGAGCCACCATGTTGCCAGAGATAGCTTTCAAAGTCAGTGTAAATCCATTCCATGCAGGTGCCCCACTGAACAATGTTGGCAGGGTCAAAGTCTGCTGACGCAGCATTGTTTCCGTTGGCATCAAGCGTGAGCTGTTGCAGCATGGCAACGAGATCATCAAAGTTATTTGGAATATGTGGTTCAATACCAGCAGCCTCAAACAGACCAACATTGGCCCAGGTGGCGCGTCCGTGGTTATCTAGAGGCACGCCATAAGGTACGCCGTCAATAAAGACACCATTAAAGCCAGGCTGAGCAAAATCGTCAGCAGGAAGAGGTCCACCATTTGTGTCATAGAGGTAAGACAGGTCTTTAAGCATGCCGTAGCTATGAAACTGAGCTACTTCAGATGCGTGAACAATAAAAACATCTGGTGGCTCACCAGCAACAAAGGCGGTTTGCAGTTTTGGATAGAGGGTGCCCCAATCAATGATTTCTGTACGAACAGAAACATCGGGGTTCTCAGAAACGAATTGACCAAGCATTTCGTTCAGAGTGACACCGTCAGAGCCGGAAAGGCCATTCCAAAAGGATATGAGGGTTCCACCGCTGCCAAAATCGGTGACAACAGGCTCAGGCTCATCTTGTGCCATCGTTTGTACGAAGAACACAAGTATGAAAAGCGACAAAAGGTATTTTAGGGCTTTCAGTTTAGGCATTTAAACCTCCTTGAATTAATTCTTTCTCTTAAGATTTGGGCGCTGAGGCACTTTAAAAAAGTACTGGGTCAAGCCGCGAATTGTTTTAGCCTAAAAGTCTTAACAGTTAGCTGACCCCCTTTCGATTTCTTGATTTGCGAGCAGAACGTTCCAAAGAACGCGGAGAATAGTCACATTTCATAGCCAAATGGCAAATAGAAGCAGTGCATGAGAAAGGATTTATTACGTGTGAAAAAAGCTTTGTTACGCTTCTGGGAAAGGAACAAAAAACAGAAGTGTGAACGTTCACAAAAGCAGCTATAAAGCAATTTTGTTTGTTTATATCGCTCATCTAACCTATCCCTGTTGGGTTACGAGCAGTCTACCTTGAGCCTGCCGAACCTAACGCAATGCTTAACTTTAGATTGCTTTATAAATTACTACGGTTAAGCTATTTTGTCAACAGTGTGAGCGTTCACTTATGCCTATAATTGCTTCATTTGGAGATAGAATAAGGCAAACTAGCTACTTAGCATTAGGAATTTCTGAAGTAAAAAATCGTCCATAACGTTATGGTTTTAAAAGAGGAGTTTAGGGCAAGTAGGGCCAGCCGTCTTGCCACTCGAGTCGTTCTATGCGCAGTTTTGACGTGCCGTTGTCTTCTGCGTCATAGGCATGGTAGACCAGATAATCCTGACCATTTTCCGTAAAGACAGCATTATGGCCTGGCCCTTTATAGCGCTCTCCAGAACTTTTGAGTAAGCTGCCGCCACCTTTTAGCATGGCCTTGCCATCCTGATCAATGTAGGGTCCGGTAATCGATTCTGAGCGACCAACACGAATATTGTAGGTACTGTCTACGCCCTGGCAGCAACTATCAAAAGACACAAACAAATAGTAATACGGAGCCCGGTAAATAATGTAGGGGGCTTCTATGGCTGTCGGACGGGAACGACTGGCAATAGCATAAAGCTCCTGATCATCAGGGGCTTGTTTGCCTGTTTCCGGGTCCAGCTTGATCATTTTGATGCCTGACCAGTAACTACCAAAGACCAGCCAGGGTTGGCCTGAGGCGTCTAGAGCAAAGTTAGGATCGATTGCGTTCCAGTCATCACTGCGGGAGGAAGCTATGACCAATCCTTCATCTTTCCAGGCATAGTCAGGACTGTTTGGATCAAGGGTGACATTGGTAGCCAAGCCAATAGCTGATTGGTTGTCTCCAAAGCTCGAGGCTGAGTAGTAAACCTGATATTTGCCCTTGTACAACGAGATATCTGGTGCCCACAGGTCGCCAACGGCAGGCACAGCTTCTTTAATCCAAGTTGGTAAACCAAAGAAAACCGCGCTGCAGAGTTTCCACTCGAGCATATCTTTCGAGCAGCGAATAGGTGCACCTGGGCCAGTGCCAAAGACATAGTAGGTGCCGTCTTCTGCCATCATGGTAGGGTCGTGGGTGCGCTGAATCGAGCCAGTCAAGGCGAGAGGGCTTATGTAAGCGGGGGGCGCATTATCATCTGGGTTGTTATAGCTCAGGTCTACGATCTGATTCTGTGGCAGATCAGTAAAGGTTTGCTCAAAGCCGTTTGACCAGACGACCTTAACGGAACGCAAATCCGCTGAGCCTAAACCAAAGTGAAGACGCGTATCATGCCCTGACCCCAGGCTCGAGCCCAAAATAAGCTCTTTGACCTGCTCCATGCCACTGCTATCAGTGACAAAGACTTTGCTGCCTGCCGCGTCCCGGTTTATACTGCCGCCGCCATCTAAGCGAAGGCTGAGCCAGTTATTTGAGGTCTCGAGCACGTTTTCATAGAGGGCATACGCCTCATTCCAGTTGCCCTGCACAAAATCCATCCTGCCGTCATTGTTATAGTCGGCGTAGGCAAAGCCCATGCTCGCACGTTCATTGTTTTCTATAGCTTCAGCTGCCTGCAGCTTAAAGCTGCTATCACCCATATTACGGTAAAGCAGATCAGGGTAGGGGCGATGAAAATCTTCCATATCGGGCATTGACCCCCCGTACATACCAGGAGCTCTGGAGGGTGTCGCAGTTGTTGAGATATAAAGATCAGACCAGCCGTCATTGTCATAATCAAAAAATGCGACCCCCCAGCCAACTGCCTCTCGGTGCCGGTCGGTAACCATAAGGCCAGCAGCCTGGCTGATATCTTCAAAGTGGCCCCGACCAAGATTTTGCTCGAGTGCCATTGGGCTAAGCATATTACTGATATAAAGATCGGGTCTGCTGTCGTTATTGTAGTCATTTATGGCCAGGCCCATCGCATGCATCTTGTTATCTAGCCGCGCTTCTTTAGAGGCATCACTAAAGCACCAGCCAGCGCAACCTTCGCCATCATTGCGCCATAAAACATTGCCTATGGGATTGGTCATTTTGTCATTTACGACATAGAGGTCAACATCATTGTCGTTGTCGTAGTCAAAAAAACTGGCAGCAAAGCCTGCGCCAAGCAGTTTGTCATGATTTAGAAAATGACTGACATCAGCAAAACGACCATTGCCCAAGTTTTGATAAAGGACGTCCTGATTGGGCTCGAGGCTTTCGGGTTGACATTCGGGCAGGCAAGACCAGTTGACAACATAAAGGTCAAGAAATCCGTCGCCATTAAAGTCTCCCCAGGTGGCCGAGCTGCCTTTACCTGTATCTCCAAGTCCAGCGTCGTTCGTGACATCTCGAAACCCCTTACCAGCCTCATTGTGAAAAAGACTATTGGCGCCGTAGTTAAGCACATAGAGATCAGGCCAGCCATCATTGTCATAGTCGGCCCAGATCGCACCACCGCTGAGTGTATCCTCGAGCGCCACTTGATCAGCCCAGTCTGAAACGTTGAAACTGCCATCACCGTTATTGCGAAACAGCCAATTTCTATCCTGATTGCCCGTGACATAAAGATCCAGCCAGCCGTCCTGGTCGTAGTCAGCCCAGGCTTGTCCAACAGCCAGATAACCTTCTTTAAGAGATTCGGGATCCCAGGTTGCGCGGTGGCTAGCGCTAATCTGCGCCATCAGGCTAACGTCTTTAAAAATCGGAGGGGCCTCTTGCGCTAGCGTCTGAACCGAAGTCAGGGCTAAGAATAAAAGTATGAGTCTAAACATCTAAGTCTCCCAAATTGTTAAGTGCTATCGGTGTTGCTGACAAATGCAATGAATTGATGGCCTAAAGCTACCTACCTGATGTGTGAAAAGTGTTGAGATTCGGATGTTTCTCTTTAATAATTCCTCAAGTTTCTGAAAATCTGTATCCAAATTAGCGTCCGCTTTCTAAGCGTTCACTGGTGTCAAATAAACCTGCATCACAGTACTGACCAAAAGCCACTTTTTTACAGTGCACACTTAAGGTATTTTTCCCTTCTTTAAAGAGCTCTCTGATCTCTGGGTCAAGCGGTACTCTGACATAGTCAAACGTGTAGTTTGGCAGGGTTTTTATAAGTTGACCATTCAGATAAACGTCCATGGCGTCGTTATGATGAGCCTTGAGGTAAGGGTAAAGGACATAGGTTGACGTCAGATTAAAACTGTGACGCAGCCAGATTTCAGGGCTTGTCCACTCGGTCCTTACTGTACCACCCCGACTATTGTCAGTGCCAAAACCTGCCGGACCAAGCGTCCAGCTCGAGTCATCAAAGCCTGCTAAGGTCCAGCCCTCATCTGGCCTGGTAAAGCTGTAGCGCCAGTCGATAGCAGTATCTTCAGAGGTGGATACAAAACGAGTGATGATCGGTGGGTCCCGGTAAAGAATGCGGTTGGACCAACTGACCTGAACGGGGTCCATTTTGATAAGGGCCCGGTCATAGGTCATCATGCCGTTGACTTCAACCTCCACATCGGTAGTTTGAGTGTAAACGGCGGCTGCCAGACCTTCTTCCACACTGAGATATCTGAGGCGTCTTATGAGGGCATCGTAGGCTGTTAAAAGTACGCTGCCATCTGCATATTGCTGGTAGCCCCAGTTTTCTTCGTCCTGCCAGGTAAGCCCGGTAATAGCCAGCCCAAGACCGCCAAACTCTCCTAACACTGAAGCCCGGTCACCATACTGTTGAGGGGCGTTGGGGCCAGGGTAACTATGAATGTCGCGAACATCGCTGTTACCAAAATCGTTCCAGCCACTGGCGCTGTTTACCAGGCGACTGGGGTCGCGGTTTTTCAGCCAGTCTGTCAGGCGGGCGGTATCGTACTGACCCCAGCCTTCATTAAACAAGACCCACATGACGATAGAGGGATGGTTATAAAGACCATCAATCATGCGCTCGAGTTCAAGCTCAAATTGCTGGGCAGAAGCCTCACTGCGTTCCAATTCACCCTCACCGTTGCCAATTAGCGCATCACCACTGGGCATATCTTGCCAGACTAATAGTCCAAGCTTGTCGGCCCAGTAATACCAGCGATCACTCTCAACCTTGACGTGCTTGCGAACCATATTAAAACCTAGTTGTCTGGTAACTTCGAGGTCATAACGAAGTGCTTCATCAGTTGGCGCAGTGTAGAGACCATCAGGCCAGAAGCCCTGATCCAGTAGGCCATACTGAAATAGGGGTTCATTGTTTAGAAATAAGCGGACAACTCCTGTCTCATCTGGTTCAATGCTGATTTTGCGCATACCAAAGTAGCTCGAGACCCTATCAACAACGGTGTCACCTGCCAGCAGCGTAACTTCAAGATCGTATAAAAAGGGATCATCGGGGGACCAGCGCTTGGCATTAAACAGGCGAATAGTTAAGGTTTCACTAAGTGAGCCTTCAGCCTCTTTAACGGTTTTGCCTGCCTCTGTTACCACCGCTTTAATCCTTAAATTAGTACTTTCTTCCCCCAGAGTATTGACTCTTAGATTTAAGATATTGGCGTCTATGTCAGGTGTCATGATGAGCTTGTCTATGCTGACTTGGGGAACGGGCTCGAGCCAGACCGTTTGCCATATACCGCTTGTGGAGGTATACCAGATGCCCCTGGGCTCTCTGACCTGCTTGCCCCTTGGCTGCGTTCCCGTGTCACTTGGATCAAGCACGCTCACAACCAGTTTTTGTTCGCTACTGCTGCTTAGAGCAGCTGTTATGTCAAAGGAAAAGCTATCATAGCCCCCTTTATGTGTCCCTATTTCCTGATCGTTGACCCAGACCGTCGTTTCCCAATCCACAGCGCCAAAGTGCAGCATGATGCGTTGACCCTGCCAGTCCTCAGGTATAGAGAAATTGCGGTGATACCAGAGCTTACGCTCATCGGCTCTAAGGGCAACGCCAGAAAGGGCCGACTCAATCGGGAAGGGAACCAGAATTTGCCCGTCAAAGTTTTTGGGTTCCTGACTGCGTTTACCCCTTAAAGCATAGTCCCATAACCCATTGAGATTTTGCCAGTCCTTTCGCACCCGCTGAGGGCGAGGGTATTCCTGATGGACATTTTCAGCGGTGACTTCTTTTGCCCAGCGAGTTTGTAGCGGTGTTGGAAGGGGTTGGCGTAGCTGTAGTTGCTGTTTGAGGAAAGTAGCTCCCCAAAAGATGCCAATAACAGCAGCAATCGAACCCAGCAAAATGAAGAGGGGCCTGGCCTGTACTGCAAAACCACGTTTATCAATCCCTACCGTAATAATGCCGGTGCGCACCAGAAGGAGTTGCATCACAGAACCTAAAAGTAAAAAGAAAATGACTGTGGCTGCCAAACCGGTAAAGCCAAAGGTGCCAAAGCCCTGGGTGCCCAGAGCGACAGGCAAAGTCATGAGTTCTTCAGAATAGGTGATAATAAAGGGCCAGAAAAAATTATTCCAAGCGGTGATAAAGACATAAATAAGCAAGACCAGTGTGATGATTTGGTTAACAGGTATAAAGATAAACCATAGAATGCGCCATTCGCTGGCACCATCAAGATAAGCGGCTTCGCGCAATTCATCAGGGACCTGATCAAAATAGTACTTAAACGCCAAAATAATAAGAGGAGCGATTACTTGTGGCAGGCTGATACCAACGTAATGGTTTGCCAGACCTACCGAAGCAAGGTCCATAAACAAAGGCACAAACAAGACCTCTTTTGGCAAGATAATTCCTGCCAAAAGAGACCAGAATAAAATGTTTTTTCCCGGGAACTCGAGCCTCGACACCGCATAGGCACAAGGGGCGCAGATAAACAGGGTAATGGCGGTGACTGCGAGGGCTATGCCCAGACTATTCAGATACCATGTGAACTCGAGACTTTCAAGAAAAGCCCTTGAGCGAAATAGCTCAGTAATACTGTCAAAAGAATAAAAAAGCTCGGTGAAAAGGCTAACGGGATTGAAAAAACGAAAGATAGGGTAAACCCAGAGTGCTGCCAGGATAATGGTGAAAATAGTTGTGAGCAGACCTCGAGGCCTGACCTTGTTAAAGGTCATAGGAGTTCCTTTCGTATAGGGAGAGATGCGTCAGGACACTAGAGAATATTGAAATGGTATACCCATGCCATTTCATTCCTTGTCTCAGGCAAGGAATGAAATACAAGTAGAGTAAAGCCCTGAGCCGGAGCTAACATTTTTGCCTACCAAACGCCTTGATTCATAACCGCTGCACTCTTGTGGCTCAAGACCGTTTAAGAAGAATGGAATTGGGAAATGCTTAGTTTGTCAAGGAAAGAATTGGAATCCGTATTTTAACTGACCAAGGTTTAGACAAAGCCAGAGCAAGTTTTTCCCGGTAACTCGAGCTATTGAGCGTTAGCCTTTTAAGCCTGCCGTCATCATAATCCCTTCGGTAACCCGTTTTTGGAAGATCAGGTAGCCCGCAACCACCGGTAAGCCAGCCAGTACCGCCATGGCCATAGTCCGTGCATACTGCACACCGAAGGAATCTGTTACCTGCGTGATTCCCACAGGAATGGTCATCATCGATTCTGATGTGGTAATCAGGAAGGGCCAGAAGAAGTTATTCCAGATCCCGATAAAGGTAACAATGGCTAGTGCCCAGGTAATGCCCATGTTAAGAGGCATATAGATGCTTCTAAAGATGCGCAGTGTACTAGCACCATCTATAATGGCTGAATCTCGCAGTTCAACAGGAACCGAGTCAAAAAACTGCTTATAGATGATGATGTTAATAACCGCAATAACCTGTGGCAAGATAAGACCCTGGTAGCTGTTTACCCAGCCAAAATCTGCCAGCATGGAAAACAGCGGAACAATAAGTGCCTGACCGGGAATCATAAACCCTGCAAGTAAGAGCCAGTAAAGAAGATTTTTTCCAGGGAAACTAAGCTGTGAAATGGCAAAACCGCATAATGCACATAAAACAATAACCAGAAAAGTAGTAATAATACTGGTAAAAAAACTATTGAAGTACCAGCGAAAAAGACCGCTTTCACCTAAAACCCGGGTGTAGTTTGCAAAGGTAAGAGGAATCGGAATCCACTGAGGTGGATTAGTCATGGTTTTTGACTCGAGCTTTAGCGAGGTAACGATGGCCCAGTAAATGGGAAAGATCCAGACCAAAGCCATAAAGATGGTAAAAACAGTACCGGCAATACCGGGAACACTCATTCGGTTTTTCATCGGCGACCACTCCGTAAAATCCAGAATTGAACAATAGATGCAACCATAATAACCAGAAAGAGAACAATGGAAATGGCAGAAGCGTAGCCCCCTCTAAAGTTTTGGAAGGCTTCGCGGTAGACAAACTGCAACATGACAATGGTTGAGTTAAAAGGCCCACCTCTGGTGAGCAGCCACACCTGATCAAAGATCTTTAACTGGGCAATGAGCTGCAAGGTTAAGACAAGCGCGGTAATGGGCCATAGCAAAGGCCAGGTTATACCAAAAAAGATTTGATTGCCTGTTGCCCCGTCAATAGAGGCTGCTTCGTAGTATTCCTTCGGGATAGCCTGTAAACCAGCAATGAACAGCAGCATATTGAAGCCAACTGTCCACCAGATCGTAATAAAAGCTACGGCAGGCATGGCCCAATCAGGGTTGCTGAAGACAGCAAATTTGGTGCCCAAAAGAAGATTGAAAACGCCAAATTGGGAGTCAAGCAACCACTGCCAGATAAGGGTAACTACGCTCACGGTGAGCATGTTGGGCAAGAAAAAGGCAGCCAATACCCAGCTGCGCAGTCTTTTCAGGCGAACCACCATAAGGGCAAACATAAGGCCAAATAGAGTATTGGGAATAACGGTTAAGAGAACAAAATAGCCAGTGTTTTTTAATGACTTCCAAAATAAAAAATCGCCAAGCAGACGCTTATAATTGGCTAAGCCAACAAAATTACCGTTTCCAATCAGGGGAGCGTCGGTAAAACTAAGCTGTACAACCCTCAGTGTTGGGAAAATAAAAAAGACTAAATAGAGCAGGGTAAACGGTGCAATAAGTAATGCTGCGTCACGCCACATCAGAAGCTTGCGCCGACGTGACCTAGGAGGCTTCATGGCGACAGAAAACGTCTCGTTGGCTTTTTTTCGATTTTGTCTTGTGGGTTGCGCCATAGTAGATTCCTTAAAAGACATTCATCCCACGGTTAAACTTAACCGTGGGATGACCATGAACGTTATCTGAGTTGAGACTCGAGTTCTTGTTTGAGCATTTGAATGGCTTGGTCAGAAGGAAGCTGACCATTGATTGAAGGAACCAGCAAATTAAGAGCAGCGTCATAGGCAGGTGAGGCAACACCCGTTACAGTAGAAGCGGGGTCAAAGAAAGCATTGTCTGCCAGAACAGCATACGTTGCATTGGGTTCCATGGCCTGATAGTCTGCACTTTCTACGACAGGTGTATATGCAGGAATATGACCAGCAGTTGCCCAGAACAGGCTGTTTTTGTTCATCCATGACATAATTTCAAGAACGGCTGCCAGTTTTTCATCGCTGATGGGGTTTCTGGCATCGTTAGGAATAGCAAAAGCATGTGAGTCGGCCCAGGTAGCAGGTTGATCAAACCAAACTGGAATGCGTACGGCGCTCCAGTCAAAAAGCTCACCTTGAGCTGCTAAGTCAACCATGGTGGGAACTTCCCAAACACCGTTAATATGCATGGCGGCTTCGCCACTGGTAAACAGGGCGATAGAGGCGGCGTAGTCGGTATTTTCAGGAGCATAACCCTGTTCAATCCAGTTGCGTATGGTGTCTAAAGCTTTAACACCAGCGTCGCCTACGGTAACTTCATTGCCTTCAATAAAGCTAGCACCTTGCTGACCAATCATAGAGTAGAAAACACGCCAAACGGTACCGTCATTGCCTGTCGCTACTGAAAGGGGCAATTTGCCTGCATCTTTAATGGTTTGCATGGCAGCGTTGTAGTTCTCGAGGTTATCGGTAAAGTTGGGTAAACCATCATCTCCAAGCAAGCCTAGGGGTCCAAGGATATCTTTGTTGAAGTACATGATGATGGCGTGGATATCTAGAGGTACACCATACAGGTTGCCGTCAAAGGTCATAGCGTCAATTAAGTTTGAAGGATAGTCAGCGGTTGAGAGACCAACACTGGCAAGTTCTTCTTCACTAATGGGTCTAAGGACATTGCCCTGGATGCCTAAGGGGAAACGTGAAACATGATAGGTCATGATGTCAGGTGATTCACCTACGGCAGCTGAGGTTTGTACCTTGGTGTAATAAGAAGGGCCCCACTCGAGGGTGGTTGCTTCAATTTGAATATCATCATGGCTGGAATTAAAGTCATCAATGAGTGACTTCATGCGAACGCCATCACCGCCGCCTAAGAAATCCCACCAAACCACTTTGGTTTGGGCGTAAACCGATCCAAGTAGCACCAAAACAATGGCTACGCTAAGCTTTTTTAACATTTTCTCTTGCCTCCTAAAAATTTAATTTATACCAAAAATAGGGTTATGGGTTTGACTAACAGCAATCTGTCTAAATAACTTCACCTCCTTCCAAGAGTTGCTTTGGCCAATTCATCAAGCGCCACTTTAGGGCGTCTATCGGAATACAAAAGTCCATTTTGCTCTTGAAATGTGTCTGCAAATTGAGTGTAACAAAAACCTGCCAGATTTGCACCCGAAAGTGCATTAATCATTTGACCATAAAGCTCGAGCAGGGCTTCAGCGCTTTCAACTTGCTGGTAACCCCAGCCTTCGGCCTCGCCACTAAAGCGAATACCGCCAAATTCAGAAAGGATGATGGGTTCGTCGTTAACTCTACCTTCATTCAAGATAGAAATGCGACCATGTTCAACCAGGCGTGATGCGATTTGGGCCAAACCTTCAGCTGTGCCGTAGCGCTCGAGCAGGGTTTCTGGTTTACGGTGATAATCGTGAATGGTTAGCAAATCGGTAACAACATGTTCCCAACCATCATTCCCTATGACCAGACGACTGGTATCTAAAGACTTGGTCAGATGATAAAGCCCGGCAACAAAGTCTCTTTGGCGAGCGTCATGTACCAGATTGGGCACACCCCAGGATTCATTAAAGCAAACCCAGGCGACGATGCAGGGGTGGTTGTAGTCTCGGTCAATGACCTCGAGCCACTCCCGACTAATGCGCTCAACAGTATCTGAGGTAAAAATATAGGCGCTGGGCATTTCTTCCCAAACCAGGAGCCCCAGCTGGTCTGCCCAGTAAAGGAAGCGCGGGTCTTCTATTTTCTGGTGTTTTCGTACCCCATTAAAGCCCATGGCTTTGGCCAGTTCGACATCTTTTTTCAGCGCTTCAGAGCTAGGGGCAGCAAGCAGGCTTTCATCCCAGTAGCCTTGATCCAGAGCAAGCCGCAAATAGTAGGGGTGATGGTTTAAGTACACCTTGCCCTGCCGCGTTTCAATGCGCCGCATGGCGGTATAACTTTGAACTTCGTCTATAACCTGGCCATTTTGCAGTAGTTTGAGAGAAACATCAATCAGGTTAGGGTTTTCGGGTGACCAGACATAGTTACGAAGATCATCAAAACCTGTAACGCCAAGGCTAATCGTTCGCTCGAGTCTTGCTCCAGTGAGCGTGCAGCTATCTTGGGCTAAGGTTTTTCCTTTAAGGCTAAAGCGTAGTTCCAAACTTAGGTTCTCGGCAGCCTGACTTAGATCAAAGCGGCAATCAAAACTAAAATCATCAAAGCAGGGGGTTAAACGCAGTTTGCTGATATAGGTTTCAGCAACCGGCTCGAGCCAGACCGTTTGCCAGATACCCGTGGTTCTCGGGTACCAGATGGCATGAGGTTTTTCCTGCCATTCCTGTTTGCCCCTTGGTTTGGCGAGGTCCAAAGGGTCATCGGCGGCACGAACCACGAGTACATTATTACCCTCTTTGAGTTCGGAACTGACATCAGCCTGAAAGGGCGTATGACCCCCGACATGCGTAGCGACAAGTTTGTCATTTAGCCAGACCTGGGCCTGATAATCAACCGCACCAAAGTGCAGCAAAATGCGTTTGCCCTGCCAGTCACCGGGTACATCAAATTCGCGTTTGTACCAGATGACAGGGTGATAAGCCTGATCATTGACACCAGATAACTCAGATTCTGGTGGATAGGGAACAGTAATGCTTGACTGCCAGCTAAGCCCGGTGGCAGTCAGGCTCGAGTCAAAACTATAAGCCCATTTGCCGTTTAGATTTTTCCAGTCTTGCCGAACCAGTTGCGGACGTGGATAGTCCATTCTATTAGACCACCTTCGTTGACCCAAATCAGGTTTAAAACCAGTTAAACATGAGCTGGGTACTAGATTTTGATTGATTTATAAATTACTACGATTAAGTTGCTGTGTCAACCGTGTTAGCGCTCACTAATCGTAAAGGTCAGGCATAAATTTAGCAATTTAAATCGCTATTGCACTTTAGTTTCAGGATTTGCTAAAGTAATGAATCAAAGTTATGAATAAAGTACGGAGAGCAGGACAAATATTGCATCAGTTAGGTGGTCAGCACCAGGATAGGACCATCGAGCTAGATATTTGGGCGGAGTTGCCAGATACCCTAAGCAAACTTAAAGCGCTTGCTTCTGAACCGAGGTTGCGCATTATCGAATACCTGGCACATCACTTATGCAACCTTACTGAGATTGCCGAAGCGCTCAACATGAATTTGGCAACGGTGACCATGCATATTAATATTTTAGAGGAAGCCGGGCTGATTATTTGTGAGCATAAGCCCGGAGACAGGGGAACGCAGCGGGTCTGCGGATGTTTGTTTGATCGGCTAAACGTGCATGTGGTTCGTAAGCGTGAACCAGATGTTGGCAACTTGCTCGAGTTCCCCATTCGCATTGGCAGCTACACTGATTTTCAAGTTGCGCCTACCTGCGGCATAGTGAGCAGCACAGGTTTAATTGGCCTACTTGATGACCCGGCATCTTTTTATGAAGCTGAGCGTATTAATGCTGAGCTGCTCTGGTTTCACTGTGGTTACGTAGAGTACCGACTGCCTAATCGTTTACCCTCGAGTGCCAAGCTTGAGAGCCTGAGTCTGAGTATGGAAGTTTGCTCCGAAGCGCCTATGCACCACCTGGACTGGCCCTCAGATATTACAGTCTGGATAAATGGCGTAGAGCTTGGTAGCTGGACCAGCCCGTCAGATTTTGGCGGCATAAGAGGCAAACTGACACCGTCCTGGCAGTGGGAATCAGATACCCAGTATGGGCTCTTAAAAGTTTGGCAGGTTAGTCAGGTGGGAAGTCTGGTTGATGGTCTTCGTGTTTCCGACGTTAGCCTGTCCGACTTAGCGATTCACAATAATAGTTTCATTTCGGTGCGAATAGGGGTCAAAGAGGACGCTACCCACGTTGGAGGCGTTAATATCTTCGGTGCGAAATTTGGCAATTATCCACAGGATATTGTGCTTAGAATTCGTTATTTCTAAAGGTTTTGCTCAGACATGATGAGCCAGATTTACGTGTTTCAAATAGCAAGTCGTTTTTCCAGGCTCGTTATGATGGCATAACTTAATATAGCTTTGTGCCAAAGTTGACTCGAGCTGATTTGCTCACGTTGTGTAAATAACTAGATTTAGCAGGAGGCAGGCATGGAAGTAGAAACCCGTTTTGAGAGTTTTGATGAACGCTTTGATGCGCTTATCCGCCCTGAGGCAAGGCTCGAGCGTCTTTGCACAGGGTTTATCTGGGCGGAAGGTCCCGTTTATTTTGCCGAAGGCGATTATCTTCTCTGGAGCGATATACCCAATAACCGGATGATGCGCTGGCATGATCAGGAGGGAATGTCCACTTTTCGCCAACCGTCAAATTTTACTAATGGTCACTACCGAGACCTCGAGGGGCGTTTAATCAGCTGTGAGCATGGAGGTAGGCGAGTAAGTCGCACTGAAAAGGATGGCAGTATAAGCATTCTGATCGATAACTATCGGGGCAAAAAACTCAACTCACCCAATGATGTTGTCGTGAAGTCTGATGGTACGATCTGGTTTACTGATCCACCGTATGGCATTTTGAGCAATCATGAGGGCTATCAGGCAGACTCGGAATTGGGGCACTGCTACGTCTTTAGATTTGATCCCCTAAGTAATGATTTAAGCATTGTTGCAACCGACCGGGATAAGCCTAACGGTCTAGCTTTTAATCTGGACGAGACCATCCTCTACGTCAGTGATACAGGCAAAAGCCATAATCCTGATGGCTGGCATCACATTTTTGCCTATGATGTGATTGGGGGTAAAACGCTATCACCCGGTCGTATTTTTGCTGAAATCAATCCTGGCCTATCAGATGGTTTCCGGATTGATAAACATGGCTATATCTTTACCAGTTCACAAGATAGCATTCAGGTTTATAGCCCAGAGGCCGAGCTTTTAGGCAAGATTATGGTGCCTGAACCTATCGCAAACTGCAGCTTTGGGGGGCAAAAGAAAGATAGGCTTTTTATAACGGCAAGCACCTCTCTTTATTCTATTTATCTCAATACTCAGGGCGTTCAGCGTCCTTAAGGAAACCTTGAAACAGCTACCTTTTGATAAACCTGGACAGTTCTATAAAGGCAATTTGCATACTCACTCAACTGCTTCTGACGGTCGCCAAACACCCGAAGAAGTGTGCCGACGCTACCGTGAAGCAGGCTACGACTTTCTTGCTCTTACCGATCACTTTTTAGAAGTCTACAGTTATCCTATGACCGACACCAGACCCTACCGAGTAGAAGGGTTTAGTACCCTGATCGGTGCAGAGCTGCATAGTGGACGCACCTCAGTGGGAGAATTGTGGCACATACTGGCGGTAGGCTTGCCCTTTGGCTTTAAAGCTCCAGAAGCAGATGAATCTGGTCCGGCTTTAGCAAAACGCGCACTTGACGCCGGTGCATTTGTAGCTGCAGCTCACCCGGCCTGGTACAGCCTAAGCGAAGCCGACATTCTTTCTTTAGGTAAGGTCCACGCCATCGAAATTTATAATGCGGTTTCAGCTGACTACAATGACCGCCCGGAAAGCTGGCATATAGCTGATACTCTGTATGCGCTGGGACACCGTTATAGTGCCTGTGCTACTGATGATTACCACGGTATTCCAGATAGATATGATCTTTGTCGGGGCTGGGTGCAGGTTAAAAGCGAACGCAATGAACCCGAAGCGCTTTTAA
>JAGQHN010000239.1 GCA_020431825.1 Trueperaceae bacterium | reverse complement strand
GCCTTGCTAAGAGTCTATGCCGCTGAGGAGCTACACATCTGCTCTGGTGTTTGCCGTGAAGCCATGCTCAAACTCACACGCGGGGTTGACCCACTTAGTCCTAAGTTCGAGCATGAGCAAATTGAGGAAAAATACCGCCCGGTAAGCTGCAAAAAGCGGGGTGTCTGCCCGATCTGCGGCATAGCCTACGGAGAGTCTAAAGGCCTCGACCTTTACAAGCTCATCATGGCAACTCTGGCTAAACGATCTCACTGGAAAAAAGGAGATCCTGCAACCTTCCATTTTGTAGCTACCATGCCCAAAGAGATTAGTGAGTGGTTAGGCGACCTGGTGGATAAAGATTTGCGAGAGAACAAGTACATAAGTCAGCTTCAACAAGCCTTTAGAGACATCTTAGCTACCAGAGTTTTCAAAACACACCACAGTAAGATTATGGCTGCCGTAAATTGGCACTATACCAGTAGCTCAAAACCGCTAGATGGCTACCACATTCACTCACACTGGATCATTCCCAATGTTAATGCTGGCGGCGGCTTACTCAGGTCAAAAGCAGTTATTTCTGAAGCGATTCTGGCAGAAGTTCGCGCGGCCTGGTTTGAGGCCTTATGCAGCATCTTCCAGGACGAAATGATGCACTTTGTTATCCGCATGCGCTCACAAGGCTTATTTGATGTTTCAAATCGGGTGAATGTTGAGCATCATTTTTTGCTCAATGATGAAACCCTAGACCGCAAGCTTAGACACCACTGTGCCTATGATGCCAGACACCCTTATCAAGATCTGCTCGAGTTTGCACAAAAGTGTGAGGCTGAGGGCTGGCAGTTCTGGAACCGCGCTAGAGACTTAGCCTTATTCTTTTCAAGAGTTGCCAAGCTGCAAGGTAAAAAGACCAGGCGCTACACAGGCGATTTAGCACCAGGGCGGCGGCGTAAAGCTGGCTTTGATCAGATGCCTAAAGAAGAAAACACCTGGCAGGTAGAGCAGTACACCAGTTACCAAATAACCCGCTATGAAGCCCCTAAATATGTCGAACTTCGCAAGTTTAGTTTTGGCTGGAGATATACCGGTTCAAAGTTTGGAGTTAGTGATGAGGGAGTGGTCAAAATCCCCTACGCAAAAACCCGCTTTTTTGACAGTTCTGTTTTAACCCGCTGGTTCTACCCAGCGCGGCCTATTAGCTCATGTAAGGAGTTGTTACCTAATGCTACTGGTTGATAACTACATTGGCCCATGCGATCAATGCAAGCATCCTAGATTCTTCAGGGTAAAAGATGATGGTGCAATAGATTTTTCCTATGTCATGGAGTGCTCGAGCTGCGGTGCTGAAGGTTTTGAACTAAAGGGCATAGCTAAAGCAGTTTGGGCAATCTATGCAGATGAATGGCAAAAGCAGGTATCAGGGTGAAATATCTCTTCGATCTACCTCCTGTAGCCCTAAAGGTAACCTTGCTTGATTACCTCAATAGGGCATTAAAAGCCAAAGACATTATCAAATTCAAAATTGCTGAATCAAACATCATTGGCGCTTTTGATTGTAAAGAAAACTTTCCACAGCTATGGCTTGCCCGACCAAGGGCTCAGCCTATGCTGCAAGAAGTCCAGGAAGTTTTACACCTAACCGAGCTGGACTTTACCAACATTGTGAAAATCGAAAAAGCAGGAACCCTCTGGTTTTTAGTGGCTTGTGAGAACTGAGGCGAGGTGGTACACGCGCGAAACATTCTTAAAGGGCTTGTCCTGGCACCTGAGCTGCTGTTCACTACGAACAGTTTGGCGGCCTTGCCCTGGTCGCTACCTGCGTGGAAACTGCTTAAAGAATGTGCTGATGGTTTCCGTCGGGGGTTCGATTCCCCCCGGTTCTCTTTTCATTTAGTTTGTGACCGACAGGCAAAAAGGCTGCTCGAGCTATCACAGAAGAGGTATAAATGCTAAAAAGATCTCAACCCGATTACAACACTGGTAGACGTTTCTTTCATGAAGTAACTAGGCAGTATGACCCGCTTGATCCCTACACTGTAGGTCAGAAAAAGCTTTTGCAAATTCTAGGCTTTTCGGCGCAAGCTAGTGTCAATGTTCTAGAGTTTGCAAAAGGGGATATTTACAACCTGATTGGTAAAGATTTTGATGCGGTATTGGCTTTAGATGGTATGGGAGAAGCACATGCAGCAAAACTGATTGCACTTTTTGCCATGATCCATGAATATGAAAAGCATAAGCAAACTCAAAAGATAGGCAATGCTTAAGAACTCGTCTATACTTGGAAGAGAATATGACCAAAGTTGCTGCCTTAATCAAAGAACTCGAGCACATACCAGACCCCTTGCTTGATGAGGTTATAGACTTTGTGCAGTTTGTTAAGCAAAAGCACGCTGAAGCTATAGAAAATGCCTTGCTAAGTGAAAAAAGTCTAGCTGAACATTGGCTAAGTACCGAAGAGGACGAAGCTTGGCAAGATTTGTAGTAGGCGATATCGTCGTCGTTCCTTTTCCTTTTTCTGATCTAAGCCAAACACGCAGACGACCTGCTTTAGTAGTTGCTAATTTAACCGGGGATGATTTAATACTTTGCCAAATTACTACCCAACAAAAACCAGATAGCTACATTGTGACCCTGGATAATCAGGATCTAAGCTCTGGCCAACTGAAACAAAATAGCTATATTCGGCCCAATAAGCTATTTACCCTAGACTCGAGCATAATTCTTTATGCCTTAGGACATTTAAAGTCAGAAAAGCTGGAGACTGTGCAAAAGGTATTGATAAACATCATCAAGGGTCAGGTTAATTCCTAAACTCCCATAAACAAGGCTAAGCATCTAGCCTAACATTCAAGTTTTGGCTGGCTTAGGGGATCATAGGGAAATGGCTAAGGTTCCTGTAAACCCTAACTTGCCTCTGACACCTGGTGTTTACGAGATTAGCGCGGGTGTACCTGGTAGAGACTTAAGCAGCTACCGCTATAGAGATTTTGAGCAGGGTTTAAAAAACCAGTACGGCGATTATGTCCAGCTTTTAAGCCTGAGCATCAATGGTGAGTTTGCAACGCTAAAGGTAAAAGTGCTCGAGCAACCTAGCTCATCAGATGCCAGTATCATGATTTTGCCTTACATCATCTGCGCAACCATCATTGTGGCTGGCTTTTTCTTATGGCGTATCTCTACCAACTCAGTAAGAATAGTCAGTGTTTTTAAAGAAACCACCGATTCTATAGGCGATAAGCCCGTGATCCAGGCTGGATTAGGCGGTGCTGGCCTGGGCGTTATGTTTGCAGGTGCTGCATTCATGATTTATGTCATTTCCCAAAGTAGCAGGAAAGCCAAGCGATGAAGTTAAAACGCGATCCGCTTATAACTTTAGGACTGGTACTGGTCATTGAAATGACAACACTCATCATTATTGACTCGCGTTTACTTCGGGCAGTTCGTGACGTTGAACCTTCACTAAATGCCTTAGGTGATATTGCAAAGAGGTTTTAATGACGCATAAAAAAGGTACTTTCAGCATTCCAGAAGTGGACCAGGCAGCTCCTGAAGAAATCCAAGATGCAGAGTTTAAGCCCGTTACCGAATCAAAAGACAAAACTGATTTTAGCGATAACCCTTTAGGGCCAATTCTCACAGAGGCTATAGAATCTCAGCCCAAGGTAAGAAAGAAGCACGTCCATGAGGAAAAGGGGAAGGTTCAAGGCGAAGTATCCACCACCACAGACACCAGCGCACATGGTTCAAAGGTGGATAAAAAGAAATCTCCATCAGGTCTTA
>JAGQHN010000238.1 GCA_020431825.1 Trueperaceae bacterium | reverse complement strand
TACTAAAAGGAGTTCGATAATAAGAAAGCATGTGCTTCCTCCTAAAAAATCTTCCCAAAAGACCTGGAGAGTAGTTTCCAAAACTTTTCAGGTAGCTATTATCACTCCGTTAAGTAAGTCAATTATAATTGACTACGTTGAGTTTGTCAACTATTTTTCATTTAAATGCGCTATACTATCTTTTTGGCGTAGTAACGCCTCCTTCTCAAGTTTGATTTTGATGAATTTTATTCAAATTTTCTCTCGAACTGTTTGGACGTAAGATCATGGAATTTAGAAATATTGCAATTGTGGCCCACGTTGACCACGGCAAAACCACGCTGGTAGATGGCATGCTAAGACAGTCGCATATCTTCCGCGAGAATCAGGTAGTGGCTGAGCGCGTCATGGACTCTAATGACTTAGAGCGTGAACGCGGCATTACCATTTTGGCGAAGAATACTGCCGTTAACTGGGGTGGCGTAAAAATAAATATTGTTGATACTCCCGGACACGCTGACTTCGGCGGCGAAGTAGAACGTGCCCTGAACATGGTAGACGGTGTTTTGCTGCTGGTTGACGCAGCAGAAGGCCCTATGCCACAAACTCGCTTTGTATTAAAAAAAGCTTTAGCTAAAGGGCTCAGGCCAATCGTTGTGATCAATAAAGTTGATAAGCGTGATGCCAGACCTGACGAGGTAGTGAGCATGACCTTTGACCTTATGGTTGAACTGGATGCCAGCGAAGAGCAGCTCGAGTTCCCCATTATTCATGCGGTCGCCCGCGAAGGCAAAGCCTGGCTCGAGGGTGCAGAACCCAGCGAAGACCTGACACCTCTTTTTGAAACCATTCTGTCTCATTTTCCTGCGGCAGATGCCGATGAGGACGCTCCCTTTTTGTTTCAGGTTGCCAACCTTGACTACTCCGACTATCTAGGTCGTATGGCGATTGGTCGCGTACTGCGCGGCAAAGTGAGTAAAAATGAAATGCTTGGTCACATCACGCGCACAGGCAATGAACTGAAGTCACGCATTACCAATGTATATACCCATCTGGGCCTCGAGCGAGTTGAAGTACCTGAAGTTGTTGCAGGCGATATTGTTGCAATCACCGGTTTAGAAACCGTACAAATTGGCGATACGCTGGGTCATCCTGAAGGCTTGCTTGCCCTGCCTGTTATCTCTATTGATGAACCTACGGTCAGTGTAACCTTTAGCCCAAATACCAGCCCATTTGCAGGGCTCGAGGGCAAATATGTTACTTCAAGACATATCAAAGATCGTCTTGACCGCGAGCTTTTAACCAATGTCGCTTTACGCGTTGAAGAGTTGGGCGGCGAATCATTCAGGGTTTCAGGCCGCGGCGAACTTCACCTCTCCGTGCTTATTGAAAATATGCGCCGCGAGGGCTATGAGTTTAGCGTGTCTCGCCCCGAAGTCATCCTTAAAGAAATTGATGGCAAAGTGCATGAGCCCTACGAAGCACTCACTGCCGATGTACCCAGCGCCATGATGGGCCCCGTTATGGAGGCTCTCTCGAGCCGCAAAGGTAGCCTCTCCAATATGGAGCAGGGTGAAACTCGAGTTCGCCTGTCCTTTCGCATTCCTAGCCGGGCACTCTTTGGTTTCCGCACTCCTTTTCTTTCTATGACCCAAGGCGAAGGGCTTCTAAGCAGCATTTTTGATGGCTATGAAGTTTATGCTGGTGACCTGCGCACCCGGCAAAACGGCTCGCTGGTTGCCATGGAAGCTGGCGAAGCCTATGCCTACAGCATTCATAAGCTGCAAGACCGGGGTCAATTCTTTATTGAGCCGGGGACCGAAGTTTATATTGGCATGATTCTGGGTGAGCACTCAAGAGATAAAGATTTGAATATCAATGTCACCAAAAACAAAAAGCAAACCGCCGTGCGCGTCAAGATTAAAGATGAAAACGTCATCTTGATTCCAGCCAAAAAATTAACGCTAGAAGAAGCGCTCGAGTACATTGCTGATGATGAGCTGGTTGAAGTCACCCCTAAAAATATTCGACTAAGGAAAGCTATTCTTGATCCTACGCAGCGCGAACGGGCTGCCAAAAACGCCCTTGCTGCCTCCGTGTGAGTACGCAAACGCTATCAGAATTAAGGCTCGAGGGCTGGGTCTCGGTGAGAGCCGCCCTCATTGCGCAAAACCGCCAGATTTTTGAGATCTGGCTACAGTCTGGCAAAGAAAATAAGCATCTTGATGCTATAAAAAAGCGAGCCAAAGAACAGGGCGTTCCGGTCAGGGTTGTTGACGAAAGTCAGATTGCAGGCCAGACGGATGGCAGTTCTCACGGTGGGGTGCTCGCTTTTGTCAGCGAGCGTCAGTTTTTACCGCTCGAGGACCTAAGTAGTGGCCCTCAAGCTGCCTTTTTAGTGATGCTTGACGGTGTCGAAGACCCTTACAATTTTGCACAGGCACTGCGGGCAGTTTATGCCTGCGGTGCCCACGGGCTGATTCTAAGACCAAGAAACTGGACGAGTGCCGCTGCTACCGTGAGTAGAGCCTCAGCTGGCACCAGCGAGTTTATGCGCATGGCGATTGCAGACTCAGATGAGGAAATTCTTGCTCTGGTGAAACAGCAGAAACTCAAACTGGTCTGCTCAGACCTGAGTTCTACAGCGATAAGCCCTTCTGAGGCCAATTTGAAACAGGGACTTCTCCTCGTTATTGGTGGAGAAAAACGTGGGATTAGTAAGTCTCTCTTAAAAGCTGCAGATCTGACTCTCGAAATTCCCTATGGACGTAAATTTAAGCAGTCACTCGGAGTGACCTCTTCAGCAGCTATCCTTGCCTATGAAGTTATGATGCAAAGACAACAAAAATCACCAAAGCGTTCTTAGGGCGTGCTCGAGTTCATCTGAGGGCATACCCTCTGCGCGGTTGCGCCCCAGATGCTTGGCTTCATAAAGTGCAACATCTGCTCTTTGCAATACCGCATCAGGATTATCTCCGAGCAGGACTTCCGTAACACCACAACTGATTGTTATGACATGATGGTCTACCAGCGGCCTTATGGCTACATGTTCACAGAGGAGCTTTGCTTTTATAAGCGCTTCTTCAAAATTGGTTTCCGCCAAGATGATGATAAACTCTTCCCCACCCCAGCGCCCAAGTGTATCGACATCGCGCAGGACTTCTTTAACACGCTTGGCCAGAGCAATAAGAATCTTATCTCCCAGATCATGACCAAACTGATCATTAAACTTTTTGAAATGGTCAATGTCAAATAGCAAAACAGAAAAGCTATGCCCGTAGCGAGTAAAGCGCAGGCGTTCATAATTCATAACTTCATAAATACGACGACGATTGGCAAGTTTGGTCAGAGAGTCAGTATTTGCAAGCTCCGCCATTTGCTCGACATTTAGTTGAGCCAGCTGCAAATGTCTTTGAAAGCTTGCAAAAAAATAAAACGCTACAATGAGTGCCGCCGTTAATAAGTGAAGCTGAATGGTTAGATAACTTGTCAAACCAATGGGGTGTTGAATTAAATAAGGCAAACTCACAAGCAGCAAAGTCGTCCAGACTATGCTTGATAAGCGCAGCGCCTGTGTACGTCTGGGCAAACAAAAGGCAAAAATATAGATGATAGGGGTCCAGAGGTACATGACTTCAATAATGACGTTTGGGCTATATGTTGGCGAGTAAAACTTGAGCGCCATACACACTGCCGTAATACCAGCAACAAAACTCACCACAATTGTATCTACGTACATCAGGGGAAAGCGCTTACGCCACACCAGACTAAAAGCAGCAGGTTGAAAGAGGGCGTTGGCTAGAAAGATAAGTCGTAGAGGTAGAGAACTCATCCCTTTAAATTCGGCAAGACCCCAGGCCACCTGTCCGCTGACCCAACCGAGAATAAACAGTAGACTGTAAATGCGACGTTTTAGAGGCTCAATCGGCGCCATCTCCATACCTTAGTTTTAGCGTTTAGCAGGGGATAAAGGCAGTAAATATATGCACTATAGTGAGCTATTATGTCAAATAGTTCATTTGTGCCT
>JAGQHN010000237.1 GCA_020431825.1 Trueperaceae bacterium | reverse complement strand
TTGTCATCGGTCCAGGGGTCATGAGGCGGCCCCCACGATAAAAAGAGAGCAAAAGGCGTGCTCGAGTCTGCTTTGCGTTTTAAGTAATCAATTGCCAGGTCGGTTTGGGCATCTGCCTCATAAACGCTGTCACCGTAGTAAATTTTTTCAGGGCTGTCCTTATGGTAGTAAGCGCCGTAGCTGTCATGGTGAAAGTTATAGGCGTACCACTCACCATCAAAACCAAGGCGGTGGGGGCCAGGAGGGACAAAGGAGTTTTTAGGGTCAAAGTGATTGCCTAACTCATTGGCGTAGAGATGCCATTTTCCTACATAGCAGGTATCGTACCCTCCGTCTGTTAGGGCATGACCAAAGCAGCGCTGGTTCGGATTGATTCTTAGCTCATTTATTACCATGCCGTTAGAGCTTGTATACAGCCCGGTTAAAAGGGCGGCGCGGTAAGCGGTGCAAACTGGAGCATTGGCAACTGCCTGTTCAAAATTTATTCCCTGAGTTGCGAGGTGATCCATAACTGGTGTTTTGGCCCTTTTGTCTCCTGCAAAGCCACAGGACTGATAGCGAAGTTGATCGGCGAGTACAAACACCAGATTTGGTGATTTGGTTGGCATTTTTGTCATAGGAGTCTCCCGTGTTTGGTCAGAATGATAGCTTTACCTTAACCGTTTTTTGTTCTGGAGAAGGGCAGTTGCTCTTTTTTTAGAAAAGCAGGCGCCACTCTGATATTTACAAAAGCTCACTGTTGGTACGGGAAATAAGATGCTGACTGTACTTAAAGAGGGCAATTTCAGGCGTTTTAGGCTTTTTGCCCTTGGTTGTTAAACCCATTTTCTTTGTTGACTAGAAAAGCTAAGAGCCTCAAGAATTAGTTTTGACGACTACAGCCAGGTACCAGGCTCGAGCTGTAACGACTGTATAACGCCCTCTTTTGCATGATTTGCTCAGGAGGTACGAAAATGTTTATACCGTTCAAAATAAAGGTTTGGCTTCTTATGCTGCTGATGAGTTGTGGCATCATCTTTGCTCAGCCCTTAACTAATCTTTCTGGAACACCTGTGACCGCTACTGCTCTGTCATGCCCCTTTGGGGGATCCCCAAATGCTACTAATTTTATAACGACGTTTACAGGTTATTTTGGGGCGAGTGGCAATTTTCCTAAAGCAGGAGATACAACAACGGTCTTTGTCAATGTCCAGATTTTGGGTCAGCCTTGTGGCACCCTCGAGGGTGTTTATGCAGAGCTTATTTTGCCTACAGGAGCAGAAATCGCAGGGTCACCCCAGTGTTTTCTGAATGGTCAGAATGTCAGCTCGAGTTCTGAGTTTAACTGCCGGGTCTTTAATGAAGCAAGCACTTTTGGGGGCAAGGTTTTAGGCACTAATCTGCTCCTGGGGGGTCAGACTTTTGAAATCAGGATGCCTGTTACTTTTACGCGCGAACTGACAGGAGGGCAGCTTAAAGCTTGTGTGCAGTCTGCTTCGGTAGACAATTTCTTTGGGGCGGTCACGCCGCTCTGCCCGGTCAAAAGCATTTCTGTGCCTTATCAGGCAGAAATCAGTTACCCCAATCCCTCCGCAACGCAGATAAGTTCTACAGGCGCAAGCCTTAAGGGTCTGGTAAAAAATAATTTTAAAGCAGGGAACGCCTTTGTTGATTTTGGGACGACCCAGGCTTATGGTTCGACTTCGGCTGCACTACCCATTCCTGCGACGGGCGACGCTTTTAATGTTTCCGTGCCCCTGCAGAATCTGGCTCCTGGAACCAGCTATCACTGGCGACTGCGCTTTGTTGCGGGTGGGCAAACCTTTTTAGGTACGGATCAGGTGTTTAGTACCAGTGGTGCAACTCCTCCTGACCCAGGCGCATTTATACTTTCTGTTTCCAAATCAGGTACCGGTGCCGGGAGTTTAGGGACCTTGCCTATAGGCATTGCTTGTAATGCAAGCTGTTCGGCAGCTAGTTCTGGTTTTGCTTCAGGTACCTCAGTAAAGCTTTTTGCTACGCCAGCTCAGGGTAGTACCTTTGTTGGGTGGACAGGTGCTTGTAGTGGCAGTGATAGCCCCTGTACCCTTACTATGGATGCAGCCAAAACAGTAAGCGCCATCTTTAATACGGTTGTAGCAGAACCTCAAACCCATACCCTAACGGTAGCTAAAACGGGTTCAGGAATTGTCATAAGTCAACCCTCGAGCCTAAACTGCGGCAGTCAGTGTGAGGCCGAGTTTAATGATGGGGTAAGTGTTAAATTAACGGCAACTCCGTCCGCAGGCTTCACGTTTACGGGTTGGTCAGGAGATTGCTCTGGTTCTGCCGCCTGTATCATTCCTATGACGCAAGACCGCAGTGTCAGCGCCGTTTTTAGCCCCATTGCCGAAGAAGCTAAGGGTTCCTTAAATATTACGGTTATAGGATTACCGCAAGGGGCTCTCGCAGAAGTATCTGTCAAAGGTCCAGAGCTTAAAAAAGCTATTCGTGAGACAACACTACTCGAGGCTTTAAACTTGGGGGAATATACGGTTTCAGCCGCGCCCGTAAGCCACGCAGGTCAAACCTATCAGCCGCAACTGGCAACGCAGGTTGTGACGGTAACTGCCAATTCTCAAGCTGAGGCTACGGTAACGTACATTGAAGAAAATACACCGACGCCGCCGACTTCTCCAGACAAGCTGAGTTTGCAGTTAGTACTTAGTGGTAGTGGACTGGGTAAAGTTACCAGTACACCGGGTGGGCTTGACTGCCCCACTGTTTGCAGTAGCGAATTTGCACAAAACACCGAAATTACGCTTAGTGCTGTGGCTCAGGAAGGCTCGAGCTTTACGGGTTGGTCTGGTCCTTGTGAAGGTTTTGGCGCTATCTGTACCTTTACCCTCGGTGCTTCTAGCTCCATTACTGCGAGCTTTACTCCGCTCGTTGAAGAGACAAAAAATCAGCTCGAGCTCTCCCGGCAGAGCCTTGCCGCCGAGCCTGATCTTAAGGCGCTCAGTGACGTCACGCTGATCAGTTTTCTTGCACGTAATACCGGGGATGAAGCCTTAAGGCTACAGGGCATCAGTCTGGAAAACTTAAGCAGTGACAATGCCCTGGCTGACCTTAAAAACGTTAAGTTGTATGTTGACAATAACCAGAATCAAGCTCTGGATGCCGAAGACAGCTTGTTGGCTACCGTAAGCAGTGAGGGTGGGGCTCAACTGGCTATGAATCTGGAAGGACTCGAGCTTGGCGCAGGTGAATCGCTGAGTCTGCTCTTAGCCGCAGATTTTCATCCTTCTTTGCTGGCGCTATCCCTATCGGTACTGGGGCTTATTGGTCTGGGCTTTGGGTTTAAGCGCCTTCGTGGCTATAGTCTGGTTTTACTGCTTCTTATGGGTTTATTACTCAGCTCATGTAATACTAGCGAGCTGCCTGCCATAAAGACGAGTAAGCGAATTCAGCTCCGAGTTACGCAGTTAGTGCTCGAGCCAAGCCCCAATGACGGTGTGACTGTTCTTGGATTACCGCTTAGCAGTGAAGTTATCGAACTGAACTAAGGCGAAGATACCAAGGTTTCCCCCTCCCCTGTGTAGTTAAGGGAGGGGATTTTACTTGCATCTAAAAGCTGGCGGGTCTGCTAAATACAACCAAGCTAACAAAGTCGTTTAATGAAAACGGGATTCCCCGGTCCATAACCGCTACACGCTAGCTGAAAATCAAGGATTTTCAGCTTGGAGGTACTTAGCAGGTAAAAAAGGGTTATAAGCCTCTTTACTGCATGCTAACCTAAAGCGACAAGGTGCAAGCATGTCCGTAACCCTTAAGCTATTGGGAAAAGCCAGATTGAAGCACGAAGATGAGTGGCTCGAGCCTGCTTTGGGCAAGCCCTTTTGCCTGCTGGCTTATCTGGCTTATAACGGTAGCTGGCTAAGCCGTGAAGAGCTGGCCTTTATTTTTTGGCCAGATATGGATGATGGCAGTGCCAGACGTAATTTAAGGCAACTGCTGAACCGTGCCAAACGACTTCCTTTTAGCACCGGGCTCGAGCTTGAAACAACGCGCCTGGCC
>JAGQHN010000236.1 GCA_020431825.1 Trueperaceae bacterium | reverse complement strand
TCTGGTTTTTTGAGGATGTCTTGAGAAATCTGATCGAAACCTTCGACTTGACTTCACGCTTCTTGGTCGGGGCGTGAAGTCCCTTTGTTTTTAGGAGCTGTAGCTCGGCAAAGGTGTTTTTTGTTACAATAGAATTGGTTACCCCAATCCTGAGAATCCCTACCCTTCTTGGGGCCATCCACTTGGTAATCCAATCTCTCGAAACAAGTCCCTAACCTACTCATTCCTTTTAGGGGTTTGTTCTTTCTTGTTCATCAATGAAATTAAGCTTTTAAACAAGCTATTTCGAGCTTGACTAAGTGGCTTTAGATCATCTGCTTATCAATGTTCTAAGGAAACATGTGACGACTGTGCATGGCTAAACACACTAAGTCTGCTAAACCTAAACTCTAACTACCTTCAAGGAGACGTTATGTAAAGTTTGTCTAAGCCCTAGAATCCGCCCATCCATTACGCCATCTATCTTTCTAGGAGAAAACATGAAAGTGTATGCACGCGCAGTAATTACAGCGCTACTCATTTTATTTGTAGCAGCCTGTAATACCGAAACAAGTCCAGCAACCGCACCACCAACAGAAAATAGTTTTAGCTTTAACATTGACCCACAAACACAAACAGTGGAACTCTTAAATAGTCACGCCTTATTACAAACCCTAAATAACAACTTGCAGTGTGGCTTAGAAAAAGCTTCTGTACTTAGACCCACGATTGACTTAGCTTTAAGCCACTATGACATTGCCTTCTTACCCAATAATCAACTAAAAATCATTGCCAAATTTAAAAATGTAAGTCCTTATGCTTACGCTGCCCTTATGTTTGAACGGGTTACGGGTAAACATATCCTAGGTTCAACTGAGCCAGCACCCGTAGCCCTGTTGGCTTCTCAAGAAGAAACCGCAGAGCTCGAGTTCCTGGTTCATCACAAAGGCAGAGTCTTCACTTATGAAGTCGTGGCTAAAGCTGAAGTCCTATGTGAAGAAAACGGTGAGGCTGATCTGGAAGTAACAAAAACAGGTCCTGAAAGTCCCATTATCTTAAGTACTGAGACAGAACTTAGTGAACGCTTATTTATCTATAACGTCAAAGTTAAAAATAAGGGTTCAGAGGTTGCTGAAAATGTTGTTTTGAGTGACATCTTTGAGGCACCTTTCCCGATAGCTCCTGATGTCAGTCTCGATGGCAGATGTACTATAGAAGATGAGCTTAGGCCTGCGGCTTTACCCAATAGGTTTAGCTTAGGTATCAGCTGTGATCTTGGTACGCTTAACCCTGGAGAAGAAACAAGCTTTAGCTTTGGCTATTTCCTTGAATCTAGGCTCCAGCAATTCCTGAAAACTCAGGCTGAGCCGCTTTTAGACATACTATTGGTAAATACTGCTGAAGCAATGACCAGTAGTCCTGAGTCAAACTTGGATAACAACAAAGCGTCCGTTGAAACTTCTGTGCTACTGCAAGAAATGATGGAACCCTATGTTGACTTGGCCCTAAAGAAGACAGGTGCAGCCACAGCTCAGCTTGGTGACCTTGTTGCTTACACCATTACTGTTAAGAATAACGGTACGCAAACCGCGACGGGTGTCAGGGTTATGGATAAGTTGTTCTTTTCAGAAGCCATCCAAGTAGGTAACAGTGGGCTTTGTACTTACAACCTTGAGGTCATTTCTGATGGCGAGTATGACGTTGCAGATTGTTATTTACCTGATCTAGCACCAGGAGCCGAGCAGAGCTTTGTAATTAATGTAGATTACCAGGCAGTTGGCACCGCTACCAATACGGCCGAAGTCAGTTCAAATGAAGGCGAAACACCTGAGAGGCTACTTGACAACTCAGATGAGGTGGTAACCGAGGTTCTTTTTCAGGAACCAGAACTGGGCAGTATTACCATTCGTAAGAATGTCGATACTGCTGATTTTGAGGATTTGCTGTTTAACTTTAGCTTTGAAGGTACGCCGTTTCAGTTAAGTGAAAACAGTGCAGATTATGTAAGAACTGATTTGCCTGCAGGTACCTATAACGTTACAGAAATCGTGCCTGATAACTGGGATTTAGTTAGCATTGACTGTGGACCTAATAATAATACGGGCGCAGCTGATGGCGTGAACATTGTTTTAGAAGCAGGCGAGAATGAAGTCTGTACCTTTAACAATGAATACCTGCCCCCTGTGCCTGCCATAGACCTCGAGCTAAGCCTGACTGGTGATGCCAGAACCCCTACCAATTATCCAAGTTCTTATGAGTTTGTGGTTAAAAATCTAGGTGATCAAACAGCGACATCAGCCAAGGTGGAAATTTTCTTCTATACATCTGCTGCTAACCTCGCCAGTTTTGATTTTGACGATTTTGATGGTCTAAGTTGTGGTAGTTCTGTAAGTGGTTCAGATGCTATAGGCACTTATCAGAAAGTAAGCTGTACTTTGCCTAGTCACTTAGCCTCTATGAGAAGCTTTTCTGGCTATGTTTGGGCTAACTTTGCAAGTCCTGGTGACGTGCTCGTTAAAGTCGTAGCAAGTGCCAATGAAGCTGAGCCTGATGAAGCTAATAATAGTGATGAACTGACGACTACCGTCTTTACTGCCACCCCTGACGGCGTCAACTTCTGGATTCAAAAGCAGGTTCGCTTAGCTCCTTCGGTTGGAACCGGAGCTATCCCGGCAGATGTCACCATTCCCGATGTTCATTTTGACTGGTCCTGTAGCGATAGTAGTTCTGGTAATCTAACCATTCCAGGAACCCTACTTAGAGATAACGGTTTTGAAACGGTTCTGGTGAGACAGGTGCCAAAAGGCGAAACCTGTGAAGTGACTGAACGCGTAGCAGACTTACCCGCCGATTGGCAAATTTTTGGTGAAGTGAGCAAAAGCAAGGTTTTTGACTCTCAAGGAACGATAGTTTTTGTAAATGAATATGCGCCAGATGTAGCCAGTGATATAGCCGATTTGCGCATGACAAAGCTGATCGAGTTTGATGATCCTATCTTTGCTGGAAGCAACATCGAGTATGTTCTGGATGTTAGAAACCTAAGCTCAGTCAATGCAGCTAAAGGAGTGGTAGTTACTGACATTTTGCCTGCTGGCCTTAGTTTTGTCGAGTTTAACTCAGGCAATGCCAGTGACTGCTCAGCTGCTGCCAGTACCATAACCTGTAATTTTGGTGAGCTTGCACCAGGAACCTCAAAATTCACTTATTTGGTGGTAAAAGTGAGTGATAGTGCGACTAAAGGTCAAGTTTTTAGTAATACTGCAACCGTAAGCTCGAGCACCACCGACCCCGTTTTGAGCAACAACGCTGCAACTGAATCATTTGTCGTGCGCATAGTAGAAGCCGATATTGAAGTCGAAAAGTCAATTGTTACCACCGCACCTTATCATCCTGGTGATGAAGTTGAGTTTGAAATCTATGTGGCTAATGTAGATGTTGTGCAGCAGTTTGATATTTTTCCCTTTGCTGCTGAAAATGTCGTACTTACCGATATACTTCCAGCGGGTCTTAGTTACCTTAGCTCAGAGGTGTTTGGTACGACTGCCAGTTGTTCCGAAAATAGCGGAACCATAACCTGTGATTTAGGAACATTAGATGGATTCTCAATCGATGAAGTATATGTTTATATCAGAGTCAGAATAAATGCAGATGTTTCTGGCACGCTAAGCAATACAGCCACGGTGACCACAAGTACCCCAGACCCGGACTTAAGTGATAACAGTTCAACAGTATCTTTCAATGTGACAGCTACCGTTCAATGAGCCGTAAAAGTTGTTAAATCAATACAAGGAGAAAATCATGGAAAAAGATCAAAAGGCCCAGAGTAAGCAAGAGAAGCTCGAGTACACCCCACCCAAGCTCGAAGAACATGGCAATGTTGAGGAAGTAACCCTGCAAACCTTCTTTGGTACTTTTTCGCCGCCTGCTGCTGTTGGTAGCTAGGCAGTCAAGTCAAAAAAGCCATCCATAATTGGATGGCTTTTTGTTGATGTATAGCCTGATGAATATTAAGGTTTGAGCTTGTTTATGAGAAATTGACTCTTAAGAATCACTCATAACTGTTAAATCACCTAGAAAAAC
>JAGQHN010000235.1 GCA_020431825.1 Trueperaceae bacterium | reverse complement strand
GCTACCTTTATTATGCTTTGCATGAGCCTAATTTTCTAGGTCAGGTGACAAATCTTGTTGGTGGCAGTACGGGCAGTCATCAGCGAATTAATCCAAAAGGTTTTTATAATCTCTCAATTAGAATACCTTCTCTTTCCGAACAACTAAAAATAGCCTCAGTCTTATCCGCAGCAGACAAAGAAATAGAAACCTTAGAAACCCAGCTAGAAGCTTACAAACTGCAAAAACGTGGCCTTATGCAGCAACTCTTAACAGGTAAAAAACGGGTCAAGATCAAAGAACTTAGTAGCTAAGCGTTACCAGATGGTTTTAATCTCAGTAAACCCCTGAATCAAAGGGTCATTGCTGATTAAGCCTAAATTCTCTATAAGTGCCTGTGCTACCAGTCCTCTATCAAAAGGGTCTTTATGCTCAGAGCTTAAGGTTTGTTCTGCTAATGCATGATGACTTGTAAAAGAGAGTTCTCTAAACCCATATCTGGCAAGACTACTGTGATAGCTCGTTAGTAAGGGTTTGGCACTGGGCAATTTTCCCAGTCTGAATTTTATAGAGAGTTCCCATGCATTAATGCTAGATGTGTAAATAATATTTTGCTTATCTTTAATCAAACTTAAAGCAGTTGCAGATAACCGCTTAGGGTCAGTATCTAACCAGAATAGGGTATGGGTATCTAGCAGATACATTTAGAAAGAGCTGTCATTAAACCCTAGTTCTTCATCACTGAGAGGGTCTAGCGCTGCTTGTGCTTCTGTATCACTTAACGGGCTTGCATGTAAGCCAACAGGGCGCTCCTCAGTTTCAACGGGAACCAATCTGACCAGTGCTTTACCACTTTTTGCCAGAATAATATCCTCACCCTGTAAAGCCAGTTCGACCAGCTTTGAAAGATTGGTTTTGGCTTCATGCATGTTTACCTTAGTCATACTTAGCCAAGTTTAGCATAAGTTAGCTAAGTAAAGTCATCTATAGCCAGAAATGCTATTGTTGGGCTACTTAATCTTGAATAGTCAAAGAGGGAGCTTCAATGATGCACGCTTTTACAGTCAGAGTTTGGTATCAAGGTTTAAGCTATGTCAGATAGTGCCAGCCCATCCGACTGGACAGAAGACATTAGCTCTCTCCTACCAGCCCTAACCCTTCTACAACAGCTTGGCTACAGCTACCTGACACCAGAAGAAGCTCTAAAGTTAAGGGGTGGTAAACGCAGCAAAATCGTTCTGGAAGAAGTCTTGCTGAGTCAGCTAGCTAAACTTAACAGTTTCACCTACAAGGGCAAAACCCAGCAGTTTACACCTGCCACCCTTAGCAAAGCTGTCGAAGCCATTAGCAACTTCCCTTATGATGCGCTTTACACCACAGCCAAAGACCTTTATGACCTTCTAACCCTTGGTAAAAGCTTTGAGCAAATTATTGACGGTGATAAGCGCAGTTTTGACATCAAATACATTGACTGGGAGCATCCTGAAAATAATGTCTATCATGTCACCGATGAGTTTGAAATAGAAAGACGTAACTCAACAGCACTAAGACGGCCAGATTGTGTACTCTTTGTTAACGGCATCCCTCTGGCAGTAATAGAAGCCAAACGACCTGATTTAAGAGACGCTATCGATCAGGCAATTAGTCAGCATCTCCGCAATCATAAAGCAGAGAACATACCTCACTTTTTCTGCTTAACGCAGCTCCTATTAGCCATCAGTCAAAACGATGCACGCTACGGCACTACCTCAACAGATAAAGAGTTCTGGGCTATCTGGAAAGAATCTGATAATGCAGGCCTGGAGCAGGAGTTAAACGTACTGGTCAATACGCCTCTGGATAGTTCTGTACAGGAACACATGCTGGTCTGGCGACAGCCTTGGCAGCAAAGAAAGCTAAGGGAAATCTGGTCATCAGGTGAGCGTTTGGTATCAGCACAGGATAGAGCACTCTATAGCCTGCTTAGACCCAGACGCTTACTTGATCTGGTTAACCGCTACATCGTCTTTGATGGTGGGGTTAAAAAGGTTGCTCGTTACCAGCAGTATTTTGCTGTTAAGGAAACCCTAGGCAGAGTTACCCAGCTCCATGCAGATAAATCAAGACAGGGTGGGGTCATCTGGCACACGACAGGGTCAGGTAAAAGCATCACGATGGTGCTCCTAGCTAAAGCCCTGGCAATGGAAAAGAGCATCCTGAACCCTAAAGTGATTCTGGTCAATGACCGCATTGACTTGGATGACCAGCTTAAAGACACCTTTAAAAACTGCGGAGCAGCCGTTATTCAGGCACAGGATGGTCGGCACCTGATGCAACTGGTCAATCTGCCCAAAGCTGAAATCATTACTACAGTCATTAACAAATTTGAAAAGGTTGCCAGCGAGAAGGTGAAAAACGAATCACCAGATATCTTTATTCTGGTTGATGAGTCACATAGAAGTCAGTACGGCTCTACCCATGCCAAAATGCGAACCGTCTTTCCTAATGCCTGCTATATCGGCTTTACAGGCACACCTTTACTAAAGAAAGAGAAAAGTACCGCCCACAAATTTGGTGGCTTCATACACAGTTACAGCATGCCCAAAGCCGTAGCGGATAAGGCAGTCGTACCCATTCTGTATGAAGGTAGAGACAGCGAATTTAGAAATACTGAAGCGGTTGATAAATGGTTTGAGCGCATTACCAGAGACTTAACCCCAGAACAAAAAGCTGACTTAAAACGCAAATTTCAAAGTGCAGAACCGCTTTATGATTCAGAGTCACGCATTGCAGAAATAGCCTATGACATTAGTGAACACTTTAAAGCTACCTTTAAGGGCACCTTGTTTAAGGGTCAGTTAGCAACGTCTAGTAAGAAGGCTGCGATTACCTATAAAAAGCTTTTGGACGATATGAACATCAAAGCTGAAGTGATTATCTCTGCACCAGATACCAGAGAAGACCATGACAGCGTCGATGAATCAGATACGCCTGAAGTCCAGCGTTTCTGGTCAGACATGATGGCAAGGTACGGTAGCCAAGAGAAGTATCAGGAACTTTTAATTGACGCTTTTAAGAAGTCAGATAGTCCTGAACTCCTCATCGTAGTGGATAAGCTCTTAACGGGTTTTGACGCTCCTAGAAATACCGTTCTCTACATTGACAAGCGCTTAAAGGAACACAGCATCCTGCAAGCCATTGCCAGAGTCAACAGGCTCTTTAGTAACAGTGATGGTAGTCAAACCAAGGACTATGGGCTGGTGATTGATTACCGGGGCATCTTTGGCGAGATGAATGAAGCTTTGGACATGTACGCTGCCTTAGAGCGTGAAGGGTATGACCTGGAAGATGTCGAAGGTACGCTAATCAATGTCAAGGAAGAAATTGCCAAGTTAGCAACCCACCACGCCAGTCTCTGGGCCGTGTTTAATGGTGTCAGTAATAAGCGTGAAATCGAGGCCATGCAGCAGTGGCTGTATCTGGAGGATAGACGGGACAGTTTCTATGATGCGCTTCGCAGTTATGCCAGAACCTTGCAGCTTGCTCTGTCTAATGCTACGTGGCAGGAAGAAACAGATGATAGTAGCAAACAACGCTACAGCAATGACCTGAAGTATTTTCTGAATCTACGAACTGCCGTCAGGCAGCGCTACGGCGAAGCAGTGGACTTTAGCCACTATGAAAAGCAAATCAGAACTATGGTCTTAAAAGAGCTTGGTGCTGAAGAAGTTAAAACCATCATTGAGCAGGTGGACATCTTTAAGGTTGACCGCTTTGAGGAAGAATTAGGTGGGGTTGAAGGGGACGCAGCTAAGGCTGATGTGATTGCTTCCCGCATTAAAAAGGTCATTACTGAGCGGATGGAAGAAGACCCTGTTCTTTACAAGAAGCTTAGTGAACTTATAGAAGAAGCAATTAGTAATCACAGACTTAAACGGCTTAGTGACGCTGAGTATTTGAGACGGATGCGTGAACACTTAGAGACAGCCCAGACACAGGGAGCCTCTGCCCTACCTGAAGGTATCCGCAACCGTGAAGAAGCCAGAGCCTACTACTCATGACTTGCATTTATACAGGAACTAATTTGAACTGAAGAGAATGGCGATGGTTAAAAGCCTCAAGGTCAGT
>JAGQHN010000234.1 GCA_020431825.1 Trueperaceae bacterium | reverse complement strand
ATCCAGGACTTCACTTAGGCGTTTTTGCATGGATGAGGGCTCGAGCATGGCTTCTATATAAGGCATTGTTTTATCAATCATGCACTTACCACATAGCTTTCTACTACAATTTCGCTGGCTCTGGCAAGGAGGTCTTCTGTTTGCTGAGCCCAGTCTGGTTCACGGTTGCGAAAAAAGTGAGGGGCCAAACCAATGAGTTCGGCAGCTGTATAAAGGTCTATGCGCTCAGGCAAGGGCCGCAAACTCTTATAGCCTTCTAAAAAGGCAGGCAGGCTCATCTTACACTGCCTTTCGCTCAGGCGCCCGATGAGTAGATTGCGCTCGAGGTGAGCAGTAAAGAGACCAATGTCATGAGCCGGGTCACCCCGATAGGCATCATCAAAATCTATAAGACTTATTTCGTCCTCATTTACCAGAACCTGCTTGTCATAAAAATCTCCATGAACTAGATTATGGCAAGGCGCTGCGCGTGAAAATTCTTTGCTCAGAAAACTTGTTAATTGACTCAGCTGAGAACCTAGATTCGGTAAGAGCCAGCCCACATAGTGGTTTAAGGCGATGAGCCGTTCTTTTTCAAAGGTACGACTGCGTGATGGAAAGCTGCTGGCATCTTGCATGTGCACTTTAGCTAAGGTTTGCCCCAGACTATAAAGCGTGTCTGGACAAGCCTGATTCTCGAGGAAAAGTTCACGCAGGGTTTTGCCGTTCAGCCAGTCAAAAGCAATCAGTTTGTGTTTTTCTGAGCTGCCCTGGAGTTTGGCAATGGGTAAGTCTAGGGCCTCGAGTGCTTTGGCACTGGCAAGTGCCTGGTCAAAACTTTGCGAGCTGTATTGTTTTAACGCAAAGCTTGTAGACTTTGTTTCAAGTTTGGCAACAAAACGACGTTCAGGTTTATAGACCAGAGGTTTAAGCTGACTATCACCCATAGCTTGACCCAGTGCTTTTTTAAGTAGTCCAGAGCGCATCAGGGGGTCAAGTAATTCTGCCAGATGTTTAAGGTTGCGATCATAGGGAAAGCGCTGCAAAACAAGTCCTTCTGCTCTCAGGACTTTGCAGAGCTGCTCTGGAGCAAGTTCAGCTTTGCTAAATTTGTCGTGATTATCTGTTTGATAAGCGCTAGCGTAAGCCTGCTCGAGTCCCCCGGAAGTCTCGAGCTCCAGGCGTACGAGGCAACTGGTTTGTGGTTTATAGCGAACATAAAGAATCTGTAAATCGCTGTAGCCTCTTTCGGGAAAAGCTTTTTGAAAATGGGCCAGCATCACTTCTGCATCCAGTAGTAAACCGAGTCCGGGTAGTTCTGTGTCCCGTCTTATCAGTTCGAGGTCAGTTGGCAAAGGCATAGCTAGGCTCCTGCAGTTTCCCCTGTTGTAAGTAATAGAGTGAGGCGTAACGACCCTTTTGCAAAAGCAAGTTGTCATGACTGCCTGCTTCCAGCAACTGCCCATTCTCAATTACAAAAATGCGGTCAGCCTTGGCAGCAACTTTTAGATCATGCGTGACCCAAAAAGTCGTTATGTCTTTAGATAAGCGCTCGAGGGCTTCTAAGACCAGCCTTTCGTTTTCTTCGTCCAGGCCAGCGGTGGGTTCATCTAAGAGCAAAATAGGCGCTTTGCGTAAAGCTGCTCTGGCAATAGCCAGGCGTTGACGCTGACCTCCTGAAAGGGTTGCGCCCCTTTCGCCTAACACCGTGTCGTAGGCATTGGGCAGTTGCATAATAAATTCATGGGCATTGGCGAGTAAGGTTGCCTGCAAAAGCTCTTCTGGACTAATGTTTGTGAGACCCAAACAAATATTCTCTTTAACCGTCATGCCAAAAAGCTGACTTTCCTGCAATACCATAGACATTTGCCCTCGCAAAGAATTTAAGGTGTAACCACGAATATCCAATCCTCCCAGCAAAATCCGGCCCTGACTGGGGTCATACAGTCTGGGAATAAGACTCAGCAGGCTTGATTTGCCATTGCCAGAGGCGCCTACCAGGGCAATGCGTTCCCCGGCCCGCACTTCAAAACTAAGATTTTTCAAAATGTCTTTGCCTGTTTTGTAGCGGAAACTGACGTTGTCAAAGCGGATGTCCGGCTTGACGCGCCCGGTACCTTTGGCTCTGGGAGATTCTTTAATTTCAACTTCTTGCTCAAATAATTCAATGATGCGCTCACCTGAAGCTGAGGCTTTTGCAAGACGACCGGTGTATTTCGCAAAATTCTTTATAGGTTTAAAGGCGCTCTTAAGATAAGCCATAAAGACAATCAGGTCGCCAGGACTTAGAACACCCAGTGTAATAAAACGAGCCCCCATATAGACCACCATAGCGGTAGCCAGTGCCGTCAGGATGTCAACGGAACGCTCGAGCCTTGCCTGTAAGCGTTTAGCTTTAACACCATCTTTTAAACTTTTTTGATTCTGGGAGCTGAAGCTATGGGCAAAACTTTCCTCAAGGGCCAGCGCCTGCACGGTTTTGATGGCACCTATTGACTCGGCGGCGGTAGTCGCCATGGCACCTTCCCGCTGCCGCTGTTGCCGGGAAACTTCCTGAATGCGTTTGCTTAAACGTTCAGAAGTCAAAAAGAAGAGGGGCAAAACTGCGAGGGATATAAGAGCAAGTTGCCACTGCAAAGCCAGCATAATGCCAAACATACCCAGTAAAACAAGGGCATCACCGAGCATAGGCAAAAAGGCCGTAACGGCAACTTCCTTGAGCATGCCAACGTCACTAATCATGCGAACAACTACATCGCCATCCTTACTCTCGTTGTGAAAATTCAGCGAAAGACGTTGCAGATGTCTATAGAGTTTGCCGCGAATTTGGGTCAGTACCCGGTTACCAATAAGGGCAAAGCCAATGGTGCTGCGGTAGTCAGCGAGAGCACGGCAGGCAGTTGCTACGACCAAAAGTGCACTGCTGGCAATAAGCAGCATTTGCTGATTAAGGCTGCTAAGAACTTGCAGGTTTGGACTGCTGGGAAGTGTGCCAAGAATAAGGTAGTCAAAAATAAATTTTAGTGGCCAGGGCTCGAGTAACTGAAAGCCTATCGCCAGAAACATGGCAAAAAAAGAGCCAAATAGCAGGGGCTTTTCCTGTCTTACATAGGGCCAGAAATAGCCAATGACGCGCCTTAAACTGGGTAGTGACTGACGCAAGTTAGTCGGGCGGGCCATTAGTTTAAAACCTTTTCAAGGTTTAAGTGACTTAATAATTTGCCTAAGTTGGCATCCCAGCTATGCGTTTCGGCGGTAGCGCGGGCAGCCAGGGAAAGTCGCTCTCTTAACTCAGCCTGTTCTTTGAGATAAGCCAGACTTTGCGCCAGAGCAGAGCTATTGCCAGCTTCATAGAGCAGGCCATTGTGACCATGATTGATGATTTGCGAGATTTGACCAATCTGACTGGCGACAACGGGTAGCCCGGCAGCCATATATTCATAGAGCTTTAGTGGGGAAAAATAAAAGTGCTCGAGGGCTGGGTAAGGCGCCACGGCTACGTCCATACTGCTTAACAGTCCAGGAATCTCCTCTGGGCTTACAGCGCCTGTAAACTCGACCTGCTGACGGTATTTGGGACTGAGCAGCGTCTCGAGCCGACTTCTTTCAGGGCCGTCTCCCACAATCAAAAGACGCATTTCTTCATCACTTAAGCTTTCAAAGGCTGCGACTAAAGTATCCAGACCGTGCCAGGGTTTAAGCGTGCCCACAAAACCAAGGGTGAACTTAGAGCAAGGGGCCGTCGCAGGTACGGTTGGCGAGAAGCGCTCCAGGTTGACACCATTTGGTGAAACGACCACATTAGTTTTAGCCTCACTTAGCTTTACATAATTGGCAACTTCCTGCGACACGGCAGAAACCAGAGACGCATTGGCAAAAACCTGCTTAGCAATGCGCCTGGCTTCAGCTTCATTGACGAGACCCCTATGTTGAGACTGTTCTTCGATAAGCGGGGCATTGACTTCTAAAACCGATGGGGTGCCAAAACGTTTGGCCAGTGCTATTCCGGCATAACTCCAGAGCGAATAGCGCTCATAAACCATATCAAAAGGGCCGGTTTTAAGCAGGGCTTGGGCCAGTTCGGTGTTGAGGGCCTGAGCAGCTTTTTCGCGCTCGGCAAGGTCTGTTTTGGGCAAAGGACTGAGTGCATGAACCTGTACAT
>JAGQHN010000233.1 GCA_020431825.1 Trueperaceae bacterium | reverse complement strand
CTCCAGAGCTTCAGCTGCCCGCTTGCTAGCCTGCCAGTACAGGGAAAGCCCCAAAACCGTACCCAGGGTCGTTATGACGATGAGTAAGACCAGATTTTGACTTAAGCGCCGCTGTAACGTTAAGCGTTTTTTAGTGCTCTCAAGCTCCTGGTTTCTTTGCTCCTCCCAGTAGCTTTGGCTCTGACCAATAAACCTTTGTTCCTTAGCTTGAAATTGTTCAGGTGGAAAGCTTGCTAACTCTCCTAATTGCCTTTCACTTAGCAAATAATCAGGATGCTTATGGCGCTCATAGTCTGCCAGATGTTCTCTTAGCTTTTCCTGCCAGATTCTAAAGTCCCGACTTTCTTCAAACCAGGCTTTTAAACGTGGCCAGTGGTGGATAAGTGCTTCATGGCTAAGCTCGAGCCCTTTCTTATCCAGCTGAATGAGCCGCTTGGTGGCCAGAAGTTCAATCAGTGGCAGGAAAGATTCGGGAAAATCAGTTTGCTGCGCCAGCCTTTTGGTAGCGTTATCCTGTCCTGGCTGGATTAGTTGCAAAAAGATATGTTTTGCGTCTTGTTGTTGATACTCACTAAAGGAACTATACACACTTTCCGCGTAAAGACTTATTGCTTCTTTTGCTCCGCCCAGTGCCAGATAAGCCTCGTGGCTTATTATATTGACCGACCTTGCCTGCCATAAGCTTGCTAAGCAGAATTGAAGCAGGGGTAAGGGATTTGTTTCACCCTGCAAGTCTTCAAGAATTCGCTCGCTTAAGCCTTTTTCAATCTGCCCTACCCCAAGAACATTCAGCGGCGCTTCAATGAGTTCTTGTAAATTTGCTATTTCCGGTAAATAAATAACTTCAAGTGGTAAGGGACAGAGGCTAAAAAACGCCTCTAGGAAATCTGCTCTCACGGCAAGCAAAACATGTAAATGGTTATTTGAAGCTGTTACCAGCTTTTTAAAAGTCTGAATATTGCCTTGACTTAGCCACTCTTCTACCTGGTCAAAAATAAGAAGTATTCCCTCATGGGTCGTTTCTTCCAGGACCTTTTTAGAAACGTCCGCAAAGTCAAGCTGGCCCTTTTTCAGGGCCTCCTCGAGGGTTTTCGCTTCAAGCAATTGACCTGGCCCAGGCGCTGTCCAGGCAGCCACTACGCTTTGCGAAAGCTCCCTTAGAAAACGGTCTGACGCCATCTTTATGACTAGAAACGCTTCCGCTTGGTAGGCAGGAATTAGGCCAGCCTGAATAAGTGAACTCTTACCTGCGCCTGAAGAGCCTGTTAAGACGAGGCAGTGAGAATCTTCGAGGGCTAATTTCAGCCTTTCTTGTACTTCACTACGACCAAAAAAGAACCTTTTTTCTTTTTCGCTAAAAGCTCTAAGTCCAGGGTAGGGATCAGGTAAATCCTGGGCAAGCTCTGGGCAAGCTGCCAGCAAGAAACTTGCAGGAATCATGAGGGCTTCGCGCTGCACTTCTGTGCCAGCACTTAGCATGCCCAGTACGCTACCTTCGTCGTCAAAAACGGGCGCACCACTAAAACCAGGCCTTACAAATTCTCTGGCATCCAGGCCACCACGTAGCAAGACCCAGCCGTTTGCCACAACTTCCTTTAGCTCGCCTTCAGCGTGACTGCCTAAAGGTCTGGCGGCGGGAAAGCCAAATATGCGCACGTGTTTATTCCAGTAGTCTTCGCTTAAGTTGAGGTCAAGCGGTGAAATGTCCAGGGCGTCACTGAGCTTTAAGACAGAAATGTCTTTTAGGGTTGAACTCGAGTCTTTAAGGGAATAATGTCTTAGCACCTGAGCCTCAAGCTCTAAGCCAAGACTGGCAAACCTTAGCTTTACCATCTGCCCTGTTGGCTCAACTAGCTTGCTAGTTTGCATCTGCCCTGCCAATGCATAACCTTCTCCGCTACTTCCTGTTAGTGCCCGTTCAATCACATGTGCACAGCTAATAAGGTAGCTGGAACCAGCAAAGAAGGCTGTTCCCACACTGTTGCTAGTTTCATCAAGAACGGCTGCGATAGCTCGCAGCTGCCGTGCAATTCCCTGAACCACAGGCTTAGTTTAACCATTAGACAGATAGAAACCCAAGATGCTTTTGTTAGTGATAAAGTGACCTGTGCAAATCTTTGTCCTTCTGGTTCTTTCGCTTCTCAGTCTGAGTGCTTTTGCACAGGAAGTAAACATCACCGAAGGTGTTAATTGCTTGTTTTGCGAACCCAACGAAAAGGCTGTCGTGGTAAGTACCCTGCTGGCACCAGCTTACGCCGTTGTTGAATTGCCACCTTGCAAAGATAATTTGCAGCAGGAACTGGAATTAAGCCTGCAAGCCTTACCCAAAGAAGCTGGTTTTGTCCTTGAAAGTAGCGGGGAGCCAAAGCGCTTTGTATCCCAGTTTTTAGACAATATGGACAGAGATATTCATCATCAGATTGCTAATCGTCTGAATAAAACCGTGAGTAGTTGTGCTCTCTTGGTTGCCATCTTACCTGAAGGGGCAAGCTATATGGGTTTTGGTCTAAGCCTTATAGATGCTAATAGCCAGGAGAGATACTATTGCAATTTACAAACTGGTTTTTGCGATGGGGTCGCGTTCATAGGCTTTACCATGACGCCAGTGCTTTTAACTGTTGGTGGCAGGCAGCTTATTTTTACTGAGGCAAGAAATTACAATAGTGATACGGTTTTAGAAAACAAGGCCTATTTTGCTGAACTTACGGTGTATTTTCGCCCATAACCACAATGGACTCGAGTTTAGTCCAGGTTACACCGTAGTCAAGATTCAGTTTCAGATAGAGCCTTTTTTCCAGCTGATTAACCTCTACATCAAAAAGCTGGCTCTGTCCTGTTGAAAGTTCAGTAAAGGCATCCTCAAATATAAACCTTAAGCTAAGCTTGTTGGCGATTATCTCAAGTTCCTTCAGTGAGAAAGGTGAAAACTTGAGCATTATTTTGTGGTAATTAAGTAAGTATTCAATTAAATTATAAAGTTTCGCTTCAAAACTCATAAAGCGAGCGGCCTCTGCGTCAATAAGTTTTAAGACCTTACACGTAAGCGTTTCTGCCTCGTCCGAAGAAGCAAAAGGCTGCATCAGGCTGGCCTGGGACAAAAAATAATCTGTAACCGCCTCACCCACTGCCTCAAGTGCAAAGACAGAGGCAAACTGCAACCTGTAAGCTTCCCGTTTTCTCCTAAACGCTTCAGCAAGCACTTCATTCTTTAGCTCTGACGGCCCATTTTGAAAGAGGTATTCAGCATATTCAAGTAAGCGCTCATATAAGGGGTCTGCGATTTCGGGCAAATCAAGTAGACTCTTGAGTTCCTCAAGCTGCTTAGAAGAGATCTCAGCTGTGCCAAGTAAGTCTTTGGCCAGGAGGCTTAGCTGGTCAACTTCATAGCCTGGCGAGTCTAGTACCATAGCCGCAAGCGCGTCTTTTAAGCTTGCCATGCTCTCCCCTTTTCCAGAGCAGCTAAAAAGCTTATACGGTGCCTATTTACAAGCTCATGTTTTTGTTGAAAATAAGCGCGCCAGGTAGTCTTAGAAAGCTGATCTTGAAGGCTCTTTGATTCAAGCCAGGTATCAAACACCTTGATTGTTTGAGGCATGGTTCCGCTTAGCCCTAACCTTGAGGTTTTGAAGTCGCTATCTTCCAGAAGGTTTGCGTAAGGTACGTAAGCTTCTTTGGTACCCATAAATGCAAGGGGAGGTTGCCAGATTCTGCCAGGGGACTTGGCGTTAGTAATAAGTCCATAAAAAAAAGAAAAATCAGCCAGGGGAACAGGCAGTTTTTCAGCCAACTTCATAAAGTTTAAGGGAAAGCAGGCTGCAAGCTGGATATCACTTGGCCCTAGACAGGCAAGCTGGTCTGACCATAAACCATCAAGATTTGTGCGCAGGGCCTTTCTTAAGTCACGCCCCATCGGGTGCCTTTCTACGCCTGCTCCTAGCTCAGGCGGCAAATAACCCAGATAGGCAAAGATTTCTGCCATACTTAGTTCTTCAATAACCCGAACTGGTTTTATTCTGGAAAACTCAGCCTCCGTCATGTACATCTTTAGGCGCCTAAGGTGCTGGCTTAGGGTACTTCTGCCCTCATCTAGCAGCACGTTTGTTAAAATCTTGCCCAATTCCTCACTTAGCGTCGGGAAATCGCTACTTATATCCGCAAGAAAATCCTTTAAGCTTTGATCTAA
>JAGQHN010000232.1 GCA_020431825.1 Trueperaceae bacterium | reverse complement strand
TACCATTGGTTCAAGACTGTTGAACAAGTACGGACAAACAAACTAAGTATCCTGCATATTCACCATGGAGTAACTTAGTAGCTAAAAAGTACTTCAGCGTGCAATAGTACCAAATAGATCTTAATTTATAGGGAGAACAGTAAATTGGAAACCTTTCGCTTTGAGATAAGCTCAGTCCAATGAAATCATTCTTATCCCTATTCAAGCATCCTTACTATAAACACCTGCGACTTAACTTTAATATTTTGTTATCACCGATTTATCTGTGGGGCGTCCTGCTGGCTGGTGGCAGTATTTATACCTTAAACTTCTGGCTTGGTTATCTGGCCTTGCATGTTTTCCTTTATGGCGGAACAACGGCATTCAACTCTTATTTTGACAAAGATGAAGGTCCTATAGGAGGCATGCTCGAGCCCCCTAAAGTGGACAGGGGATTACTCATTTTCTCGCTTATTTTTCAGGCTCTGGGCTTACCCCTGGCTTATGCGGTAAGTCAGACCTTTTTTATCGCCTGGTGTTTACTATTTTTAATTGCTGCGGCCTATTCTTATCCTCTCACCCGCTTAAAAGCATCTCCTGTAGGAGCACTCCTTAGCGTTGGCTTAGGCCAGGGTGCCCTGGGTTTTGCAACAGGCTGGCTCATTCCAAAGCAGGAATTTTCATCTCTTTATAGCTCAAAGCCCTTTATAGGTATGGTAAGTACGAGCCTGATTGTGGCAGGACTTTATATCATTACCCAGACCTATCAAACTGCTGAAGATCGCCAACGAGGTGACAGGACGCTGCCTGTTTTGCTGGGACCAAAGACAGCCCTTTTCATTGCCCTTATTCTACTGGGTATTGGGGGTGGCATATTGCTTGGCTACAGTTACCAAAGCTTTGGCCTGGGGTGGGCAGTAGCTCTTGCAGTATTTTTTGCTGCTATTGCTATCAGTCTGCTTCAGTGGGCACTCCGTTTTAAGGAGAGCGCTGTCAAGGCAAACTTTTACCGCGCTATGCGTACGGTACAACTAAGTTCCCTGGGGCTAAGTCTATTCCTGCTTTATCACTTGATTTGATTGCCTAAAGGGCATTTATATTGCACCTGACATCTGCCGTACCAGTTAGTTTTTATTAGCAAGTTCAGCCAAGGTGTTTTTAGGGCACTCCGTCGTAGTAAGCAACAAGTTTGTACCCTTACACAAAATGTCTTTTTGAGGAACTGCGTAAACTTATTTATGTCCGTCTATTTGCACCACATTGCAACTGCCGTACCAGAAATGGCTTATTCGCAAACCTTTATTGGGCAGATAATGCAAGGTCAGGTTGCAGGTAACAGAAAGCTCGAGCGTCTTATTCATCATATTTATAAGAATTCGGGTATTGCCAAACGACATAGTGTTATTAGAGATTTTCAAGAAGGTGCCGGGGGGCTTTTTTTTAGTCCTGAAAAAAAGTTTAAAAACCCTGGCACAAAAGAACGTAATGAGCTGTACATTGAAGAGGCTAAGAATCTAACTATTGAGGCATCTACAAAAGCTTTGAATAAGAGCACTTTTGATAAGGAAGAAATCACCCATGTGATCACCGTTTCTTGCACGGGCTTTTTTGCTCCAGGAGCAGACTATGTACTTGTGAAAGAGCTTGGGCTAAAAGCTGAAACAGAGCGCTATCATCTTGGCTTTATGGGCTGTTACGCAGCGTTTCCGGCTTTAAAAATGGCAAGAGCCTTCTGTCAGGCGAACCCCCAGGCAGTCGTGCTTGTTATTTGCTTAGAGCTTTGTACCTTACATATGCAGCAAACCCACGATTTAGACAGCATCATTGCCTCTTCGGTCTTTGCCGATGGCGCAGCGGCTGCCTTACTGAGCGCTCAAAAGGGCAGAAGTCATGGTGCTTTACGGCTCGAGCATTTTGCCACAAGTCTTATTCCTGAAGGCGAAAAAGATATGGCCTGGACGCTTGGCAACACTGGCTTTTTAATGCGGCTTTCTAACTATGTACCACAAATGCTCGAGGCAAACATGGTTAACGCCGTGGCGCCACTGCTTAAAGCAGGCGGACTTAGCAAAACCGATATTGATGGCTGGGCTATTCATCCTGGGGGGCGTGCCATTCTTGATAAAGTAGAAAACAGTTTGGAATTGTGTAAGTCACAACTTTGCGCTTCGCGTGAGGTTCTATGTGAATTTGGCAATATGAGTAGTGCCACCATCCTCTTTGTCCTGGAGAAAATGATCAGAGCCTCTGGGCAAGCCGATGAAACCGTGTATGCTGCTGCCTTTGGCCCGGGTCTTACAGTTGAGAGTGCTTTACTAGCAAGAGCCTAAAGTGTCCACCCTACTTTTTCCAAAACGTAACGGTGAATTAATAGAATTAATGGATAATCCTGCATGTGATCCGGGCAAACTAGCCCATACCTACAGGTACTTTGCAACAATTAATGCTCTGGTCGCTGGCTGGCGTTCTATTTACCTGACTTATATTCGGCCACTTCAACCTAGAACTCTGCTGGATATTGGCTGTGGTGGCGGCGATATCGTAAGACAACTGGCAACCTGGGCCAAGCAGGACGGTCTCGAGTTAACCTGCACGGCGATTGAGCCAGATCAGAGAGCAATTAATTTTGCCCTTTCCCTTGCTTCGCCAGCGAACATTCACTTCCTTCAGGCGGACGCAGCTGAGCTAGTCAAACAGGGCAAAACATTTGACATTGTCATTTCTAATCATGTTCTGCACCACCTCGAGTCACAGGAGCTTAGACGTTTTTGCGAACTTTCAGAAAAACTCAGCCTCGAGCTTGCCCTGCATAATGATATAAGGAGGCACGACCTGGCCTATTTGGCCTTTAGTTTAACAGCCCCTTTTTTTAGAAAATCCTTTATTACGCCTGATGGCTTAACCTCGATTAAGCGCAGCTATACCCAGCAAGAGCTAGCCGGGGCAGTACCTGACAAATGGCAGGTCAAAGCTGGTCTTCCTTTTCGCAATCTCCTCATCTTTCGGAAGTGAGCGCAAAGCCTGCCGAGGTTATTGTTGTGGGGGCTGGCCCCGTAGGGCTTTTTTTAGGCTGCAGATTGGCGCAGCTAGGGGTCAGGGTTAAAGTACTCGAGCGCCGCCTGGAAAGATCTGGCAGCTCTAAAGCTATCGGTATTCACCCACCGTCGCTGGAATACCTCGACAGGATTGGGGTAGCCAAAGCGATGACTTCTCAGGGAATTAAGATTAAACGGGGCAAAGCCTTTACTTCAAAGCGGCGTTTAGGAGAAGTAGATTTTGAACTTTGCCCTAAACCCTTTAGCTACATTCTGGCACTTCCCCAGTTCATTACCGAGGAAGTTTTAGAAAAGCGTCTTAAGGAACTTGCACCTTGCGCACTTGAGCAGGGCGTTAGTGTCTGTGGCCTCGAGCAAACCGCCACAGAAGTTTTACTTAGTTGCGAAAAAGAAGGCCAGCTTGAAACCTTCAGTGCGAGTTTTGTAGTCGCTTGTGATGGCAAGGATAGTTGGCTCCGTAAGCAACTCGGCATAGAATTTGTAGGGCGAAGCTACCCAGATAGCTATGTGATGGGAGATTTCAAAGATTCTACCGATCTCGCCCATGATGCCGGTATTTTTTTAACCAAAGAGGGCCTTATTGAATCCTTTCCTCTGCCCTGCAATATGAGGCGGTGGGTAGCCAAAACAGATACCTATTTAAGTAAGCCTGACCTTAGCGACCTTATCAAGCCTGTACAAGACCGATTAGGCATAGTTCTTGACGCAGAATCTAACAAAATGCTGAGCAGTTTCAAAGTGCAACGCTATCTGGCTGAACGCTTTACTGAAGCCAGAGTTTTACTGGCAGGTGACGCAGCTCATGTTCTTAGTCCTATTGGGGGCCAAGGCATGAATTTGGGCTGGCTTGATGCCTGGGAAGCAGCAGCTGTATTGCAAAGCGCTTTGCACGCCCAGGATTTTGCTCCTCTATTTGCGACTTACTCGAGAAAGCGTAAAAAAGCAGCGAGAAAAGCCACGCGCCGAGCCGAAATGAATATGTATTTGGGTCGAAAGATGACTTTTGTAGGCTTGAAATATGCGCTTGTTAGCCTCTTGCTAAGACGCCCTTTCAAAACTATTTTGGCTCGAGTCTTTACTATGCGCTGGTTGTAGCACAAACTCTCAATTCTAGCCGTTAAACTTGGTCCCGCTGAGCGCAGTCTTGTTTCAGG
>JAGQHN010000231.1 GCA_020431825.1 Trueperaceae bacterium | reverse complement strand
TCTAGTGACTATCAGACAAACAACCAATAACATTTGCTTTGCTGGATTCTCAGAAAAGTAGTTTAGAATTAAAATCATCAGAGTGGTCCAGCACAAGTCCCTTACGCTTACTAAGTACAACCAAGCTAACAAGGTCGTTTAATGAAAATAGGATTCCCCGGTCCATAACCGCTTCACGCTAGCCGAAAATCCTTGATTTTCAGCTTGGAGGTACTTAATTAGGAAATTTATCTTTTTTAAGATTAGCATGGTGACCATAACACCCTCAAAGTACCTCATAAAAGATGCCCTACCTTGTTGCTACCTGATAATGTTAGTAGATAGGTAGTCAAGTCAACCGCTTGACCTCTTTACCAAAAGGTCTTTTTTTAATTGTATAGTTCCATGAATATTAAGATTTAGGATGGTTTATGAGAAGGTCGCACTTAGAAAACTCTCATAAATATGAAATCATCTAGAAAAATGTTCTAAAAATGCTTGTCCTTGAGCTAAAAACCCAATTATGAGAATGAATAAACCAGATAAGCTACTCAATTATATGAAGAAGACCCTAAACTATAAGGTTTAGGGCACCTCTTCACGCAGCTGATTACTTATATCCGTCTTTTGATAAAGCTTATCGAGAACACGACATGCCTGGTTAGCGGTGAGGGGTTTGGAAATAAGATAGCCTTGAACTTTGTGACAGCCTAACTGTCTAAGTAAACTGAGTTGCTCCTTGGTTTCAACGCCTTCGGCAACTGTACCCTTTGATAAGGTATCAGCTAAAGAAACAATAATCTTGGTAAGGTTGGCTGTCTCAATCGAATCAGAGTTTAATAGCTCATCAACAAAGCGTTTATCAATTTTGATTATATCTATAGGAAGACGCTGCAAATAGGCCAACGAAGAATAACCCGTACCAAAGTCATCTACCGCAACTTTCATGCCAATATTGCGTAAAAAGGCAAGTTGTTCAATGGCACAGGGATTGATGACTACACTTTCGGTCACCTCTAACTCTATGGCCTCAGGTGCCAAATTGTTCTTGGCCAAGTTGTCCTGAATCATTAGGGCGAAGTCAGGTTGTAGCATTTGAATTGCCGATACATTAATAGCTATATAAATGTCAGAATGCCCAGTAGTCTGCCAGGCTTTAACCTGTTTGCAGGCTTCCTGGGTTATCCATTTGCCTACCGGAATGATCATGCCATTTTTCTCGAGGAGAGGTATAAAGTCCTGGGGTGGTACAAACTTGCCATCAGGATTTTGCCACCTTAAGAGGGCTTCAAATCCGCAAATACGCCTGGTCTTTAGATCATAAATCGGTTGATAGTGTAAACAAAAGGCTTCGTCTTTTAGGGCTTTATAGAGTTGCTGTTCTAGTTCTGAGTGCCAGAGTGTTTGTTTGGCAATATCATCAGAATAAACCTCGCAGCGGTTTTTACCTCCTCGTTTTGCGCGGTACATAGCACTGTCTGCCTTGGTGAGTAAGCTACTTGCTTCTCGAGCCTGTTCAGGGGCTAAACTAATACCAATGCTGGCCCCTATGTAGAGAGATTGATTGTCAATCACAAAGGCCTCATTGAGTGCTGCTATAAGCTTTTGCGAAACATGCCGGGCTTTTTCAGCCGTTGAAGCGTCTAGCAGAACAATAGTGAATTCATCTCCCCCTAGGCGGGCAACATAGTCGGTTGCATAAACCGTGGCTTTGAGACGCTCAGCCACTTGCTGAAGCAATTTATCCCCCACCTCATGCGATAAGCTATCATTGACTGATTTAAAACCATCTAAATCAATAAACAAAACAGCCAGGGCTTTATCTTGTGCCAATGCCTGACTTAAATACTCCTGAAATGCCATACGGTTAGGCAATTGGGTGAGCGAATCCACAGTTGCCAACCTAGCTACCGTCCTGGCACTGTAAAAGGCTTCAGAGTGACGCTCCAAGACTTTACTGTAAAGGTAAAACAGCATGGTTGCAATAAAACTGGTGAGATGCAGACTGAACAGTGCGGTTGTTTGATTACCTGATAAATTCGCGTCTGATCCCCAAAAGCCACCTGCATACAGCGTCACTGCCATTTGTATGCAGAAAAAAAGCGCTGACATGAAAAGACCAAAACGTGAACCGTAAACCAGATAGCTGTATAAATGCGTAAAGATCGCCCAGGGTATGATAAGAAAAATGCCCACACTTATATCAGTGGTTTGCGAACTGCTTAGCAGAGTATAGAGTTTAAGGGTCAAAAATACGCTGGGGATAATAAAGAGCATATGCCCTGCGAGTTTTAGACCCCGGTTTGATATGAGCAAGAGGAGTAGCAAAAGTAACTCAGCACCAAGGACAAAAGGCGTTGCAATGTGATCAATACCAGAAGCCAGCGTATTGTTACGAAAATTAAAGCTTGGAATAAGTGTCAGAATGGCAAAAAAGTAGACTACCGAAAAGATACGCCTTTTAAAGACTTCAAGGTGACGACTGGTACGGTCAAGATCCAGCATAGGTAAGCGCCCTTCATGGATCTGCAGCTTCCCCTATGTTCTTTTGAGATGATCTTCCCTCCAACACCTAATTAGAAACCCATGATTTGTATAGCTATCGTGCTGCATCCACTTTGTATTTTGACCTCTGTCCTCTTACATTATTATTATTTCGTCAGCTTTTTCACAAAAGTCCACTCAAGTGCGGAAATTTTCGACTTAAGTTTTTGTTATCTCTGTCAGTCAGCAAAGAGTCTTTACGATATAAATTGCTCGCCTTATAGCGTGGATGCATGCGCTATAGGTATGAGTCTGCACCCTGCTATTAAATAGCAGGGTCTTTTTTGACATAAAAGTACCCCTGCCGAGATTAAGGGATGCGAGCAGGGGTAGAGGGAGGTCTTGCCATAGGAAACTCTATGACGTGTCCTGGGAAGACTAGCAGGGCTACTATGACAATATTCTGATTTAACTTAACGCTTCAAAATAGATGAGCTATCAAAGATAGTTCCCGTGACATCTTCTGAGGCTTTGGGCATACATATGCCACTGTAGATACTTGATTTTACTTCATACGTACCAAAGAGCTCATAGATACAACCCTCTCTATCAAATCGGACTACATCTTTGAGTATATATTTGACCGCTTGCGACCAGACTTCTTTTTCACCTTCAAGACGAACACAGTCACAACTTTCGGCAGGGCAATTCTTTGAAACTACTGGGGGGTATAAATAACCTATGGCGTTTTTTAGGACGGCATCTTTTTCTTCATTGCTAAGATCTGGGTAACGAGGATTAGATTTTGACACTTCGGTTAGCCGAGCACTAAAGGTATAGACTTGCTTTTTACATTCTCCTGCGCAGGCCATAAGCACCAATAAACCTTTCCTTGAGTCTAAAAAGTATACAAGGTGTTTACCTACTTCAAGTGAGAATGCAAGCTTTCTTGCCTTTAACTCATGTTTATTGCAAAGACTAAGTAAAACTTGAATCAACCCTTTTACCCGGAAAATACCATCAAATAATTTTACGATCTCTTAACGCTTCTTCCTTAAGCTTGTCCTAGCAGTTCAAAACACCTGAATAAAGCCCAAGTATACCGCCCGAAAAGGTCAAACTCTGGCAGAACTGCACATTCTGGCGACAACTCGCCCAAAGGAGAAGTTATGAAAGGTTTATGTTACATGCTAATTTGTTTAGTTTCATGCTTACTTGGTTCAGCCGTTCTAGCTCAAACCACTCATGAAGTTCATCTGCTGATTCAAGGCACTGAAATGGGAGCAGAGTTTTATTTTGAACCAGTCGGGCTCCACATTCAACCAGGAGACACCGTTCGCTTTATTGCCGATACTCCGCATCACACAGTTACCGCTTATCACGGACAGCAGGGCAAACCCCACCGTGTACCTGAAGGTGTTGGACCGTTTTCCTCACCTGTGATTCCTGTTGGGGAAAGCTGGGAAATGACCTTTGATATAGCAGGCACGTATGACCTCTGGTGTGCACCGCATGAAATGTTTGGTATGGCCATGCGTCTTGTAGTCGGTGAACCCGGTGGTCCTGCGATGAGCCCTATCACTGACTTTGGTCCTGAGGGCGTTTTTGGTGCTTCAGGTACGGTACTGAGTGACCCTGCTCTAGAGGCAGCAAACATAGTTGCTAAAGGCAGCGTAAGCTGGGCAGAGATCAGTGACGCTGCCAAAATGCCACCTGACAGTGAAGGCAGTATGGACCACAGTGAG
>JAGQHN010000230.1 GCA_020431825.1 Trueperaceae bacterium | reverse complement strand
CACCGGTGACGAGCCTGACAGCTCTGGTGCTGGTAATGGTGCTGTTGGTGGTGCTGGTATTACTACTACCTCTGACACCTCTACCGATGGTACTAATCCTGACCCTGATTCCAACGACGACCCTACCGATAACAACACACCTACCCCTGTTAGTCCAACTTTCACACCAAGCATTGGTCTGGCTAAATCCTCGAGCATTACGAGCTTTGACGCTGATAGCGATGCTGGTACCGAAGGCCCCTATGAAGTCACCTTTACCTTTAATCTTGCCAACTTAGGCAATATCGACCTTGAAAACATCAAACTGACCGATATTCTGGCAGGCGCATCACCCAAGTTTGGCACCCTCGAGTCAAGTAACCTCGTTGCCAATCTGGACGCTGGAGAGTACCAGCTGGTGAGCCTTAGTGCTACTGGTGTGAATCTAAACTCGAGCTTTGATGGTGACAGTACCAGTGATACCGACGTTCTGGCTATAAGTGCTGGCGTTGGAACAAGTACCTTAGACGTAGGCGCAAGTGCCAGCATTACCATGGTCATTCGTGTATACGACGCTGGAACCTATAGCAATACCGCAACCGTAACAGCCGATGGTGCCAACGGCAGCAGTGTGTCAGATGTTTCTGATAGCGGCACGGACCCCAAAGGTACGGGCGGTGACGGCGACAATGACCCAACCGAGGCCAATGAAGATGACCCCACCCCGGTCGTCATAAGCAGTTCAAACCTTAAACTGGAAAAGTTTCAGATTATCTGTGATGACGCTGACTGTGTTGGTGAAAATGTTGCAGTGAACAGTGTAAAAACCGATCTGAATATCAAAACTGTTGACGCTAGTAACGGCAGCCTAAAGACAAACTTTATTGCCTATACCATCACTGCGCAAAATACCGGCACAGGGGCAGTAACTGCCTGGGTTTTCGACCCCATACCTAGCCCTACCAAACTGGTGGCAAGCGCGCAAACGACCACGGGGCTCCTGTGCTCGAGCAGCACGCTAAGCAGCGTGCCTGACCCGGTGTCTGCCGCTGCAGCCCTGGCAAGCTTCAAGGCTAGCTTTAGCGCCTGCTCTGGCTTTGGCTCACTTAGTGCCGCTACCTGGGTAGCCATGGACTATAGCAGTGCCAGCAATATAGCTGGGGGCGCTACTGAAACCATGCGCTTTGTCGTACAGGTACCCTAAGTAATTCTGACTCACGGATGGTTCACCCAATCGGTGAACCATCCTCACCTCAAACTCTCATTCTATTTCTAGGATTCCGGATGACCTCTGAACGCGTCTTGAAACTCATCCTTGTGGGCATTTTGTCTCAGTTTGCCTTTTTGGGCTTTGCCCAATTAGCTGGCGGCAGTGAGATTCAAAATAGCGCTCATGCTCTTATTAGCTGGCCAGATGGCAGCCATACCGACAGCGTTTCAAATAAGGTTATCAGTGCAGTTCCTGAAATCTGCGCCCTCAGCCTTGGTCCAGATGGCAGTACCAGTGCTCCTGCTTACTCCTTAACAGGCCTACCAGGGGAAACTCTTTATCTTCCTTATCTTTTAAAAAATACTGGCACGATAGCCAGTGACTATACCTTAAGCCTCGAGCTTGGGCAAGACAGCCCTTTAGCTCAAACGCAAATTATTTTAGATACAAATGCCAATCAGCTTAAAGATGAAGGCGAAGGACCTATTTCAGTTCTTAATCTAGGACTACTGGGACAGGCAGCTCTGCTTATAGAAGTCGTGCTGCCTGAATCTCAGGAAAGCTCTGGCAATCTTTTTATTAATCCTGTCGCTAGCTGTCAGAGCGACCCCAGTATTTCCGATAGCAATAATCTGAGTCATATTTATATACCTGAAGGGGGCATAAAAGGCTTTCAAAAAACGGCCATCCCCGCTTCTGGCACAGTTATGAGTGCCGGGGAGATTATCAGTTACAACTTATCGTTTGTCGTGGCTGAGCGCACACTGGAGCATGCTGTCTTAAGCGATGCTCTTGATGCCAATCTTTTAGAACCTCAGGTTATCGCTGTATTTCTAAATGGTCGCTCTCTCGCTAATGCCGCCCATTATGACCCTATTAAGCACGAGATTAGCGCTTCTTTTGACCAGCTAAACCCGGGAGATAAGCTCGAGCTAAGCTTCTCAGCCCAGATTCGAGAGGATGCGAGGGGCAATAGCATCATTCCTAATCAGGCAAACCTTTTCCATGACGACGGCACTGAACTAAGTAACGAAGTCCAGCACACGGTGCTCGGCACCTGCGGTGTTCAGGTTAGTCCCGACGGAGATACGCTTAATCCTGCCTATGACGAGCTACTTTTTCCCTCGAGTACGCTTCATCTTCCCTATCTGATTAAAAATACCGGAAATACTCCCCAAACCTTTGCTATACGACTGGAAAAGCTGCCCGAGTCAAATTTAGACCATAGCAGTCAGCTTATTCATGACCAGAACCGTGACAGCATCGCCCAGGATGATGAACCTGAAATCGAAACACTGAGCCTCGAGCCCGGTGAAGACAAACAGGTTTTACTCGTTGCACAGGCTCCTGAAACCCTGTCAGGTGATCTGGCCCTCTACGATGTGGTAGCTGGCTGCGCCAATGGTCTACAAGAAGACCGGGGCAACATAAGTCGCCTCTCCCCTGGTTTAGAAGGCGCCAGCAGCCCAAGCAAAAGTGCCGACCCTGCCTCAGGCACAGCTCTTTTTCCTGGCGCCAGCGTGAGCTACTTTATTGACTTTGCCGCCCGAGATAAGGATCTGCTTGACGTGGTTGTTACAGACACCCTGAGCGATTTACTAGAGCCTCCCAATACTTTTAGCCAGGGAACGCTGAGCGACCCTGAAACGGGTCTGAGAACCGAAGTTAGCGCTACCCTCGAGGGGCAAACGCTGCGCTGGCACTTTGAGCGCATTCCAGCTGGCATGGCAGTAAGGCTCGAGCTAAAAGCCACCGTACGGACTGACCTGAGCCCCGACGACAGCACCTTACTCGAGAATACGGCAAAGCTTGTCATTAACGCCGGGTCAACGCCAAAAACAAGCCATACCAATAGTACCTTTCACCCCATTCGCCCGCTGGCCATTCGCCTTGAAAAAACTGCCTTTCCAGACATCGTACGCATTGGTGAACCCTTAACCTACACGCTGACCATCACCAATCCTTCTAACAGTGTGGCAATTGATAAGCTCGAGCTAAGCGATGACCTGCCAAACGAAGTTCGCTATCTCCCTAATACCTCAGTTGTCACCCTGCCCGATGGCAGTGAGCTTAAGCTCGAGCCAGACATCAACGGTCAAACGCTGACCTGGCATCTGCCCAGCATAGGAATTGAAGAGCAAACCAAAGTCAGCTTTGATGTCAATGTTTTACCTGCTGCGCTTGATAATGAAGCCATTGTCAATACCGCAGGTGTTATTGCCAGTGACGCTCTTGGACGAGCTACAGCTGACGCAGCGGCCTCAGTAAGTACGACCGTAGACCCGGAAAGTTTTGTGATGCCGAGTGTCTTACTGGGTACCGTGTTTATTGATGGCAATGGCAACCGCATCTTTGATCAGGAAAGCGATCAGGCCGTTGAAGGAGTGCGGCTTTACTTGCCCGATGGTCGTTCGGTGCTCTCCGATGAACGGGGCCGCTACACCTTCCTTAATCTGCCGCCAGGAACCACTATTCTAAAAGTAGATGAAACTAGCCTCCCTAATCGCCTGCTAGAAGCAACCCTCACAGAACAAAAAACCGGGCTCTGGCATTTGCGACTTTTCCCAAATGAACTTGCCCGACAGGATATACCCCTCGAGCCCGCTGGGGCACAGCTGTCCGTTGAGCAGCAGCTTGTAGTTAGCATGGGTCCCGTCAAAGTTACAAAACAGGTGACTTACTATGAAGATAGCTATCTCGCCAAAGTCACCCTGCATATTCAAAGCTCGGAAGCCTTGAAGGACCTGGTACTAACGGATGGACAAAAAATAGCCGATGACTGGCAACATGAACAGCTTTTCGAACTGGGCGACGTGGCCGCAGGATTTGAAAAAACTCTCAGTTTTGAGCTAGAAACGAAAGATATTACAACCTTACTCCATACCCCTGTCATAACGTGGAGGCTAAGGTGAGGCGCTGGTTTCTAGGATTTGGTTTGCTCTTAACTTGGCTTGGCTATGCAGCCAGCGAGGTTGACATAAGAGCGTCACTCCCTCTGGTCACAGTGGGCAATGAGGTCAGTGGTGAATGGCAACCCGCAGGTGACAGGCTCGAGTTT
>JAGQHN010000022.1 GCA_020431825.1 Trueperaceae bacterium | reverse complement strand
TTCTAGTAGCTTTGCTTCTTGCTGCACCCGTTTGATCGCTTCTGCAACACTAATTTGACTGGGGTAAGACATGGCTACATCATAAAGCGAAAGAACTTTCATCTAGGTACTAAGTACTATTATCTAAGGGTCAGCTCGAATGCCTAATACTTTTCTTTACCACAAGGCATTTGATGTTAGACTGTTAAAGCTGGTTTTTTAACCTGAACGTATCTTAAATATCTGAAACCAAAGGAGAATCTATGAGCTACAAACATATTAAGGTTCCAGAAGGCGATAAGGTTTTCATTCAAGATGGCAAACTGCAAGTCAGTGACCGTCCGATTATTGCTTTTATCGAAGGGGACGGTACCGGACCAGACATCTGGAATGCCAGCAAACGCGTGCTGGACGCTGCCGTTGAAAAAGCTTACGGTGGCAAAAAAGAAATTGCCTGGATGGAAGTCTATGCAGGCGACAAGGCCAATGATGTCTACGGCGAAGTGGTCTGGTTACCGGATGAAACCATTGACGCCCTCAATGAGTATTTAGTTGGCATAAAAGGCCCCTTGACCACACCTGTCGGCGGTGGTATTCGCTCAATTAATGTTGCCATTCGTCAAAAAATGGATCTTTATGCTTGCGTACGTCCTGTACAGTACTTTGATGGCGTACCCAGCCCGGTTAAAAACCCGGAAGATGTTGACATGGTTATTTTCCGTGAAAATACCGAAGATATCTATGCTGGTATCGAGTTTCAGGAAGGTACTGAGGAAAATAAGAAATTCCTCGAGCTATTCAAAGCCAACTTTCCTAAATCGTTCGAAAAAATCCGTTTTCCTGAAACCAGCGGCATTGGTATCAAACCGGTTTCTAAAGAAGGCACGGCTCGCATTGTCCGCGCTGCTATCAACTACGCCATCGATAATGATAGAGACAGCGTTACCTTAGTCCACAAAGGCAACATCATGAAGTTTACCGAAGGTGCCTTCATGGACTGGGGCTACCAGCTTGCCGATGCCGAGTTTGGTGCCACCGTTTTAGACGGCGGCCCCTGGCGCACCTTGAAAAACCCCAAATCAGGCAAAACCATCACCATTAAAGATGTTATTGCTGACGCTATGCTTCAGCAAATCATCCTGCGCCCAAAAGAATACGGTGTACTTGCCACTCTTAACCTGAATGGTGACTATATTTCTGATGCCCTTGCTGCACAAGTTGGGGGTATTGGTATTGCTCCTGGTGCCAACATTAACTATGACAGTGGACATGCTGTCTTTGAAGCTACCCACGGCACCGCTCCCAAGTATGCTGGGCAGGATAAAGTTAACCCTAGCAGCGTCATCTTGTCAGGCGAGATGATGCTTCGCCACCTGGGCTGGAACGAAGCTGCTGATCTGATTTTAAGCTCAATGAGCAAAACCATCGGCGCAAAAACCGTTACTTACGACTTCCACAGACTCATGGATGACGCAACCCTGCTCAAATGTAGCGAATTTGGTGACGCTTTAATCGCCAATATGTAAAAAAGTTTTGCCCTTAAACGGAGCGCTGGTTAAATCAACGCTCCGTTTCCTTTGCCCTTTCCCATTCCAGCGAGAACAGGTATCAATTCGATTCTTTCGTCATTCCAGCGAAGGCTGGAATCTATGTCATAAAGAGTTAAAGCATAATGCGAATGCGGTTTCATTCAGGAAATATTTGTAATGCTAAGCCATGGGTGCCAGCTTCCGCTGGCACGACGATTTGTTGTGAAAGTCCTATGATAAGGCAATGGCAGATGTAGTACTAAGCCCCTATCAAGAAGGCTGGAAAGACTTATACGAACTCGAGCGCACAAAACTCCTCAAAGCCTTAGGGCATGCTACCGAGGGCGGCGTACTCTTTAGAATCGAGCACATTGGCTCCACCAGCATCCCGGGCATGATCGCCAAACCTACTATCGACATAATGATAGATGTCTGGCCTTTCCCAATACCCGAAGAAAAAATACGGGCAATGCAGGAACTTGGCTATGACTACCTTGGAGAAAATGGCCTATCCGGAAGGCAGTATTTCAGCCGCGGCCCTCATGACTTCCATGTTCATATTTTGAATATAGAAACCTATCAGTGGCAAAACTTTCTGCTTTTTCGCAATTATCTCAGGGCAGATGCAAACGCGGCAAAACGCTACGCAGACTTAAAGCTCGAGCTCAGCCAACTTTATCCAAACAACCGCCAGGCCTACCAGAATGGCAAAGGGGAGTTGATAGGACAGTTAACTCAGGAAGCTCACCTCTGGCATGTTGCAGAGACAGGTTTTAAGCCTCTAGCCTTTGTCGCAGCAGAACTCGAGGGCGTAGCTGCCCCCTGGCATTTTTCCAGCGGCTGGGCACTCGACCTGTTTACAGGCAAGCCCTCTCGTTATCATGATGATCTGGACATAATCGTTGAGCGGCAGCACCAGCTGGCCTTTCAAAAACAATTGCGAGCTAAAGGCTGGCTCCTTCACTATGTCGCCAATAACAGCTACGTTTTTTGGGAAGACAACGAGCCTATTCCAGAAACCAGCCACCAGATTCATGCACGTAAAGCTGATGAGTTTATTGACATCTTAATTGAGCCCAACCTCACCGATGTCTGGCACTATCGGCGAAACCCTGAGCTGACTCGAGCCCGAAACAAAACCTTTTTAGAACGAGACGGTCTTTCCTACCTCTCCCCGGAACTGGTACTGGCGTTTAAGGCTAAACTGAGTGACAACAAACCGCGACCAAAAGATCAAAAGGATTTTGAACGGGTTTTACCCTATCTATCAGACGATCAAAAAAGATGGCTCGCTCAAGCAGTTAAAACTGAAAACGCAAACCACCCCTGGCTTAGAGACCTATCCTGCTAAATCTTTACCAATCCCTATCCACTACCCTCTTTAACCGCATGCGTAGAATAGCCAAACTGCGGCAGATACTGACCCCCAACGCCACTTATAATCGTTTCTGCGAGTTCGGCAAGATTCGTTCCGCCTACCTGAACATCCATCTTCAGGTCACGGCGTAGATCACTCAGGGTACGGCCGTCCAGTAATTCTTCGGTGCCAAAGCGCAAGACATTTGGCGAGACCAGCAGCAAATCGGCCTCACCAGGTTCAATCTGGGTAAGGAAATCACGCCCTGCCAAAAGGCCAGTAACCGTCGTTGCTTCGCCAAAAGTACGGTTCTTAAGCATACGCACTTCAAGCTCGAGCCCCTGAATTGTTTTTAGAGGCGCAACTGCTTTTTCTAGAATAGGCGCAAAAAGTTTACCCGAAGCCAGCAGAACTCGCCTTGGCTGCGACAGTTCTTTGGGCAAAGCTGGCAAGCCGCTAGACAAAAAGTCACGTACCATGCCCACACCATTTTCGAGCATCTGATAGCCTTCGTAGTAGTCATCTTCTGGGATGGGCTCTCCGGCGGCGATGTAAAATTCATCGCTCAAAAAGACAAAACGCGTACCCCTCTCGGCAAGCATTTTTTCCTGAAAAGCATGTACCCGTCTTATGACATCCTTTGCCTCTTTGGGTGTATAGGGCTTAAGGTCGGGCAAATTCACTCGGTGCTCAGTCAAGCCCACGGGCACAGCCGCAACTGCCAGAACATTGGGGTAAGTAGCCAGAGCCTCGAGCGACTCTGTCAGGTAGTCACCATCATTGCGACCGGGCAAAAGGACCATCTGCGTGTACAGGTCTATGGCCTCGAGCCTTTTTAGCATGTCTCTAATCTGGGTAGCCTTCTGGTCTTTTACTTTGAGGCGCCACCACTTCATCATGTCGTGACGCAAGTCCTGATTCATGGTGTGCACACTGACATAAAGGGGGCTCAAATGCTCATCCAGGATGCGGTTGATTTCGGCTTCCGTTAAATTGGTCAGGGTGACAAAGCTGCCGTAAAGAAAACTGGTACGAAAATCGTCATCCATAATGTAAAGGCTTTTGCGAAAGCCTTTAGGCATCTGGTGGACATAGCAAAACTCGCACTTGTTGGCGCAAAGTCTAATGCCATCAAAAATGACCTCTTCAAACTCGAGCCCCGGGTCTTCCCAGGAGACCTCAAAACTAAGCTGCTTACCCGTTTCAGGGTCAGAAACTGTGAGTTCAACTTCGCCCTTTTCCAGTTCGCGGCGGTAAGCCAGAATGTCAGGTACCGAAACATGGTTGATGGTCTCGAGCTGCCAGCCTGCTTTAACCCCTGCCTTAAAGGCAGGCGAATCCTCGGTAACTTCGCGGATGCTAGCGCCAGCCGTAGCTCGCATGTTTGGTAAGGACAACATAAGCACACTATAGTAGCAAATCGTCACAAAGTTCGCGTTATCCAGGCCAAAGAACGAAAAAGCAAAAACTTGCGTGAATTATCAACTTGCATGCTTCATAGGTATAAGGTCATAATATAGCGTGCAGGCAGGTTCCGCCTGAATCCCAAAGAAATAAACTTGATCGTTTTGCTCACTCAGCAAAGAGTGAAACCCTTAAGTTTTTGTCTGGACAGTGCTGTGCAGACAAGCCCTCTAAGGAAGCCCCATGATACAAAGTCAACAATTTACGCCCTCTCGCATTAAAGCTGAGTGGTTTAGCAACTTCCGGGCTGACCTGCTCTCAGGTTTGGTCGTGGCCCTTGCACTTATTCCAGAGGCCATTGCCTTTAGCATCATTGCTGGCGTAGACCCAAAGGTTGGGCTTTATGCCAGTTTTTCCATTGCCATTATTACCTCGTTTACTGGCGGTAGACCCGCCATGATTAGCGCTGCCACAGGTGCTATGGCACTACTCATGGTGCATCTGGTTAAGGATTATGGCCTCGAGTACCTCTTTGCCACCACTATTCTAACGGGTATTATTCAAATCTTATTTGGGGTTTTCCGTCTGGGTCGCTATATGAAATTTGTACCTAAAGCTGTGATGATTGGCTTTGTCAACGCCCTGGCTATTTTGATTTTTCAGGCACAGCTCGAGCATTTTATTGGCGAAAGCTGGCTGATCTACCCTATGGTCGCAGCTGGTCTGGCTATTATTTATCTGTTTCCCCGCCTGACCAAAGTTATTCCCTCACCGCTTGTTGCCATTTTTGCCATCACTCTGTTTACTATTTTTACCAAAAGCCCCCTGCGCACCGTGGGAGATATGGGCGAGTTACCTTCAACACTGCCCAGTTTCTTAATTCCTAATGTACCTTTTACCCTGGAGACCCTTACGATCATTCTCCCCTATGCCATACCTCTAGCTCTGGTCGGTCTTATCGAATCGCTGCTGACTGCAACCATTGTCGATACCATGACCGACACGCTCAGCAATAAAAACCGTGAAGCTAAAGGGCAAGGCATCGCTAATATTATTACGGGCTTTTTTGGTGGTATGGCTGGCTGCGCCATGATCGGTCAATCAGTCATTAATGTAAGTAGTGGTGGGCGCACCCGACTTAGCACCTTGGCAGCTGGTGTTTTTCTACTTATTTTCATTCTCTTTTTAAGCCCTATTCTAAGAGTTATCCCTATGGCGGCACTGGTAGCTGTCATGTTTATGGTTTCCTTAAATACCTTTGATTGGCGCAGCTTACCGAATTTGATCATCCACCCGAAGAGTGAAAGCATTGTGATGCTGGCAACCGTTGGCACGGTGCTCATGACGCATAACCTTGCCTGGGGTGTCATGGTTGGTGTCGTTCTAAGTTGTGTCTTTTTCACCCGGAAGATTGCCAAGCTTATTAGTGTAACAAGCGAGCTCGATGAAACTGGGCAGCAACGCACCTACCATGTCATTGGTCAACTTTTCTTCGTCAGTACGGAAGAGTTTTTTACACACTTTGACTTTTCCGAATCGCTAGATGAGGTCGTCATAGATTTGCACCATGCGCATCTATGGGATGGTACTGCCATTGACGCTATTGACAAGATCGTTTTCAAATTTCGCAAAAACCATACCACCGTGCGTTTTCAGGGGCTCAATGATGCGAGCAGCACCCTAATGACCAAACTAGCTGTGCATGACCGACCAGGGACGCAGCTCTCTGGTCACTAAATTAAACCTCTAAGCCTTAGCCTCAGTCAAAGCACTGAGGCTTTTTTTGTCCTGAATGCTCTGACAGTTAGGGTCAGACAATTACTGATTTGTCCTTGCAATGCCTGCTGTAGACTAGGGGCGTTGAGTAGAAACCCTCTAGGGAGGTTCTTATGCTCGAGCCACCATGGTGAGTTTGTGCAAAAACATCGTTAGGAAAAGCGGCAGTGTTTTCCATGATCCCCTAAAAAAGGGACGGTGCACCAGATTTTGTGTAGTGAAAAAGGTGAATACCCAGGCTACTTGAGTTCACCCTTGTCATAGCCAAAAAATTGGACACCTTCAAAGGAGAAACTATGGCACTCATTCGCAGACGTCCAAATGAACTGGTAAATATGAGGGACTTTTTTGATCGCTTTTTTGATGATACTTCTCTTCGCCCAAGCGTTTTCGGTACGGAAATCTTTGAAGGCAGGGACATCCCTGTGGACATTATAGAAGTGGGCAATAATCTGCTCGTTACCGCTTCTGTGCCAGGGGTAAAACCCGAAGCTTTACACGTCGAAGTTAATGAAGATACGCTGCGCATCTGGACTGAAGCCAGCGAAGAAAAAGAAAGCAAAGAAAACACCTATCACCTTCGCGAACGTTCTTATGGCAGGCTCGAGCGCTTTGTTACGTTGCCCTATCATGTCAATGCTGACAAAGCCAAAGCCGAATTTAAAGATGGCGTTATCCATCTAAGCCTGCCTAAAGTAGCTGAGACAGGGCGCAAAGAAATAAAAGTGACCGCTAAGGCCTGAATTGCTTTCAGGCAAATTCCTTACTAAGCAGCTAAACCCAGGTATCCGTGACCTGGGTTTTCTTTTGCTTTGGAGACGTGCAGCTTCTACGTTGTACCGTACAGCACTGCTAAGACTTCCACGGGTGGCTCCTCTAAATCTGCTTGTGAAAGGTTTCCCTAGCAGATTTGCGTAAAAAATCTGTAGGCAAAAAACTGACATATCGTCTTGGCATTAACTGACGCCCTTATAACTGAAGGCTGAGACAATAAAGAGGTAGCAGTTGCTACACAATCCGCAAACGTCGTGACCGAAAGGATAACTATCATGAAACATACAGGTCATTTTATTAAAGCAGAAAGTCTAGAGGCTTTTGGCATAAGTGATGCAGAGACGGTTTTCTGGAATCTCAGCACGCCCGAACTTTACTCCGAAGCATTGATACGCCGTGAAGGTAAACTCGTGCACCTTGGCCCTTTGGCCGTAGATACGGGCAAATATACGGGTCGCAGCCCTAATGACAAATTTGTGGTAAAAGATGCCCAAAGTGAAAACAAAGTGGACTGGGGAAAAGTCAATCAGCCTATGAACCCCGTGCACTTTACAGCGCTTAAAAAAGACATGCTCGAGCATACCAAAGGCAAGACCCTCTTTATTCAGGATGTCTTTGTCGGCACCCACCCCAAATTCCGCGTTCCGGTACGGGTCATTACTGAGTTTGCCTGGCATAATCTCTTTATACGCAATATGTTTGTGCGCCCCACACGCCGCGCTCTGGAAAGCCACGAGCCGGTATATACCATTATTGATTTGCCCAGTTTTAAAGCCGACCCCACCAAACACGGTAGCCACACCGATACAGTTATTGCCTTGAATGTCAGTGAAAAACTGGTGCTCATTGGCGCAACCGAGTACGCCGGAGAAATGAAAAAATCAGCCTTTTCACTGATGAACTATGAGCTCCCGGCACAAGATGTTATGCCCATGCACTGCTCTGCTAATGTCGGCCCTGACAATGAAGTCGCCGTTTTCTTTGGGCTGTCAGGTACAGGTAAAACCACCCTCTCGGCCACCAATGACCGCACCCTGATTGGTGACGATGAGCACGGCTGGAGCGACGAAGGCGTTTTTAATTTTGAAGGTGGCTGTTACGCAAAAATCGAGCACCTGAGCGCACAGGCCGAACCAGAAATTTTCCAAACCACTCGGCGCTTTGGCAGCATCCTGGAGAATGTTGTTATTGACCCCGAAACCCTGCACGTCAATCTTGATGACACCTCTAAAACCCAAAATACCCGGGCTGCCTACCCCATATCTCATATCTCAAATGCCAGTACCGTTGGCTTTGCCGGACACCCCAGCAACATCATCTTCTTAACGGCCGACGCCTTTGGGGTATTACCGCCCATCGCCAAACTTACAGAAGAGCAGGCTATGTACTACTTCTTAAGTGGTTACACCGCCAAACTTGCAGGTACCGAGCGCGGCGTCAATGAACCAAAAGCCACTTTCTCAGCCTGCTTCGGTTCACCCTTCATGCCTTTAAAAGCAAATGTTTATGGTGAGCTACTGGTCAAGAAAATCAAAGAAAACACCACCGATGTATGGCTGGTAAATACGGGCTGGACAGGTGGGCCTTATGGCATCGGGCAGCGCATGCCCATCGCTTACACCAGAGCCATCATTAATTCGGCACTCGAGCATCGCCTGGACAAAGTAAGCTTTAATGATGACAACCTCTTTGGTCTCGCCATCCCAGAAAGCTGCCCAGGCGTACCTGCAGAAGTGTTAAACCCAAGAAATACCTGGAACGACAAGGCCGCCTATGACGCTCAGGCGCTTAAAGTTGCCAAAATGTTTGCTGAAAACTTTAAGACCTTTGAAGCTGAGGTCAGTGATAGTGTTAAACAAGCTGGACCTAGGCTCGAGCCTGTAGCCTGAAGCCCGGCAGTATGCAATCTGGGAAAAGGCGGTTTCTACCGCCTTTTCTTCTGTAAGTGAAACCTTTGTTGTACCCTAATCATTTTTAAAGGTGACCACGCTCCCTCAAAAATCAGAAATGGATGATTTCCATGATTAACTTACTGGCCGACAACCCCCTGCTGCTGCTCTTTGTGGTGGCAGCTATCGGCTACCCTTTGGGCAGAATCAAAGTCAAAGGTTTTGGTTTTGGCGTTGCTTCGGTACTTTTTGTTGGTTTAGCTATTGGCGCACTGGACCCCCGGCTTAGCCTGCCCAGCTTTATCTACCTTTTTGGTCTCATTTTATTTGTCTATACCATTGGCTTAAGTGGCGGCCCCAGTTTTTTTGCCTCCTTTAAACGTCAGGGCTTAAGAGACAACCTGCTGGTTCTGGTCTTACTAAGCCTTGCCTTTGGACTGGCCCTGGCAGCTCATTTTATCTTTGGACTTAAGTCAACCCTCACTGCAGGTATGTTTGCTGGCAGCCTAACCAATACGCCAGCCCTGGCCAGCGTACTCGAGCTTCTCTCAAACGCTAGCGAAGCTGTGCAGGCTGAACCCGTCGTGGCTTACGCCGTAACCTATCCGATTGGCGTTATTGGCGTAATACTGGCTATCCAGTTAGCTCAAACCTTATTTAAAACGGACTATCAAAAAGAAGCAAAAGACCTTCGCGACCTGGGCGCAAGCGGCGAAAATTTGTCCAACCTGACAGTTAAAGTCACTCGTGAGGACATAAGAGATCACTCGGTCGCCCAGTGGCGCAAACAGGAAAACTGGCCCATCATTTTTGGACGCTTAAAACGTGGCAATGAACTAAGTCTGGTTCACCCTGAAACGGTGCTCGAGCCCGGTGATCTGGTTAGCCTGATAGGCAGTGATGATGCCATTGCCAAGGTAGCAGGGCAGCTTGGCGAACTCACCAAGGAACATCTGGAACTCGAGCGCAGCGAGCTGGACTTTCGCCGGATCTTTGTTTCTAATGCTACCGTTGCCGACAAAACACTGGCAGAACTAAAACTGCCAGAACATCTTGGTGCACTTATTACCAGGGTCAGACGAGGTGACAGCGACCTCTTGCCAAAGGGAACTATGCGGCTCGAGCTTGGTGACCGGGTTCGGGTTATTGCAAGGCGTGAACGCATGCCAGAACTCACTGACTACTTTGGTGACTCCTATAAAGCCCTTTCTGAAATAGATGTCATGTCCTTTAGTCTAGGCATTTCACTGGGTCTGCTGCTGGGGCTTATTCCTATCCCGCTACCTGGAGGGATTCGCTTTACACTTGGCTTTGCGGGGGGACCACTCATTGCCGCCCTTATATTAGGAACGCTAGGGCGTACAGGGCCCATCATCTGGCAACTGCCTTACAGCGCAAACTTGACTATCCGGCAGTTAGGCCTGGTCCTTTTTCTCGCAGGTGTCGGTACCCGTTCGGGCTATGCTTTTGTCAGTACCCTGTCTGGCAGTGGGGGTCTGGCGATCTTTCTTGCCGGAGCCATCATTACCTTTACAACTGCTCTGCTTACGCTGTTCGTCGGTCATTTGCTCTTTAAGATTCCTATGAGCCTGCTCACCGGTATGCTCTCAGGGCTGCAAACCCAACCTGCGGTTCTGGGTTTTGCCAACGAACAAACAGGAAACGATTTACCCAATATCGGCTATGCCACCGTCTTCCCGCTGGCCACCATTCTTAAAATATTGTTTGCCCAATTGTTGCTTAGTCTTTTAGCTTAAAACCTTTAGACTTCATGGTAATTTGAGGAACGTTGAAAACTGCCATTCATCTCGTAAGCAAAAGGAGCTCGAGCTATGAAAACCTTAAAAGACAAAGTTATTGTAATCACAGGCGCAGGGGGCAATATTGCTGGTGCGGTTGAAGAAAGCTTTCGTAATCAAGGCGCCAGGGTCATCCTGGTAGATAAGGCGATGGTGCGCATCCAGGGCAGAGCCAGCACCTACGGCACCATGGCCTTAGAAGCCGACTTTAGTAGTTTGGATTCGGCCCAGGAAACCATCCGTCAAATTAAACAAGAAGCCGGGCGCATAGACGGTTTGGTCCACCTTGTTGGAGACATTGTTAATGGCAAAGTAGTAGATGTCAGCGCAGAAGACTTCCATACCGCCTTTAATACCAACATTCAAACCCTGTTTTATGCGGTCAAGGCCGTTTTACCTGAGCTGCTGGGCAAAGATGAAGCCTTTATTGCAGGCATAGCCTCTCAGGAAATTTCGGGGGGTGGACAAGCAGGCTCGAGTCTCTTTGCCGCAGCCAAAAGTGCCGTTGCTGCCTTTCTGCGCTCATTAGACGCCGAACTTGCCAGTACCAGAGTCAACGTCTCCATCATTTTCCCCATGGGTCTCGTTGACACCTTATTTAATCGACAAAATGCATCCGTTGATACCGATAGTCTGATTAAACCCAAAGCGATAGCACAAGCATTTGTTACGGCTGCCCTCTCTGGCGAAGGAGGAAGTTTTAGAGAAATAGCCGTCTACCCGCCAAGACTTTCCTCGTAAAAACCCAAAGTCTTTCATTAATGCCGATAGCTTTCTTAGCTATCGGTTTTTTTCTGACAGAAAGGTCAGAAATGCTCACTTCGGAAACAGGCTCAAAAGCTCTAGGGTAGATGCAGGAGGCCCTCATGAAAATCCTGCATCCAACAGATTTTTCTGCGACGGCTGCAAAAGCTTATCAGCTGGCGACTGACCTGAGCCAACGCTTTGATGCCAAACTAGATACGGTTTTTGTGCAACAACACTATGAAAGTCTACCCCCCACACCAAAATCGGCACAGACCAGTTTTCATCTTGATCATGCCAAACGCGCCGAAGAGGCAAAAGAAGCGGAAACTGAACACTACCGCTCGAGACTTGAGTACTTCACCTCTGACGGCGGCGAGGCGCACCTGCTCTGGGGCGAACCCGTTGCCAAACTGCTCGAGCTCTCAGAAAACTACGACCTGATCGTTATGGGTGCTCACGGCGCCAACCGTTTAGATAATTTCTTTTTAGGCGGTGTCGCCGGAAGGTTAGTCAGACGCAGCTCTGTGCCTATATTAACGGTAAGAGATGAAGCCCAAACCCGCTCAATCAAGAAACTTCTGGTTGCTACCGACTTTTCCGAAGCTGCCAAACATGCCTGGTCATGGGTGCAAAAGTTTGCAGATAAAGGCATAGAGTTAAGTACCGTTCATGTCATAGATGAAGCCAGTCTGCAAATAGAAAAGGGTTATATAACGGCTGTCACCGAAGCCCTCGAGCTTTACTCACAGGGTAAAGCTGTTCATGAACTGGTACACAATGGCGATGTAGTAAGCGACTTGCCTAGGCTCGCCAAAGAACTTGGTGCCGATGCGATTGTCCTGGGTATAAGACATCACAAAAACACGCTTGGCTTACTGCTCGGCTCACAGGCAGACAGACTCTTACGCTCAAGCCCTGTACCTATATTAAGCATTCCTTATGCCGACGAAGCCGAAGATTAATACTTGGCCTTTCTAACTTATAGATATGACTCATGCCCAACATCTGGAAACTGTGAGGTAGCTAAATTCGCTCTATTCGCGAGCGCAAAATGAGGCTTGGCACTTGGGCATATTGAAATCCCCTCTAGCTGCCCTTTAAAAAAGGGGAGGACAACGACTCTCCCCCTTAAAAAAGGGGGACTAAGAGGGATTTTACTCACCAAACCACCCCTTAAGACTATTTTTTGCTAACGGTCTTTTTAGCCTTTAGGCTTCGTTAGGTTTTTAACACACCACCTCTATGTAATGTTTCTGTAAGACGCTTTGCCTAAACTGAGTTTACCTTTCTCATGATTCCCTTGACTGGCAACTAACCGTGCCAGAAAAATCATTGAGGAAATTTGAAGTTCAGGATGCACTGCGATTTCACACACTTCATAGGTAGCTAAGCTGCCAATCAATCCCATTTTGGAGTAGTACTTGCTACTTCCCAGGAGTCTATATGTTAAAGACTGTCAAGTTACTTTTTCTTTTAGTCGCTGCTGCATTTTTTCTAAGTTCATGTAGCATGATTTCTTCTCTCATTCCTGATCAGAAAGTTGATTTGCTTGGTTCTGGTGATGGGGGTAGTTCTGAAATTGTTTTGCCTGAAACTGCGCTTATGACTGAAGAGCCTGACATGTCAGACTTTGATTTTGGTGATTCTTCTGCACTTAAAACACAGTTTAGTGGTGCCAATATTCCCTTTTACTTTTCACGAGGCTTTGATGATTTAAAAGAGTCGATAGCTATTACTCCTGAAAGCTTAAAACAAAATCTGGGTATAACCAGGCTTGTTTTAAGTGGTGGCACAGAAAGTACGGTGTTTCCAGAAGAACTTAAGCTTGAGATGGGTAGTGGCACAGTGCTGTGGGTCCATGATGGTGCCCTTGAGAAAGATGTTACCGGCTGGGATGCCTTTATTGCTGGTCGTCCCGATAACTTATCTGCCTGGGGGAAGGCTAAATTGGCAGGACTTTTTAGCATTGCTGCTGCAATTAACAATAAGACGATTACCTTACAGAAAGACAATGACAATTGTAGTGTTGACCGCTGCGCTTACAAAGTAGCCGATCCTGAGTCAACCTATTCACTATTCTCTTTTTCTGGAACTCACAGATTATTAAGCTTTATCGGTCCAGATGGCAATGATGATCCTAAAGCCAGTGTTAACTTTGTAGGTTGGTACACTGTACATACTTCACTAGACACCAATCTCAAAGCTACCCTAACCTTTGGTGCGCCTGCTGCGGATATGACGTTTTAAATTTCTTTAGATTTGAGAAAGACGGGTCATTACGACTCGTCTTTTTGTATTTACCAACTCCTCCAAAATAAACCCAAGTACTTAGCGTTATCGTTTTTCTCCTCTAAACTTATATAAGGGGTTCACTGCAATCACTTCATGCCAGCGAAAGCTGGAATCCATGGCTTTACAGCAAAAACCAACGCCAATTATCGTGTTTCTCATTTTTGATCATAAAGACTTTGCAGCATTTAAGCCTTGATTACAGCATTTCTTTATTCATCACTTTAAGAATGGCTATAAGTGCTTGCTGCATCCTCTTTTTCCGCTAGGCCATGGGTGCCAGCCTGCGCTGGCACGACGAACTTATATTTTTTTGTGGAAAAGCTATATCCAGTCAAAAATGAAGCCACGCACTCCCTTTCTGAAGGCGTGGCTTAATCCTTTGGGCAAGCTTAGTGGGGCAGTTTGTGCATGATCATGCCGTAAACTCTGGTGCCCAGTATGGCGCTAATCATGACGACCAAAAAGACGCTTGCGCCTGTACCTAAGAGCGCTGCCATGGGGCCGGGGCAGGCGCCGGTCATGGCCCAGCCAAGACCAAAAAGCGTACCGCCGAGTATGTAGCGGGGCCAGGTTCTGGCTTTGGGTGTAAAGGTTATGGGGTCACCGTGAATAGTTTTGACGTTATAGCGTTTGATTAGCCAGATAGAAAGTGCGCCAACGGCTATGGCAGAACCAATAACACCGTACATGTGGAAGCTTTGAAAGCGAAACATTTCTTGTATGCGGTACCAGCTAAGCACTTCTGACTTAACCAAAATGACTCCAAAAAACATGCCTGAGAAGAGGTATTTGACGTTTTCAAGATGCAGGTGAGATACAACTTTTTGATAGGTGGTGACGGTCATAGTCATTTTGGGGCTCCTAGAGTTTCAAAATAAGGGGGAGAATGAAGTGGGTCATAAGCAGGCCACCGGCAAAGAAACCGAGCACAGCAACCAGTGAGGGCAGTTGCAATTCGCTTAAGCCCATAATTGCGTGACCCGAAGTGCAGCCACCCGCGTAGCGGGCACCGAAGCCGACCAGAAAGCCACCGACTACCATTAAGATAAAACCTTTTAAGGTAAAGAGCCCGGCCCAGCTATAGATAGCCGTGGGCATGTAGCCACCATCTACCGTGACATTTAGACTTTGCAAATCTTGAGCCGTACTGGCAGCGACGGTTAGCGGTTCAGGGCTGGCAAGTAGACTTACACTCAGCGCCCCACCTACAATGATACCTACCAGAAAGACCAGATTCCAGCTTTCTTTCTTCCAATCATAGTGAAAAAATTCACTATGATTGGGAAGCATAGCACAGATATGACGCAGATTCGCGGAGATGCCAAAGTGCCGGTTTCCCATAATAAGGAGTAAAGGAATCATAAGACCAATAAGGGGGCCAGCAATGTACCAGGGCCAGGGTTGACGGAGTAGCTCGAGCATGTAGATCACTTCCATTCAGAAAAAGTCTAGGGGTTCAAATGCACCTGGTTTGGGGCCGTTTGGGTCAGCACCCAAACCAGGTGGGCAGCCAGCTAGGCGCGTCCTCTTAGCATGCCGTACCAGTACATAATCGGCAGGACAAAGCGTTTGAGGAGATACATATCCAAGCGTTCTTTGGTCTGATCTATGGGAAAGGTTGGTTTGTACTGATTACCGTAAACAAATTCAGCCAGAACCAGTTTGCCTTTAGCGGTGACCAGTGGACAGCTCGAGTAACCGTTGTACTGCTCAGTTAAGGCTTCCTGATGCATGAGGTGAAGCAGGTTTTTCACCAGGACAGGGGCTTGTTTACGGACAGCAGCACCCGTTTTTGCGGTTGGCAGAGCAGCAGCGTCACCCAAGGCAAAGACATTTTTATAGTCAGGGTGTTGCAGAGTATGTTCATCTACTTTTATAAAGCCAGCATTGGGGCCTTCTTGCAGGGCAAGTGGACTAGCTTTAACAAAGTCTGGGGCACTTTGGGGTGGGGTTACATGAATCATGTCAAAGTGAAGGGTCTCGAGGCGTTTTTTACCGTCTTCAAGCACTTCAAAGGTGGCTTCCTTTTTCTCTCCGTCAATCGCGCAGAGGTTATGGTGGAACTTCATATGGATATCACGTTCGCGCACGATGTTTTCTAAGGTTCTGTTGATCTCAGGAACACCGAGCATTACACTTCCGGCAAAAGCACCAACAATTTCAGTTTTATCTCTAAGTCCATTTTTCCTTACATGGTCTTCAACCAGATACATGATTTTTTGGGGAGCACCACCACACTTCACCTGTCCCGCTGGGTTGGTGAATATTGCCGTACCACCGCTAAAGTTACGCAGGGTTTCCCAGGTGTAGTCCACCTCATTATAGGCATAATTGCTGCATACACCATTTTTACCAATGGTATCTTTGAGCCCTTTGACCCTATCCCAGTCAAGCTGAATACCAGGAGCCATAACGAGGTAGTCATAGCTTATATGGGTTTTATCAGCAAGGGTTACTGAATTTTGATCGGGCTCGAGCGAGGTAACGTAGTTTTTGACCCAGTGAACGCCTTTAGGTATATAGCGCTCTTCCTGACGTTCAGTGATTTCTTTTTTAACGATGCCTGCGCCCACGAGTGTCCATAGAGGTTGGTAGTAGTGTTTGCTCGAGGGTTCCACAACGGCAATATCCAGGTTTTTGTCGGCGTTTCTTAAGCGAGCTGCAACAGTAATGCCAGCAGTCCCACCACCTATTATGAGTACCTGATAGTGTCTGTTAGTCATGGCTGCCTCCTTAGGCATACCCCGGTGGGGTATTTATACAAATAGTTTACCTCTCCCCTTTTCCATTGCCATCAAAGCTTCTCGGACAGATGCTGTAAGACTTTTTCCCACGCTGGGTCAGTTTTGCTTTCAGGAGTCTTATTTTGAAAGTTGCCTATTTTGTGCGCTAGAAAGCTTTGCCCTAGGTAGTCACAGAAGTTCATACACTGCCATACCTAAAATCGGTACACAGCCTACTTTTTGCATCCAATTAAGGATTTCCAGCTTTTCGATTAGCCTCAAACCCACCTGCTGGCCTCATGTTTAAAATGGCAAAATAACTCATTCTTTGCTACCTTGTCCTTGTGGAAGAATTGCTGGGCTATCTTTTGGATGATCCTGCCCACCCACTAGCTCAGCAAGTAAAGGCGTGGCTGGCATCATCGCGCAGATTCCGAGCCTTTGTTAGCGAGTTTAAACCCAAGATTCGTAAAAAACTTCGGTCAGCCAAAACCCGTGAGCAGCAGGAAGAACTCGGGCTCGAGCTTGAAACGGCTTATCTACTCCTGACTGAAAAAGCCTTTAGCCTTAGCTACGAACCACTTACAGCTGGTCAGGGCAGAGCGCCAGATTTTGCCGTGAAGTTTACCAGCAGCAATCAGTTTTTTCTTGAAGTAACCAGGCTCCGTACCATCGGACTCGAGCCACAAACTCATCCCTTTCAAAGTGAGCGCTTCGTCACCCTAATTGCTAATAAGCTTGGTCAACTGCAGGCGGGCTCGAGCAATCTCCTGATTATTGGAATTGAGAGCGACACCAGGCAGCCAGACTTGCCCGGCGCTATGCTCCAGATTCAGCAGCGCGCCGAAAAAAATGACCCCAGTCTGGTGACACGCTACGGTTTTCAAAACCGCAAGCAGTTTTTTCAGCACTACCAGCGGCTAAGTGCCCTTGTCTTACGGCCTTTAAACCAGCCCGTAGGTTCTGCCCCTCTCTTCTGGGATAATCCTCAAACAAGGTTTCCCCTGACCTCTAAAATACGCACGGCAGTTCTGCGCAGTCAGGCAACGCTGTTAGACCTGTAGAGCACCCCAATCTCCAGCAAAAATCCCACAATTTTCGTCAGAGTTTTACGGACGTAGCTAAGGGGCCATGCTGTTAGGCTCGAGTCTGTTAAAAGCCATCACAGGCATTGCGAAAGGAGTCATCTCATGAGCCGTAAATGGGTTTACCTGTTTAACGAAGTAGACCAAGCTGAGACCTATGTTGGGGGAGAATGGGACAAGGTAAGAGCACTCCTCGGTGGTAAAGGAGCCAACCTCGCCGATATGACTCGGCTGGGCATTCCTGTACCTCCAGGCTTTAGTGTTAGCACCGAGGCCTGTAATGCTTATTTGGATGCTGGCGAGAATTTTCCTGATGATCTCTGGGAGCAAGAACTTAAAGCGCTGGCAGAGGTTGAAAAGCAAACAGGTAAAAATTTCGGTAACCCCGCCAAACCGCTTCTGGTTTCCTGTCGCTCTGGCGCGAAATTCTCGATGCCCGGGATGATGGACACCATTTTAAATATTGGCTTAAATGATGAAGTTGCTCAGGGGCTTATTGCCCTGACGGCAGACCCACGCTTTGTTTATGACGCTTACCGCCGCCTCGTACAAATGTTTGGTGGCGTTGTTATGGGTGTGCCAGACGAAGTTTTTGAAGCCGTAATCAGTGCTCGCCGCAAAGCTGCTGGCGTAAAAGTAGATGCTGATTTAAGTGCTGACGACTGGCAGGCAATCACCTACAAGTTTAAGGAAATCTTCCGTACCTATACCGCTCAAGAATTTCCCGAAGATCCCCTGGAACAGCTCAAAATGGCCACCGAAGCCGTCTTTAAGTCCTGGAATGGTAAACGCGCCAGAGACTACCGCAACGCTTCAAACATTCCTCATACACTAGGCACTGCCGTAAACATTCAGACGATGGTATTCGGCAATATGGGCACCGACTGCGCCACTGGCGTCGCGATGTCTCGTAATGCCTCAACGGGCGAAAATGCCCTCGAGGGCGATTATCTGACCAATGCTCAGGGTGAAGATGTCGTAGCTGGTATCCGCATTACCCAGCAACTCGAGGACTTAAAAACCGAAATGCCCGGTATTTATAAAGAGTTCGAAGCCATTGCCAAGCAACTCGAAAAACACTACCGCAATATGCAGGATATGGAATTTACCGTTGAACATGGCAAACTCTGGATCTTGCAAACGCGTGATGGTAAACGCACCGCGCAAGCTGAAGTGCGCATTGCCGCTGACCTCGTAGAAGAGGGCTTAATCAGCAAAGCTGAAGCCATTGGACGCGTTAAACCCGAACAAATCGAATTCTTCCTGCACCCACAACTCGAGCCCAAAGCTCGTAAAGAAGCTCGCCTCATTGCCACCGGTCTAAATGTCTCTCCTGGTGCTGCCGTTGGCGTGGTCGCTCTTGACGCTGATACCGCCGAACGCTGGGCCAAAGAAGATGGCAAAGCCGTCATCATGGTAAGACCTGAAACCAAACCTGATGATGTTCACGGCATGCTCGCTGCCAAGGGCATATTGACCAGTCGTGGTGGCCGCACCAGTCACGCTGCTCTCGTTGCTCGTCAATTTGGTAAGCCCGCTGTTGTAGGTATTGCCGAACTCGAGATCGACCTTGATACCCGTGAAATTCACGTTGATGAACTTCTTATTAAAGAAGGCGATTTCATCTCAATAGATGGCACCACAGGCGACGTTTATCTTGGCGAATTGCCTACAGTCGTTGCTGATATAAGTAACCCTTATTTGAGTAAAGTCCTGGGCTGGGCCGATGAAATTAGAGATCTGGGTGTCTGGGCCAATGCTGACTACCCACACGACGCCGAGCGCGCCCGCAACTACGGTGCCGAAGGCTTAGGTCTGGTTCGCACCGAACATATGTTCTTTGAAACCGATCGTTTACCTATTGTCCAGCAAATGATTATGGCGAAAACGGTAACCGAGCGCAACGAAGCCATTCAAAAACTGCTCCCCATGCAGCGCGGCGATTTTGAAGGTCTCTTTAGAGCTATGAATGGTCTGCCTGTCGTCATTCGTCTGATTGACCCCCCACTCCATGAGTTCTTACCTGCCTATGATGAACTGGTTGCCGATTTAGCCGATCTGAAAGTCCAGCTTCAGCATCATCAGAGTATGCGCGACATTAATGGCGCTCTTGCTGACATAAGGGTAAAAGAAGACTACCTCGAGCGCGTGGAAGCCTTGCGTGAAGCTAACCCCATGCTCGGTACACGCGGGGTACGCTTGGGCTTACTGATTCCAGAACTGACTGAAATGCAGGTTCGGGCCATTTTTGAAGCTGCTGTCAAATGTAAAAAAGACGGCGTGGACGTACAACCAAAGATCATGATTCCTCTGGTTGCTCACGTTAATGAACTTAAAGCTCAACAGGTCGCTCTGGAAAACGTTGCCAAAGCGGTGCTCTCTGAAGCCAAGCTCGAGCTCGAGTATAAATTTGGCACCATGATAGAAATCCCAAGGGCTGCCCTTACCGCAGACGAGCTTGCCGAGTATGCCCAGTTCTTCTCGTTCGGCACCAACGATTTAACCCAAACCACCTACGGTATTTCCCGTGATGACGCTGAACGCGGCTTCCTGGTTGACTATCTCAAAGACGAATTGCTGCCTGACAACCCCTTTGCCACACTTGACCCAGGTGGCGTTGGCAAACTGATTAAATTTGCAGTTGATCATGGTCGTGAAGTACGCCCAGAGCTCGAGGTCGGTATTTGCGGTGAACACGGTGGTGACCCCCGGTCGATTACGCTCTGCCATGAGTTCGGTCTGAACTATGTGAGCTGCTCACCGTTTAGAGTACCCGTTGCCCGCATCGCTGCTGCTCATGCTGCGCTGAAAAATCCTCGTAAGGATAAAGCTGAGACCAAAGAGGTAGCAGTGGCTTAACAGTGGATTGAGGATGGGTTCATTTTGACCTTCCCCTAATCCAAGGGGAAGGTTCCTTTGTATTAAATATAGATGAACAAAACACGCCTCAGGAATTGAGAAACGATCGATCTCGCTGCCACTGAACAGTTATGACAGACTCTACTTGAAACAACTATCGTCTACAAACACCTCAGCCTCTAAGGCCTTGTCCCGGACTCGAGACAAATTGCAGTTTCAACAGAACTTGCACCATTTTCTGAGTTTGGCGTCGGCTAACAATAGCCTTCTTGTTAATCTCGCATTAGCTCGCCACCAGTACTACCGGGTTTAAGCTCCGATACTACCGGGTTCAAGTTCCAATACTACTGGGGTCAAGGGTGCAATACTTATTGGAAAGGCTATACAAACAAGAAAGCTTAAACCACACGTAATCTCGTTTCATAAGCTTCTCACTGCATTCTAGGTATACTCCACACTGATGAAAAGCTTAAGAATGAAATGTCTGATACTTTGCTTGTGCCTGCTCGGTTCTACCGTTCTGGCACAGGGAACCAAGCGTATCGTTATCCTGCCGTTTAATACCAGTGGGGGTATAGAGGTTTACCGTCTAGGATTAGCTGCAGCCTTGCAACGCAGTCTAAATGATCTGAATGGTGTCTACGTTCCTCCTATTGGAGACGCTATTTTAGTGACCCAGCGCCAACTTGAAAGCGACACGCTAAGCATTGATAATGTCGCATCTGCCTTTAATGCCGACATTGTTATCAGCGGACAAATATCCGTGAGTGGCGATCAAGCCGAAGTTTTACTTGGTCTCGCAGGTCCCAGTTTCCCGACAATTCAAAATCTGAGCTTCACGGTTCCTGTCAACGATGCTGTTACGCTGGGTCAAACCGTAGCCAGCGGCATTCTCGATAATCTTGGATTAACGATTACCCAGACTGACCGTGATGAAGTCAATCTGACCCTGGCAGAAACGCCGTCTTTACCCAGTTTAGGTGCAGTCGCAGAAACCTCCCTGCAGCTCCCGACAGTCAACCTGACTAATTTGAGTGCTGCCATGCAGTTAGATAACGGCTCGAGCTGGGTGACAACCGAGTACGCCCGGGCTCTGGCAATCGCCAATACCCCCGATGAAGCCGAAGCCCTTGGCCTCGAGGCAACACAACAAGGTCCAACCGATATTGAAGCCTGGGTGAATTACGGCATTATTTTAAGATCAAATGGCAAAGGGGCAGAAGCTCGCGCCGCCTTTGAGCAGGCTCTAAGCCTTAACCCCAATCATGCGGTGGCACTGGTCGGCCTTGCTTCAGTCCTTGATAATAGTGCTGAAGCGCAAACAAGGCTCGAGGCGGCCCTCGAGGCCTATCCTCGTTTATCACAAGCCTATCTTGAACTGGCTAATTTACAGTTTCAAGACAATCCTCAGACCGCTTTACAAACGCTGCGCCGCGGTACCCAGATCATCCCTGAAACCGTGGCACTGCATAGTGCCTTCATGGACTACGCCCTGCAATTAGGCGACGCTCAGGGAGCCCTGTCCTATCTTCAAGGGGAACTCTCAAAACAAACCAGTCCATCCGCAGGCTTATATGGTCTTGCCGCCAAACTTATGTCTGCCTACCCCAGTGAAGCTGCTGCCATCATTCAGCAAGGTCGCGGTCGCTATCCTGATAATGCCAATCTCACCCTGCTAGACGCTCGAATGCTGGAGAGTCAGGGTGAATATGCCGCCGCCGAGAGCCTTTTGCAAACGGCTGTCAGTAGCAACTCGAGCCCGGAACTCATCAATCGACTGGCAATCGTTCAGGCGAAACAAGGTAAGCTCGAGGCTGCCAAAGAAACTTTTGCCAGCCTTGGTGGCGACAACGCCACGTCACAGTACAATCTGGGTCAGCTTTACTTAGAAGCAGGGGAAAACGAAGCGGCCCTTAGCGTTTTTGAGCCTCTCATTGCCAGCAACCCAAATGATGCAGATGCTCTTGCCTATTATGGTGTGGCTCTTGCGCGCCTAGGCCGCTATCAGCAGGCACTCGAAGCCTTTGATAAGTCACTGTCTCTCAACAGCAATCAAACCATTGCATTGCAGGGGAAAACGCAACTCGAGCAACAGGTACAGATATCTGGTGGTCAGGCCATCCAGATGAATCAGGAAGCAACCCAGCTCTTTAGTCAGGGTCAAAACGCTCTTAGTAACCGTGATTTTGCCACAGCCGCGTCGCTCTTCGCTCAGGCCAGAACGCTTGATGATAACGGGCTACTCGCCTTTTACGAAGGTTATGCTTACTACTTTGATGGCAAACCAAGACAGGCTGTTCCCGGTTTTAACAGGGCGCTCGAGGCTTTCCCCAATAGTGATATCGTGCTGAATAACCTGGGTCTGGTTCAAATTGAGTTGGGCAGACTCGATCTGGCGCTGGACTATCTCACCAAAGCAACAAGTCAAAATTCTGCCAACGATCAGGCACACCTAAATCTTGGGCTGGTTTACTACCGTCTAAGCGACTATGACAAGGCGATTAGCGAGTGGGAGACTGCATTAAACCTAAACCCTTCGTTAGACGCTACCGTTTCTGACCTGCTGGCAGATGCCAGAGCTAAAGCCCAGTAAACCCTCTATGGCTTTAAGACCTCAGCTCGATCTCGTTCCGGCCTATCACTTTACGGAACAAAGCTGTACTATCAAGCTTGATCAAAATGAATCCCCGTTTGAGCTTCCTGATCATCTTCAGGAAGCCCTTTTTGAACGCTTAAAAGGCGTTGCCCTGAACCGCTACCCGGAACTAAACGCCCATAGTCTGCGCAAGCACCTTGCAGAGTATCTCAACTGGTCTCCTGACGGTATGGTGATAAGTGGCGGCTCCAATATTCTTATTCAGGCGCTGGTGGTCGCAGCAGGTCTGGGTCAACAGGTCCTGACAGTAAAACCCAGTTTTTCAGTTTACAGCCTCGAGGCCAATATTTTAGGCACTGATCTCGTAGAAATCCCGTTAGAAGAAGATTTTTCTCTGCCCAAAAACCAGCTCATTGAACGTCTGAAAAGGGGTAAAGGCGTCTTCTTTTTAGCCAATCCAGCTGCGCCAACCGCTAACTTATTTGAGAAAGCCGATATTATTGAACTGGCTGAAGCTGCCAAAGACAACTGGCTTATGGTGATAGATGAAGCCTACCATCAGTTTTCGAAAACAGATTATTCCTTTCTTATAAAAGATTATCCTCATATCGTTTGTTTGCGTACCTTTAGTAAAGCCTTTGGGCTGGGTGGCGTGAGACTTGGCTACGCGCTCATGGCTGACAAGGTCGCCGAGCAGGTGCAAAAAACCGTCCTGCCCTTCTCAATTTCAGGCTTACAACTGGCGATTGGCGAGTTTATGCTCGAGCACCAGGATCTCATCAGGCAAAACCTCGAGCTTATCCTGCAAGAACGTGAGCGGCTCTATCAAAACCTTGGCCAAATTAAAAAGATTAAGGCTTACCCCAGTCAGGCAAACTTTTTTCTCCTGCGTGTCCCGGATGCAGCCAGCCTGTATAAAGGAATGCTCGAGCACAGCATCTGCATACGCCGTCAGGATCATCTGCCGCTGCTAGAAGGCTGTGTCAGGGTTTCAGTAGGTAAACCCGAAGAAAATGACGCATTTCTAAGTGCTCTTAGTAAGCTTTTGGGGTAAGCTTTAAGGAATGACACGTACGGCCAGGGTTAGCAGAACCAGCAAAGAAACCGACATTCATATAAGTCTCGATTTAGACTCACCAGAGCCAGGCACGATTGCCACGGGGCACGGCTTTTTAGATCATATGCTCGAGCAAATCACGCGCCACGGAAAACTAAAGCTTGATGTCGAAGCAAAAGGCGATTTACATATTGATGTGCATCATCTCGCCGAAGATACCGGCATAGTTCTGGGACAAACCTTGGCTCAGGCTCTGGGCGACCGGGTTGGTTTAGAGCGCTATGCAGATAGCTTTGTGCCCATGGATGAAACGCTGGCACATGTTGTTCTGGACCTTTCGGGCAGGCCCTTTATCGCCTTCGAACCTCAAGGCTATGAGGGTGATTCTAACGGCTTTACTGTTCATCATCTGCGTGAGTTCTTAAGAGGCTTTGCCAATCATGCTGGCGCTACCTTGCATGTCAGCGTGCTTTCTGGCACCGAAACACACCATGTATGTGAAGCCATCGTCAAAGCCTTTGCTCGCTCACTCTTTACTGCCACCCGCATCACCTCAGACAGTTTGCCCTCTACCAAAGGACTCTTGTAGTGGACGTTGCCCTTATCGACTACGGCGCCAGTAATTTGCACAGTGTCGCCAAGGCACTCGAGCATGCCGGATTTAAGGTCATTTTGGCAACTGAGCCTGAGCAAGCAAGGAATGTTCCAGCCATGGTTTTACCCGGTCAGGGACACTTTGGTCAGGTGATGACCGCCTTCTTAAACTCTGGTTTTGAAACGGCGGTGCGGCAGCATATCAAAGAAGAAAAACCTTTCCTCGGCATCTGCGTTGGTTTACAACTGCTCATGGAGCGTTCCGAAGAGGCACCCGACATTACCGGGCTCGGCATAATCAAGGGAGAAACGCTACGGTTTCCAGAAGGACAGGACAGCGTACCGCAAATGGGCTGGAACCAGTTGGAAATCGTTGGCGAGCCCGCTCTGCTTAAAGGGATAGCTCAGGACAGTTTTGTTTATTACTGTAATTCTTACTATGTAAGTTTTGATGAAGATCTGCCAGGGGCCAAAACGAACTATGCAGGCATTAGCTTTAAAAGTGCTGTGTCCAAAGGACATCTGAACGCTACCCAGTTTCATCCGGAGAAAAGTCAGACCATCGGCTTAAGTATTTTAAAAAACTTCAAGGATTTATCTGAGGAGCTTATTGCGGCTCGAGCCCAGAAAGTATCTCATTAAACCTTAAGTATCGGCTAGTTGCTGATGAAGTGCCTCTAGCTACCTCATCTCGTGCTAATTGTCCATCCGTTAAACTATAGGCAGGCTGCAAATGGTGAGGGAAATTTCGTGTTTTAAAACTTGGCTTAAGGTCGGGCTTTATCTATGCCTTGCTTTAAGCTACGCTTCGGTCAGGGCACAGACCTTCTGGACCCTGCAAACAGGGGCTTTTCAGGACTACCGCGAAGCGACTCAGGCAGTCTATAAGCTGCAAATCTCAGGTCTGGATAGTTACAGTGAATTTTATATGCAGGAAGACAAACAGTGGGTCAGGGTGCGCGTGGGTTGTTTTGACTCAAAGCCTACCGCTGAACAGTTTGCCCAAATCAGTCAACTGAGCGGCGCCAATCCCGTACCTATGACAGCAGGCAGTCATCAGGGCATATGCATTGCTCGTCAGGTAGGTGCCATGCTGCCGCTGGATCCAGCCAACTGGGGCATTTATCAGCAGGATCAGACCGCGGTAGAGTTCTGGTTTCAGGTTCAAAGTGTTAGAGCCTATCTGGCCTATAGTGGCTCGAGCTGGAACTTAAACGAAACGCCTCTGCTTAGCTCGAGTACCGCGTCCGTTACATCTTACTTCCGCGAAACCAATGGCCAAATTCAACTTTACTACCCTAATGAACCAGTTCTTACCCTCACAAGTGGAAAATTACTTTGGCAACACGATTTAACGGCGGTTATTCTGGAAAATAATATCCTGGCTGCTTATCAGCTAAGTTTGGATAGGGATTAATGGATAGTTTTGTTGTACTTACAGGTCTCAGTGGCGCTGGTAAAACCACCAGTCTTCATGCACTTGAAGATTTGGGTTATTTCACCGTTGATAATGTGCCACCCAAACTCTGGCCCGATCTGGTCAAGCAGGTTAAAGAACATAATCAATCAAAGGTCGTGGTTGGCATCGATGTCCGTACCCGAGACTATCTGGACTCGGTACTGGATTGCCTAGCCGAGCTAAGAGATCAGGGCATAAATCCAACCGTTATTTTTCTGGACGCCGCTGACGATGTACTGGTAAAACGCTACAACCTGACCAGGCGCACCCATCCTTTAGGCAAAGCTCCCCTATCAGATGACATCGTTACTGAGAGAAATGTTTTGGGACCCCTACGCGCCAGTGCCGACCTTGTGCTTGATACCTCACGGTATAGCGCTAAAGACCTGATTGAAGTCTTAAGAGGGCATTTTGGTCACAATGAGCGCTTTCGACTCAGACTTATGTCCTTTGGCTTTAAAAGAGGGATTCCAATAGATGCCGATAATATTTTTGATTTAAGAGCGCTGCCGAACCCTTACTATGATCCGGCGCTTCGTGCCATAGACGGACGAGACGAGCGCGTACAGGCTTATGTGTTTCAAGGCAATACTTTTGAGTTTTACACCCAGATGCGTGAATTCATTCGTGTTCTGAGTCAAATGACTGAGGCAAGTGGACGCTCGAGCTACACAGTAGCCGTTGGCTGCACCGGAGGACAACACCGCTCTGTAGCTATAGCCGAACGTCTGGCTAATGATTTTGCCGAAGTCTTTAGTACCACCATCGAGCACCGTGACGTTGAGCTGGCCCTTGCCGAGCACAGTCCCAAAGAAGAGAATTCTCATGCTTAGAAAACGACTCCTCAGGCAAGCAGGTATTATGCGACTCTGGCTTATCCCTGGGATGCGGGTTAAACGTTATGTAAGTGTCGCGGTGATAGGCACACTGTTACTGGTTGTTGGTGTTATTTTGGGCGTCTTATGGATATTGCAGGAAAGACGCGACGTTATCTCAACGCCCTTAGAAGAAGTGCTGGTAAGTCAGGGCTGGCATTTATGGGGCGGCTGGATTTCAGCGTTTAGTGTCCTCATTGGCCTTAGTCTCAGTATCAGTGCAGTAGCCCGGCTTAACCGCTCCCTCTTATCTAACTGGTTTCCTCGCCCTAAAGAAGCAGCTTATGTCCTGTCCCAGAGACTTTCCCTTGCCAAAGGCCCAAAAATCGTTGCGCTTGGTGGCGGTACAGGTCTTTCAAATTTGCTCCGAGGCTTGAGAAATCATAGTTCTAACCTCACCGCTGTCGTTACGGTAAGTGATGATGGTGGCTCTTCCGGAAGGCTAAGAACAGCGTTTAATATGCCTGCACCAGGGGATATTAGCGACTGTCTGGCAGCGCTTTCAGATAACGAGTCGGAGCTGAGTCGCTTGCTCGAGTACCGCTTTTTACGCGGTAATGAGCTTAAGGGCCACACGTTTGGCAATTTGTTCATCACGACCCTCACAGAAGTAGAGGGCGATTTTGGTAAGGCAATTCGCACCCTTAATGCACTCCTGAATTTAACGGGAGCAGTTTATCCGGCGACGCCGGAAGTCGTCTCCTTGCATGCCGAAAAACAGAGTGGCGAACAGGTTATTGGCGAGAGCAATATGCGCCTGGTAGCTGGTGCCGTCAAAAAAGTAAGCATTGAACCCAGTCATCCGCCGCCAACACCCGAAGTTCTGAATGCCATTATTGAAGCTGATGCCATTATTCTGGGACCCGGAAGTCTCTTCACCAGTACCTTGCCACCACTCCTGGTTCCTGCTATTCGCCGCGCCTTGCAAGGAACTCATGCTCAGATCATCTATGTTTGCAACATCATGACTGAAGCCGGGGAAACTGATGGCTTTAGCGCCCTGGATCATGTGCAGGCAATATACAATCATCTGGGCCGCTATCCTGATAAAGTAATCGTCAATGGCACACCCATTGATGAGGCGAGACTGATGCGTTACCGTGAAGAAAATGCCGAAATTGTATCCTTTGATTCTGCAGCTTTTGAGCAACTTGGCATAGAGCTTTTACCGCTACCTATTCTGGGAAGTGGTCCTCATGCACAACATGACTCTCTGGCACTTGCCAACTGGATAAGTACCTATGCCAAAAGAGGTCCTGTCTCGAGTTTGCGCAAAGAACTTGTTTCTGCATGATCAGTGCGCTAGTCTTAGCAACGTTACTCACCATTTCCGACCCAAGCAATGACGCCGTAGGTAGTGGCACGCTGGTTCCACCTAGTTCACAGGAATTTGTTGCTGGTAGTCTGGACATTACTGAATTTTCGCTGCTGGATGCTGACGATCTCACAGTTGAACTAAAATTTGCTTCACTAGCCAATCCTTTTGACCGCGTTTTGGGCTTCTCCTTTCCCATTATTGAAATTTATATCCAGGACAACGACCAGAGTACAGGAGCAACAAGCAGCCTCGAGGGTTCGGGGATGTTTTTTCCCAAAGGTAGTTTCTGGACCTACGCGCTCAGACTTACCGGGGACAAGGCTGAAGTCTTTAGCTGGACCTCAGAAGGATTAAAGTCTATTGAGCCCGTAAGCGTCTTCAGCCAGGACAATACCCTGACCATCAGAACGCGAATTCAAACGCCCAAAGCACTGACTGCCTACGGCATTGCTGGCTATTACACGCCTTTTAGTAGCACAGGCTGGCAGAGCATAAGTTTGACTCCGGCACCCTGGGCTTACTCGAGCACAAATCAGCAAAGCCCCATCGTCGAGGTCATAAGCGCAGACCCTCAGGCCCAGGTTCAGGCTATCAATAATAAAGTTATGACCGCCATTGCCAGCTCGAGTCCACCCAACTACTGGATGTACGTCATGATTGCTGGCTTAGCCCTCGCCATCCTTGGCTTTCTGGTAAGGCTAAGGACTCGAGCCCCGCAAGCAGAAACCACTCCTGAAAAAGAACCCCCTAGCACCGTTCCAGAGCGTTCGCCGGAATCGGTTGCTGCCTTTGAAGCCTTCTTAAAAATGCCTAACAGCCCTGAAAGTCAAATGGATGCTTTAGCCAATCATGAGGCTGACACGAAAGAGACTAGCCCCGAAAATGAGGACGGTGAAACTGAAGATGCCGAGGAGGTCTTTCAGCTTCTTACGGAGTCTAGGGATCCTGATTTTGAACCCGACAGTGACAGCGCTGAGACCGAGCTTTTGTCAGATGATGCGGTTTCCCCTGCTCATTCCGACTTTGAGGTAACGAAGCTCGAGGAGGCAGAAGTCAACTCTCCAGATGATCGTAAAGAAAGCGTAGAGGTCAAAAGCATTGGTGAGTTCCCCGATAATGATACCTGGGACGACGAAACCGATAGCGTCTGGGAGAAGCCAAAAGACTAGCTGACTCCTTTGAATCTTTCAGTAACCTATTCAGGTTGTGACCTTTTTGTGAAATTCTGGCGCTAAGCTAAACCAAAGGAGCTCAAGATGACCTATCGTTTTTCAAACTGGTTAGCAAGCCTGACAGCAAGTCTGGGGTTAGGCATCCTTATGTTGATGAGCAAAGTGCTTTTTAGCGCACCCATCGGACCCGAAATGTTATTTAATACCACCAGCCGCTTTCTTGGCATACCTTCGGTGTTTAACCTTATCCATCAACTACCCTGGGGATTAGATGCCTATGCCAAATATGTGTTTTACGGATTCAACTATCTTTTTTACCTTGGACTCTGGTTTGCAATTGGCTGGCTTTTTTTGCGGCTCATGAAACCAATCTGGGGCTTTATCATTTACCCGATAGCCTCGAGCTTGCTGGTCGGCTGCGTGCTTATGCCCCTGCAAGGTCTGGGTTTTTTTGGTCTATCAGAGCAGAATTTCTTTTATCCGGTTCTACCAAGTCTTCTGTGGAGTCTCACTTTTGGGTTGGCATTTGCCCTTGTACTTTGGCTTGTTCAGCGCATAAAGACCCAGGTTGAAGTCGAAGAAAGGCGTGCCAGTCTCAAGAAGATGACACAGCTTTTGGCACTCGTCAGTCTTGCGCCCGTTTTAAGAAGTTTTACTGCCTTTGCACAGGAAGCTGTAGCTAATCTGCTCGCCAGGATTAAAGGGCTCAGCCCAGAGATAACCCCAACTGAAGAGCATTATCAGGTGTCCAAAAACGTTTTTAACCCTACCGTTAAAGAACAGGACTGGCAGCTGAAATTTACCGGAATGGTAAGCAATAAGCTCAGTCTTAGTCTTGAAGATCTGAAAGCGCTGCCCAGTGTCGAACGTAGCAGTACTCTGACCTGCATTTCCAACTCAGTTGGGGGCGACCTGATTGGCAATAGTGTCTGGACCGGGGTTTTGCTCAAAGATCTGCTCGAGCTTGTTGGGGTTGCTGATGGTGCAAGTGAGCTTATTCTTAAAGCAGCCGATAACTATACCGATTCCTTTGTGCTTGACGCGGCCATGCGCGAAGGCACCATCGTAGCTTATTTGCAAAATGGTGAACCGCTGACGGTAGATCACGGCTTTCCAGCTCGAGTGCTGGTACCTGACATTTACGGCATGAAAAATGTCAAATGGGTCACAGAAATTGAGTTGACGAATGAAGACTATCAGGGGTACTGGCAAACGCGTGGCTGGAGTGATCTGGCTACCGTGCAAACCATGAGCCGCATTGATACTCGTGAAGCAACCAGGCTCGAGGATGGCAGCGTTGTGATAGGCGGCGTGGCTTTTGCTGGCATTCGCGGTATTTCCAAGGTTGAAGTTTCGGTCGATGCAGCCAGAACCTGGCAGGAAGCCGAGTTAAAACCTGCCTTAAATGACCTGAGCTGGAACCTTTGGGGCTTTAGCTGGCAGGCCGAACCCGGAAACTATAAAATCCTGGTAAGAGCGGCGGATGGCACAGGCGAGCTGCAAACCGATGAAAAAAATAGCCCCTTACCCGACGGGGCAACAGGCTATCACTCATTAACCGTTAAAGTTAGCTAAATAAGCTTAATCTCCATAAGTACCGGTGAGCGCCTCTATGATTTCCTGGCGGTGTATATCTGCACCCAGACCCCTGAGACGCTCATCCAAAACCTCATAACCCCGATCAATAAATTCAAGACCAGTAACAACCGTGGTGCCCTGAGCAGCAAGTCCAGCAATGACCATAGCGCCCCCTGCGCGAATATCGGCAGAGTGAACTTTGGCACCTTGCAGGGTTCCACCACGAATACTCAGGGTACTCTCCTCGAGCTCAATATCGGCCTGCATTTTGTGAAGTTCAGCAACATGGGTAAAGCGGTGACCAGGGTAAACCCGTTCTTCTATGGTGCAGTCACCCTCGAGGGTTGCCAGAAAAGCCGTAAAAGGTGCCTGAACATCGGTGGGGATGCCAGGATATTCACTGGTATAAAGCGAGACATTTTGTAAATCACCAGTGGCATCTACGAGTAAACTGGCGGGGCCAAGTTTGCTAAATTTCACGCCTGCTTCGCTAAGCTTGGCAATTACACTGCTCAGATGACTGATTTCAACCTGATGCAAACTAACCTTACCCCTCGTTGCCGCAGCAGCTAAGATAAAGGTACCTGCTTCAATTCGGTCAGGAATAGGTCGATACGTAAGACCGCGGAGTCGTGAAACACCAGTAATCTTCAGGGTGTCCGTACCTTCCCCTTCAATCTGCGCTCCCATCGCTTTTAACATCTGAACGAGGTCAGTAATTTCAGGCTCTTTAGCGGCATTTTCAATGGTGACATCATGCTCACCTAAGACACTTGCCAGCAAAATATTCTGTGTTCCACCAACCGTAGGTGCCACAAAACGAGCTGTACCTTTTAATGACCCATTTAGCTTCAGCCGAAAATCCCCGTCTGATTCCTCGATGATGGCACCGATATCTTTGAAAGCTTTTATGTGCCGGTCTACGGGTCTGGGGCCAAAGGCACAACCGCCCGGCATCGCCATGCCCGCTTCTTTACAGCGACCCAGCAACGGGCCAAGGGCGACAAAGCTAGCACGCATCTTGCTCACCAGATGATAAGGGCCGGTACAGGTATGGATGTCTTTAGCTTCTATATGGAGGTCATGACCATACCAGTGAACCTCAGCACCAAAGTGCTCGAGGAGTTCACACATGATCAAAATATCGCTGAGTTTAGGTATATCTTTAAGAACAACCTTCTCTTCTGTAAGTAAGGCCGCCAGAATAAGAACCAGGGCAGAGTTCTTGGCTGTGTTGACCTTAATTTCCCCATGTAACGGCACACCACCGTGGATAATATAGGCTTCGTTTAGTTTCTTTGTCATCATCGACCCAACCTCAATTAGCATTATACACTAATTACACAACTGACACATCGGTAGTGTATCGAGCTTTATAAACATTGTCAAGCAAATCCCTATAATGGTACATTACATACAAGGAGGCGAGCACGTGCCCAAACGCGAAAAGAGCAAACGTTTGCAAGTGGTTATCACAGAGAAACAAGATGCTCTACTTACAAAAACTGCCTATCAGCTGTCAAACCCCGAAAGGCTTATCTCCAAATCGGAAGTTGTCAGGCTAGGCATCGAAATGCTCAATCAAGCCGTTGAAAAGGGTGAACTACCTCCAGAGATTCTGGATGCGCTCGAGAGCGAATCGCAAGAGGAAAGCTAGGCTGTTAAGCCGAGGCTGAACTCTTTTGCTCGCTAAGCTCAGTTTAGCAAAAACCCTTCTTTTAGCATAATAAGTTTTCCACTTCTCAGATTTCTTTCATAATCTGAGTTCTTTTTTGAGTGGCAGAATCATCCTGGCAACTTGCCGGGACACCATGCCACCCTTTGCTAAGTAAGTTCGCAATTCCCTTCGACTTTTTTCGCAGCCTCACTCGGTTTTGTGCCAGCCTCTTTTACCTTAGTTATTCTTTTACACTAGTCATTGGTACCACGTTGTTGCAAAATCAGGGAGAAGCCAATAAGCACTGTAGAGGCCAAAATCATCAGCGTAGATATCGCATTGATTTCCGGCGAAACACGCTGCTTGAGCATGCCATAGACAAAGATGGGCAGAGTATCATCACCAACGCCTTTGGTAAAAAAGGTCACCACAAAATCATCAAGGGAAAGGGTCAGCGCTAAAAGACCACCCGCGAGAATACCGGGCAGGAGCAGTGGAAATGTAATGCGCCAGAAGGTTTGAAAGTTATTGGCACCCAGGTCTCTGGCAGCTTCCTCATAGTTAGTGTTCATCGTTGCAAGGCGAGCACGAACCACAATGACGACATAAGAAATATTAAAGGCAACATGGGCAATGATGATGGTCGCAAAACCGGGGGTTAGCCTCTGCCCGGTCATCGTTTGTACATACTCGAAGATAATCCGAAAAAAGATCGCCAGCGAAACGCCCTGAGTAATTTCAGGAATGACCACAGGCACATAGAGTAAACCATCAATAATCCGGCGCCCCGGAAAGTTACCACGGTGAATCGCAATTGCCAGCATGGTACCAATGGTCGTTGCTAAAAGCGACGCTGTTAGAGAGACAAACAAGGAATTGCCAAGAGCCTCGAGCAACTTTTCCGTAACAAAACTGGCATCTCCTGACCCAGCTGCAAAAATCTGCTGATACCACTTAAACGTGAAACCGCGCCAGACCGAAACGGAAGCTGCATCGTTAAAAGAAAAAACGATCAGGACAACAATAGGTGCCCAAAGGAAAAAGTAACTCACAATGGGAGATAGCAGCAGTCCAAAATTGCCCAGCCGACGAATAAGCATGTCCCTGGCTAGCTTGCCCTGATTTATCTCCATACCTGCCTGAGAACGACTAGCCACGACCTGACGCCTCCTCTTGACCAAAGCGCAAATAAATAACCACGCCAATCAGAACTAACACTATCATCACCATGCTTATGGCAGAACCTAGAGGAATGTTACCGCGACCACCAAACTGGCGCGCCACCAAATTGCCAATCAGAAGTCCTTTGGTTCCGCCGAGCAAATCGGGGGTCACAAAGGAACCAATCGAAGGAATAAACACCAGCATCGACCCCGCAACGACACCTGGCAAGGTTAAGGGAAATATGACGCGCCAGAAGCTGTCCCAGTCATTTGCACCCAGATCATTGGCAGCCTCAACAAAACGAAAATCAAGCCGCTCAACCGCAGCGTAAATGGGTAAGACCATAAAAGGTAAAAAGCCATAGACCAGCCCAAGAATGACTGAAAACTGGGTAAAAAGGAGGGCTAGGGGTTCGGTAATCAAAGACAATTTTAGGAGTAGGGTGTTTAAAATGCCTTCTGGACCAAGAATGGACTTTAGGGCATACGTCCTGACCAGAAAATTTGTCCAGAAGGGTAAAAGTATCAGGAACAGCATGAGTAAGCGCATCCTGGGACTTTTACGCGTACTGATAAAAAAAGCCAGCGGATAACCCAAAATGAGGCAGGCTAAAGTGGTGAGTAGAGCAACAACCACAGAGCGCCAAACAATTGGACCAAAGACCGTCAGGGTGCGCGTGTAGTGCTCGAGCGTAAAGGGTAAAGTTGCCGTCGCTCCTGTGCCTTTGGTCATAAAACTGGCAAACAGAACAAAGAGAAGCGGCAACGTAAAAAACACTAAAAGCCAGAACATTCCTGGAAAGCCCAGCCAGAAGCCTTTGTAGTCCTTACGATTCATTCGCACAGTTTATCCTAATGTGCTGATGGAAGGAATAGGCAAACTGTGTTAAAACCCCTGATTTTGTTTAAAAGCCTGGTAGTGGCACAAGTGCCAGGGATGGTGTCTAATCAGGGTGCAAAAGAAGACGGTAGCAAAAAGCCAGAGAAAATTTCTGTGGCAGCAATTGGAGTGATACCACCACCAAAAGCTTAAACCGTAAGCGTGGTAAGCAGCCCAGCACCCTGACTTGCCTGACAAACGAATGTTTCTGCCACAATACCCGTAGCCTCATGGTAGTAAGCCTGAACGGCTCGAGCCAGCTCCTGACTTGATTCTCGTTTGCTTAAGGCAACCATGCAGCCACCCCAGCCTGCACCCGTTAAGCGCGACCCAAGAACAGCTTCTTGTTTTTGCAAAAAGCTCTGCAAAAGCTCGAGTTCCGCACAGCTTATGTCGTAGTCATCGCGGGCACTCAGATGAGCAGCACTTAACAACTGACCTAGGCGGGTCACGTTTCCCTGATACATTGCCTCAATCGCACCCTGTACTCGTTCATTTTCCGAGTGAACATGACGGCACTTAGCGCGAACTTCCAGAACGGCTTCGGGAACAAGCGTTGGAATATCATCAAGATCAGTACCCTGAGCCGTAAGTTCTGACACCAGTTGTTTCTCGGGAAGATGTGGCTCGAGCACCTCCCAGGGTACCGACTGAACATCCCGCAGATGGGTGATCTCAGGAAATTGGGCCTTTAATAGCCCAACTCCCGCACGGCAAGCCGCTACCCGCCAATTATAGCCTCCCCCAACATTCTGATGTTTTACGCCACTGTTGATAATAAGCAAGTCATAGCCTTCTGACAGAGGAATGGGTTGACTCTGATAGCTTCCCGCTACAGGGCGACAATCGAGAAACAGGGCATGGTTTTTTTGACCCTCGAGCGAAATATAGTGATCCATAATGCCGCCTCTGGTACCCACATACCACTCGGCATCGGAGGCAAGCTGAACCTGCTCTGCGGTAGACCCAGTCCAGCCGTTCAGTTCGGTTAAGGCAAGCATAATGGCAATGGTCAGCGAAGAGGATGAGCTTAAGCCCGCGCCTCTCGGCACTCCCCAGGGAGCCTCAGCGACAACCAGCAAATCAGCACCCTTTATAGGGCGAGAAAGCCTATGCTTTAAATGTTGCGCTACTCCTCTTGCATAATTTGACCAGTGGTTATTTGGCGCCAGCGGAATGTTTTCTGTTATCTCAAACTGACAGATCTCAAACTCTGCTTCAACATTACTTAAATGAAGCTGGCTATCAGCCCTGGCCCTCGCCAGAACCACAGTATCTCTATCCAGTGCCACTGGCATGACAAAACCATGATTGTAATCGGTGTGTTCACCAATCAGGTTTACCCGACCTGGTGCCCGAAAGATATGCACCTCTCCTTCCCCATAAAGGCTTCTAAAAAGTTGCAGCGCCTGTTGATAACGCTCTCGCTGTCCAGCTACCTGCTGCGAATAGATGGTGTTTAGGAAAACAAAGTGCTTATCGGCTGCGCTCATAGCGAAACACCTAACGGTACAGAGGATTTACAATGGTCTGCTTGAATCATTTCTGAGCGCATTATATAGTTACGCTCAGAAACGCTCAAGGGAACCTGCCGATGAATGCAAGGCAAAAAAAGATTCTGGATATGCTTAGAGATCAGGCACTGGTCGATATTGAAACGCTTTTGGCCAAAACACACGTCTCCCCTGCTACCATACGGCGCGACCTGCAAAGCCTCGAGGAAAGTGGTCATATTGAGCGTTTTCACGGTGGTGCCAAACTCAGCCGCAAAAATCACTTTGAACTTTCCTTTGAACGTCGCGCTCAGATCAACATTAAACAGAAAACCTATATTGCCGACATCGCCGCCAGCTTTATAAATAGTGGTGAGGCAGTCTTGCTGGGCGCAGGTACAACCACCCTCTATATTGCCAGAGCCCTTGCTCAGCAAAGTAAAAAAGTCTTTATTGTTACAAACAATTTAATTGTTGTTCAGGAAGCTGCTAATTTTCCAAACCTGAGACTAAGTTTGCTCGGCGGCAATCTGGACTACGCCAACATGGAAAGCATTGGCCCTACTGCCCACGAGAATCTATCAACCCATGTGGTAGATAAAGTCTTTATTGGCGTTAATGCCCTTGACCCCAGATTTGGTGCCCTGTCTATCTATGAAGCCAATGCCTATCTCTACCGCAGCATGGCCAAAATTGCTCGAGACGTTTTCATTGTGGCAGATAGCAGTAAATTTGAGGCCGAAGCCAGTCATGTGGCTGTACCCATTCATGAGCTTAACCATCTCATCACCGATCCCAAGGCAAATCCAAGAACGGTTGCTCAGTTCTGTCAACAGGGTGTCCGAGTCCACGGTCTTGGACAAAGCGAAAGAAATGTCGAAATATAAATTAAGGAGCTAAAAATGAAACATTTGCGTTTAGGTGTCTCGAGCTATTCCTTCTGGCACTTCACACCAGAAAAAGTAAGCCTCGAGTCTATTTTTGATCAGGCAGCTGAAATGGGCTTTATGGGAGTAGAAATCCTGCACCAGCAATTAGAAAGTGAAGACAATAGCTACTTACAAAGCCTCAAACGGCATGCCTTTAGAAATGGGCTAAGCCTGTATAACTTTGGTACCAGCCAGGATTTTGTCTGGGATGATAAAGAAACCAGACAACAGAATGTTGACCATAGTAAACACTGCATTGATCTGGCGCATGACTTAGGCATACCCTCTATTCGGATAAATGCCGGTGCCTGGCGCCGGGGTGGTTGGGAAGATCTGAAAGAAACTCGAGGCTGGACCACGCCCTGGGAGGGTTTCACTCACGATGATGGCTTTAACTGGGCTATTGAGGGTTTAAGCGCCTGTCTCGAGCATGCTCAGAAACAAGGCGTCATGCTACTTTTAGAAAACCACTGGGGTTTAACCACCACTGCCGACGGCATGCTGCGCATTTTAGAAACGATCAACTCTCCCTGGCTACGTGCCATTCTAGATATGGGCAACTTCTACTTTGACGGTGATATGTATACTGCAATGGAGAAAATCGCGCCATGGGTTGACCTGGCTCACGCCAAGACCTATCCGGGTGGTGGTGAGGTCTTTACCATCCCCCTTGATTACCCACGCATTTTGCGCATCCTTAATGACGCAGGCTTTAAAGGTTATCTCTCGGTTGAAATGGAAGGTAAAGAAGCCCCCCAAACCGCTGTTCCTAAAAGCATGACCATGCTTCAGGATGCCTGGAACCTGCTCAAGTCATGACTCATGGACTGGTAATACGTTGAAAGCGCCCTTAAAACTTGGCATCGTCGGTACAGGTAGCATTACCTTGCGGGGCTTACTGCCTCATTTAACCATGGCGGATGTTTCAGACCGGGTTCAAATTGCGGCTCTTTGTGACCCTGTTTTTGAACGTGCACAGGCAGCCGCCGAGAAATACCATATTCCGGCTGCCTATGCCAGCATGGAAGAAATGCTTGAGGCGACAAACCTTGACGCCCTGAGCATTGCCTCACCCATAGGTCTGCATTTTGCGCAAGGTAAACTGGCTATAGAACACGGTAAGCACGTGCATTTTAATAAGACCATGACCACCACGGTCGCAGAGGCAGATGAACTTATTGCCTTAGCTAAAGAGAAAAATGTCAGGCTCGTTGCCTCACCGGGTGAGCTGATTAATCCTCGCTTACAAGCAATTCGCCAGCTTATACAAGAGGGTGCTTTAGGCACGCTGACCTGGGCAGTTACGGGCTCGAGCTTTGGGCGCTACCACGAAGAAGAAAAAAGCGTCAGGCAGGGCGATACCCCTTTAAGCAATATTAACCCTGCCTGGTACTTCAGAAAACCTGGCGGTGGGCCCCTCTATGACATGACAGTTTACGGCCTTCATGCCATGACAGCGGTACTTGGCCCGGCGAAACGCGTCACGGCTTTTTCCGGAGTTCGCCTTAAAGAACGTGAATTTATGGGCCAGATTCTCCCTACTGACATGGACGATCAAACCATGATGGTTCTGGACTTTGGTCATGCCTTTTATGCCTTTGTTTATGGGGTAGCCTTTGGCAGCCTACCAAACATGGGGCGACCTCTTATTTTTGGAACCAAAGGCGTCATAAATGGGGCCAGTTTCAATGATAAAGTCATCGACTACCCCAAACGAGAAGTAGCAGAGAAAAAGGGCTACGCAGCTTCTTTACCCCATGTCAATGGCGCTCATGAAGACGTAGAAGAAGCGCACGTCTTTGAAGATGTCATGCAACTGGTTGACTGGGTTTTAGACGATAAACCCAGTCTGGCTACCGCCGAGCACGCCCGGCATGTTATTGACATTATTGAATCAGCGTACCGCTCGGCAGAGACAGGGCAGGCACAGGACTTAAAGACAAGTTTCACCGTCATGACATAAATTTATGGAGGCACACGAGTTCGATATTATCGCTAAAAATCGTAGTCCTTCTGCCGCGCCAGCCCGGCTGAGTGATTTTGATGTTAGAAAAATCGCGACCGTTGCAGCTAAAACTTTAGTCAGCAACCCCAATATCAGTCTCTATTGTCTCGAGCATAAGACACAGCTAGCCGTTTTTGTTGAAACCCCTTCAGAGATTGATATTTACAGCTTTCCCTTTTTATATGCGGCACAGTATGAACATGCCACAAAGCTTTATACTTTGCCCCTGGACATTTTTCATCAACTAGCACAAAACCTGCCAGAACCCAGAGTCATCATGCTTTTTTCCCTGGGGCGAAGTGGTTCAACTTTATTGGGGAAGGCTTTTAATGAATTAGAAAACGTATTCACGCTCTCTGAACCAGATGTTTTTGCCAATTTAACTGGTCTTAGAAATGCCCCGCTAACTGATGAGGAAGAAATTAGACTGGCTCAGAGTTGTTTGCGTTTTCTCTGCAAAAGCCCTCTCCACGGGCATCCAGGCACCTGGTTAATTAAGTTTCGTGGCTTTGCTATTTCTATAGCTGACATTATTCACCGAGCAGCACCCACAGCCTCAAATATTTTTTTGTACCGGGACTTAGAAGCCTGGCTGCAATCAATGGCTCGCTTAACCCGACTTCTCGAGCGCGGTGGCCTCGAGCCAAAACCTTTGCAAGAGCGTTTGGGTGATTATCAGTTAGAGAATGCCCTAACTTATCTGAAATATATGAACCCAAGACCTAAAACTTTGTCCATGCTGGAATCCTTTACCCTTAGTTGGCTCTCAATGATGAACCGCTACCTTGAACTCGTAAGCCATATTCCTTTTGTAGCGTTGCGTTATCAGGATCTGGTTGCACTACCTGGCATGATGCTCCCTATCCTCTTTGAGCATTGTCAATTGGGGAGAGTTAATGCCGAAATAGCGCTTAACGTCTTTGAACAGGATTCTCAAGAAGGGACACGTTTTTCTGGCAAAGCTAATCGTGAACTAAAACACCTCGAGCTTACCCAGGAGCATCTGCAAATAGTCCAGGACTTCATCCAGATTCATCCCCTTTTAAAAAATCCGGACTTCATTCTTCCAAAAACAATAATGCCGAGCTAACTTTCTAAGGCAGCCTCGAGTCAATCTCCACTTTTTTACCAAGCTCAGCCGATTTGAGAAAAGCTTGCATTAACTCGAGCACGTGTAGTGCCTGCTCGCTACTCGCCCTATGGGGTCGGTCTTCCTCAATAGCCCAGGCGAGGTCTGCCAGTGCCAGCGCCCAGGACGCCTCAAAGTCTTGAAACTCCGAGACAAAAGGCAAGGTCTGCCAATCCTTATCTTGTGCCTTACGCAGTTCAACTTTTACGCCAAACATATTGGGCATTTCTAGCGAGAGCGTCCCCTCAGCACCATAAATCTCAAACTTGGGCATTTGCGTGTGCCAGACATCAAAGCTGGTGATGACTGTGGCAATGGCACCAGACATGAACTCGAGCGTTCCAGCAATATGCGTCGGCGTATTAACTTTGAAGGTCTGCCCGGACTTGGGCTCGCTGGAAATAGTGCGCTCAGGAAAACTAATTCGCGCGGAAGCAGTTACTGATTTTACTGACCCCAGCAGGTTCACGAGGGCTGTCAGATAGTAGGGGCCCATATCAAACATTGGCCCGGCACCAGGTTGATAAAATGACTCCGGATTTGGGTGCCAGTGCTCCATACCGTGACTCATAAAAAAGGCGTTAGCAGCAATGGGCTCACCAATCATGCCATCAGCTAGTGCCTGTTTTGCCGTTTGTACAGTAGCGCCTAAAAAGGTTGAGGGGGCGCAAGCTAAACGCAAGCCTTTGCTCTTGGCTAATGCCACAATCTCCTGGGCATCCTCAAGCCGCGCAGCCAGTGGCTTTTCGTTATAAACGTGCTTGCCAGCATTAAGCGCCCGTTTCGCGATTTCAGCATGAGCGGCCGGAATTGTCAGGTTGACAATACACTCCACCTCTGGGTGAACCAGCAGCTCATCAACTGACAACACTTCAGGAATGTCAAATTCTTTGGCTCTGGCATGCGCCAGCTCGAGATTAAGATCACTACAGGCAATAAACTCGAGCCCCTCAAAGTGTCTTGCCGATTTCAAGTAAAGCGGGCTTATATTGCCACAACCAATAAGACCCAATTTTAGTTTTTTCATTATTTAAGCTCCGGATACCAGAAAAAATTTTTATCTAAAGGAAATCTGGGGCGTTGCCATCTGCTATAGGGCAGCCGCTCTATGGCCTGATCAACCACGCCCGGACTGAGGGCCAGGTAGATGCCTTTAGCGATGCGCTTTAGATCAGGCACCAGATAGCCAACTTTCACAACAATCATTTTGTAGTCCTCAGGGTTTATACCTAAGGCCAGGAAATCTGCCTCTTCATGAAAGGGTCGCCGCTTGTGACTTATAACGACAGTGACCCCTTCGACCTGAGCAACCGCAATCCTTTCACGTAGCTCGCTTGTTTCTTTTAGAAATAGAACCTTGGCTGTTAACGGAAGAGGCATTGTCGCCTTATCAAGACTACCACCTAAACTTAGTTCTACCGTTTCACCAAGTCCCGCAGCATAACAGGCCATCGTTGCAGTCTCATCGGCAATACCACCCAAGACTGCATTTTCTACCTTATGCTCGAGTAACGCCTTCAGAAAATCAACTCTGTCTCCAACCCCGCCCGCGGTAGGATTATCACCAGAATCGCTGATAAAGAGACAGTTATTATCCTGGGTCAGTGCCCAATCAATTGCTTCCTTTATGGAACCATGAGGCACGCTAAAACCAAACTCATCCCGGGTTTTCCAGTACTCGAGCGCAAGTTTTTTTGCTTCCCGCTCCATAACAATCCGATCTGTACCGGTTAAAACAATGCTGGCCGTCGCCCTTGGCTCGTCAGCCCAGACATAACCGACCAAAATTGAAGCGTCCATAATGCCCGGGATGGGGTCAACATCGCCTAATTTTGCATATAGACTCGCTGCTGGTTCATACTCGGTACTTGATCTTTCTCCGGCAACCAGAACAGGCACCGGAATCCAGACCTTTTCAGGGCGGATGTTTTGCTCTAAGCAGGTCACTAACATGCTAAACGCTTTGCTCCGCGTCTCGAGCGTATCTACGTGAGGGGCAGTGCGGTAAGCCGTAAGCATATCAAGATTCTGCAAGATGCGCTCACTGAGATTACCGTGCAAATCATAGCTGGCAGAAATCAGGCAATCCTGACCTACTACTTTTCTCGCTGATGCATACCAGTCGCCTTCGGCATCATCCATACCCTCGACATTCATGGCGCCATGCATATCCAGGTAAAGACCATCAAGCGGTAAAGCAGCCTGCAAATGATCAAGAAATCTAGCCTTGAAATTTTCATATGTGGCTCGCTCTACCTGACCACCCGGTAGCGCCCTGGCCCTAAAGGTTGGAAAAATCTCTGCTTCAGCCTCTTTTAAAAAGGGATAGCGCTCATCATCTAAGATGTCCTCGAGTTCTTGAACCACAAAATCTTTTTCCCGACTCAAAATGGGAGAAAAGGTGCAACATTCGGTAGCTATACCACCAATAGCAATTCGCATAAAGCCAGACCTCCTTAGGGTTTCGCGCTTACCGCGGGCAGCTGTTTACGCTCCTGGGCGCTCAAAAACTCATGTACCAGAAACTGTAAAAAGGCAATCAGGCAGATGGCGGGTGGAATAATGGCAAGACTCGAGTTATCCGCGAAAAATGCCACCATACCCGGAATAAACGCCCCCCCTATGCCTGCACCTGTCATCTGAAAACCAATGGCGTTAGGGCTGTGGGCACGACCCACCAGAGCAGGCGTGCGAGATACCGAACTGGGAAAAACTGGCCCAAGGGTAAAACCCATTAGTCCTAGCCCCAGAAAGCTAATTGCATCGCTGGGGTTAAGCCAGATAAGTAAGCCCCCCAAAAGCGTTCCCAGGGTACACAAACGCAAAATGGCTGCTACCCCAAACCTATCGATCAAACTGCCAAAAAACAAACGCCCAAGCGTAATAAAAGCCCAAAACAAACTAATCCACAGGCCTGCTAGTTCAGGGTCAATGCCCCGGCCCTCGACAAAAAGATTATTACTGAGCTGACCTGCACACATTTGCAGGGCCACATGGCAAACAAAAAGACCAACCCCCAACCAGACAGGTAGCAGGCTCAAGGTACTTTTAAAACTTGGCCGTACCACCCTCTCTGCACCCTCATCCGCACGGTCTGACAGGCGCCAGTCTTTAAGCGTAAAAAGAAACAGACAGGCTATTCCAATCTGAATAAAAGCTATGTAGCTATAAGCTTCTCGCCATGGGTGGGCCAAGGTAACGACCAGATAGGTGACCAGCAAGGGTCCCACCGTAGAACCAAAGCCAAAAATCGCGTGTAGCCAGTTCATGCGACTGGTTGGATAATACTCAGCCACAAAGGTATTCATTGCCACATTAATGCCCGAACGGCCTAAACCCAGCAGTAAGGATGCCGTTACAAATATCCACCAGTTAGGAGTAATACTAATGGTAATCAGCGCAGTAATTTCAACTATCGTGGCAACCAGGCACATCATACCGACGGTCATAAAAGAAAGGATCCGTCCGCTGAAAAAACTAACCACCAGGCCACCAAGGGTACCTGCCAAGAGCACGATACCGATGGACTCGAGCGTCCTGTCAAAACTCGCTTGCATATATAACCAGGCAATGTTTAAGGCGCTACCCTGTAAACCTATAGCGATAAAACTTAAGAATGCAATCCAGAGCAAATACGGTTTGGGTTTAGATGTCATAGTGATGCCTGCAAGGCAGGCAAGCTCCTTATTATTTGCGACTAAAGAAAGAAAGCAGCAAAACCAGTCCCAAAAGGACAACACCAATAGCCAGAGACAGTACCGAGATTACAAATTCAGCGCTACCCTTAGGAACCGCGAAGACCAGAAAAAGAGCAGTTAAGGTAACAAACATGCCCAATCTAAAAAACAGTTGCAGTATCTCAGGACTCATAAGGTATGAGTGGTTTTCCTTGAGTCATAGGAAGGCAAGCAACCTGAACTGGACCCTTGCTGTCGGCAACGGGAGCAAGCTGAGGCAATTGCTTATCACATAGGCCCGGGACAAACCAGGGGCAACGCGGATGAAAGCTACAGCCAGGTGGCAATTCGGTAAGTCTGGGAATATCTTCACTGCGCAGCCGAATCTGATCCTTGGTTCGGGTACGGTCAGGATCAGGTTCAGGAATCGCTGAGAGCAGGCTCTTGGTGTAAGGGTGTTGCGGAAAATGGGTAATATCGGGTGTTGGCCCAATTTCAACAATTCGTCCAAGATACATAACTGCAATCCGACCCTGCCAGGCAAAGTATTTGGCGAGCGCCAGATCATGGGTGATAAAAATCATGGTCACCCCCAGACTCTCGCGCATATTCATCATCATGTTCAAGATAGATATGCGAATCGACACATCTACCATGCTCACCGATTCATCGGCAACAATCACTTTAGGGTTAGTGGTTAATGCCCGCGCAATGCTGACTCTTTGACGCTGCCCGCCAGAAAGCTGGTGAGGATATTTGTCAATAACATCACGTACCGGGGTTAAGCCAACGGTCTCGAGCAACTGCCCGGCACGTTCACGCGCCTGTGCCCGATTTTTTACCAGCTTGTGCCGAAAAAGTGGAAAACTCAATATGTCATAAATGGTGTGTGTAGGATTGAGAGAGGCATAAGGGTCCTGGTGAATAATTTGTACAGCTCGCCGGTAGCGCGTGTACTCGCTACCTCGCAAGGTACTGACATCCTGCCCTTCAAAAAAAATTTGTCCGCTGCTGGGTTTAAGTAGCCCTACCAAAATTTTGCCACTGGTGGTCTTACCACAGCCAGACTCGCCTACCAGGCACAGGTACTCGAGCTTTTTCACTGCCAGATTAATATCTTGCAGCACGGGAATGGACGTTCGACCTTTTTTAAAACTCTTATAGATTTGTTTAAACTCGATAATTGCGTCTGACATTAGTCTTTCTTCCACAAATTAGCCCTTGCCTCAATCACATTTTCCGTGAAGTGGCAGGCTGCGAAATGTCCAGGTTCATGCTCTTTAAAGACCGGTTCCTCTTGATTACACAGCTCCTGAGCAAAAGGACAGCGAGGATGAAACTTACACCCCGAAGGGGGGTCAATAAGGTCTGGCGGATTCCCCTTGATGCTGCTTAGTTCATCCTTATCCTGACTAAGGCGAGGAACTGATTGTAATAACCCCAAAGAATAAGGGTGCAGGGGTTCATAAAAAATATGTTGGGTACTGCCCAACTCAACCATTTCTCCGGCATACATGGTGGCAACACGGTCCGCCATTTCCGCCGCAAGCGCCAGGTCATGCGAGATAAAAATAATGCTAAAACCAAGACGTGACTGCATTTCCTTTAAGACTTCAATGATTGCCCGCTGCGTAAGAATATCGAGCGCGGTCGTGGGCTCATCCAGAATGACCACCTGAGGATCAAGTAATACCCCAAGCGCCAACAGGGTACGTTGCTTCATCCCCCCTGATAACTCATGAGGAAAACTTTCCAGGGTACGCTCAGGATCAAGCCTTACCAGACGCAGTAACTCGAGCGTCCGTTTAATAACCTTTCCTTTATCACGCCAACCATGAGCTCTTGCCGTATCTAGAAATTGTTCCTTGATTTTCAGCACAGGGTTAAAGGCATTTTGCGCTCCCTGAAACACCATAGCACAATCGTGCCAGCGAAAATCACGCATACGCGCTTCAGAAAACTCAAAAATGTTTTCGGTTTTACCGTCACGGGTGTACAGCACCTTGCCACCCGTAATTTTGGCTGCGCTCGGCAACATATCAATAAAACTGAGACTTACCGTCGTCTTACCACTACCACTTTCGCCAATAAGTGCCAGGGATTCTCCCTTATGCAAATCAAAACTAATATGCTGACTGGCCTTAACCTGCCCCCTGGATACCCGATAAACAATGGATACGTCCTGTACACTCAGTACGACTTCGCTCATGCCGCCCCCCGCAAGCGCGGATCAAAGGCTTCCTCGAGGGCACGGGAAAAAAGCACCAGACAGACCTGAAAGAAGGCAATCGCCAGAACAGGCGCCAGCAGCATAGCTGCACTATCAATATTAAAAAGGGTACCTCGACTTCGTCCAAAGTAAAGCATGACGCCCCAGGTATAGTCATTTATCGGTGCCATGCCCAGGAAAATCAGTCCTATCTGGTCATACATGGCTGTGGTAATGGCTACCACAAAATTAATCACGACAAAGCCCATCATATTGGGTAAGATTTCTCTAAAAATGATGTGCATCCGACTTAAATCAAGCGCCATGGCAGCTTCTACATAGTCTCTTTCACGCAAGGATAAAACCTGCGCGCGAATAGCGCGCATAAGAGCTGGCCAGGCCAGCAGGCCAATAAGCGTCGCTAGCAGTAACCAGTTGTTCAGAGTAATCATGGCCGCCAGCACAATAAGCAGCGGAAAGCGCGGAATCACGATAATAAAGTTGGCAATCGCCACCAATATGCGGTCAACAATGCCACCAGCCAGAGCAGCAACGGTACCCAGAATAAACGCAATAGCTGTTGAGATGAGCCCCGCCATAATAGCCGTTATGATGAGAATGCGTCCGCCATTAATGACATGGGTAAACATATCGCGTCCCTGAGTATCTGCGCCCAGAAGGAGGGCAGGACCCAGTTTGGGATTGGAAACGGTTAGGTGAGACAATGAAACTTTGTAATCGCGACTGCTAGGGTCCAGTACATAGCGCCTTACCAGCTTGGAAAAAATAATCAGGGCGTCCACCTCTCCAGCCGCTAGAGCCTCGAGTGATTCAGGGACGCCACGACCACTACGCCAGCGGTAGGTTTCTACCTCGAGCCCTTCAACGTTGGACTTTTCAAGGAACGTAGGAGCCCCAGACTTTTCTAAAATGCCAACTTTGTGCCCCACCAGATCCTGCAGCTTTGTATAGCTGTCCTTATCTTCTGGACGTGTCAGCAAAACCAGTCTCGAGCCCGGTGGCGAGTTAATCTGATCCAGCTTTACCTCATTATCAAAACCCACCATCCACTGAAAAACGGTAATAAGTAAGAGATAAAAAACCAGGCCAATAAAACCAATAAGTCCAACTTTGTTCTGCCATAAGAGGGGCCAGAAAGTACGCATCACTTATCCCCTGTAACACGAACTCGAGGATCTAAGCGGCTATAGAGCAAATCGGCCAGCATATTTGAAAAGACTACGGCAATGGTAATAATTAACAGCACCCCCTGCATCGAGGTATAGTCCCGCTGGCTGATTGACCAGAAAAGAAAACTTCCCAGGCCCTTGTAAACAAAGGCCTCTTCAACTATGACACTGCCACCCAAGACAAAACCAATACTAATGGCCAGCAGAGTAAACAGTGGCAACGCTGCATTGCGACCCACATAGGCCGTCATAATTCGGTTTTGCTTGAGACCTCTTGCTCTGGCGATGTTGACATAATCTTCACCCAGCGTACTGGTAGTAGAGCCGCGCATTGCAAGCACCCAGCGCCCTATACTGCCCAGGACATAAGTCGTAATCGGTAATATGGCATGCTGCAAGGCACTCAGGATAAAAGGCAAATTAAATCCAGGCGGTGTAGCCGGGTCATAGGTACCACGCATATCGCCCACGTTAAACCACTTAAGTTGTACACCAAAAATAATTAAAATTAAAATAGCCCAGATGTAGTCTGGAACCGCGCTGACGATAGAAGCCAAAAAGGAAATAACATTGTCAACCCAGGTATTCCTAAAATAAGCTGCCAGCATACCCAGAAGCATGCCCAGTAAAAAACTGATTAAAAGCGCAGAGCCAACACAAAAGACCGTCCAGGGTAGGTAACGTAAAATCTGGCTCGAGACCTTGGTGCCGGTTGAGGTAATCGACTCACCCATGTCTCCGCGTAAGAGTTGTCCTAAATAAACAAAATATTGTTGTACGACGCTGGCATCTGGGTCAAACTTAAACTGAGAAGCTGCCCGGTTATAGGCATCCTGATAGGTTAAGTTTTCGGTATTCATTAAATAATTAACATAGATTTCAACCGGATTACCCGGCATCAAACGAATCAAGAAAAATACAAACGTTATGACTGCCCAAACGGTGAACAGTGACTGTACAAAGGTACGGAGCGTATAGTTTTGTACAAGCTTCTGCCACCACGGGCGAGTATCAACAGGACCGCTTAAACTCTGGATCATGACATCTCAAAAAAATAAAGCGGGGGTGAGAATCTCACCCCCACCGAAAAGGCTTACTCTGCGGGTTTAGCCATACCCGTAAGGATCATATAAGGCATGAAGTGGTCAAGACCAGCATTTTGGTAAATGGGGTCGCCATTTTCAGGCACACTTAAAGAACCGCGGTTGAGAGCATTGTTACCGTAGCGTTCCCAGAGAGGCACAGCGGGAAGCAGCTCATTATAAGCTTTGGCAAGCTCAGTGACATCTGCCTTGATTTTGTCAAGGTCAGTACCCTGGCTCGAGGCCACCGTTAGGTCAAGCAGGTTAATCTCGCCACCAGAGTAGGTCACATTGTTATCAAAGCTCATACCACCACCAGCACCTTCACCCGCCAGTTCACCTTGTCCATTGTAACGACGGAAAGGCACCAGATAGGACTCATAGGGGAAGGGGCTACCGGCACCCCAGTCACGAATGGCTAACTCAAAGTTGCCATCATAGACGTCTTGTACATGTTGCTGGAACTGTACACCACGAGCAGTTATCTCAATGCCAAAGTCATTCAGGGCTTGAGCCGCATTTTCAGCAGCAGCAGACCAGTCGGCATATTCAGCAGGAAAGGTCAGTTCAAAAGCAAGTTTATTACCACTGCCATCAACCCAGCTACCATCAGAGCCTTTGCTATAACCAAGTGATTCTAAAAGCTCGGTTGCCTTATCAAAGTCCACATAGTAGGGGTTAAGCGAATCAAGGACATCTTCACTCACGTAGGTCTTGAGAATGGTATCGCTGACGCCAGCCATGTAATCAGTAGCAATTCCTGATTCACCTAAGCTCACAAACCCATTTTCTTCACGGTCAATAATATAGGCAATAGCCTGACGGAAAACAGGATTGTTCAGAGGTTCGACTTTGTTATTAAAGTAAACAGCAGGTCCACTGTAGTAAGGGTTACGAATAATATCTAAACCGGCATTTATGAGGGCTTCTTCTTGTGCGGGGGCCAGACCGTGAGTAGCATACCAGAGCTGACCATCTTGCAAGAGTGGGAAAACTGTTTCGGTTTCACCGTTCCAGGCAACCACGTCTTCAAAGGCAACTTTATCAGCATTAATACCACCAGGGTTTTTGCTGAGATGGGCTTTGGCGTCAGCTACATCATCCAGGACGTAGGCACTACCTGAAACCAGGCTTTCCGGCCTAAAGGTGGTCAGTTCTTCTAAGGCAGCTTTAAACTCATCGCTATCTGAAGCAGCGCCTGAGGCTTTTAAGGCTGCACCCTTTTCACCAAAGCTGCCATAAACGCTTGCAGGTGTCAAATTTTGGGTAAGGATAAGGCGCTCTGTAGCTAGTGAAGGCTCACCCAAAGTAAATTTGGCAGTTTGCTCATCAACAGCTTCTACACTCTCGAGGTTATCCCAAACTGACCAACCAATCAGATAGCCAGTATTGAAGGTCGCAACAAGATCAGCAGAGGTAATGGGACTACCATCACTCCAGGTGTAGCCGGAAACAAGGGTAACGGTGTAGTTGCCATCAGCATCAAAACCAAAAGACTCAGCCGCCATTCCTTCATACTCACCTTTTGACCACATATAGACAGCCAGCGGGGGCTCCATAAGATCGCGGTAAATCCCCAGATTAATGGCACCAGAGGCATAGGTGTTGTAGTGGCCATCAGGTGGCAATTGATAAGGCCAGGCTACATTAACTGTTTGCGCAAAGGCCGGGAGGGATAAAAATACTCCCACAATAAGACTAAGCAGTAAACTACGTTTCATTTTTCCTCCTTAAAAATTTTTTAATCAGTGATTATTTTGAGAGGTATTTGCTCAGGATTGACCTCCCTTAGCAAGTAACATTAACACGCAAAAAACACATCATTCCTGACGCAACAGTTAAACCAAAAACGTTAACTCGAGCCTGCAAAACGTTGTGCTTTTTGAATGTTTCATGAGCGAATATACCAACCCTATACCAGTAATGTCAACGCAATTTAAAGAGCATTAGCTTCATGAAAATAAGCTAAGCAAAATCCAATTGTTTTTACACTTTTTTTCTTGCTAAAGTGACAAAGTCTTGATTCAAATTTGAGCGTAAGGTATAGTAACGCTCAAATTCGCTCAAAGGAATGGATATAGCTTCGGACCAATGTGTCTCTTTCTATATACTGATGAATCAGCGAGCTAGTCTTTAGGAGGTGAAAGCACTGACCCTAGCACAGAAGTCTGTGAAGATAAAAGATTCTCGAGCTTTTCCCAAGGAGATAAAGTATGCTTAAAAAACCCCTGTCAAGACGTCAATTTTTAAAACTTGCAGCAGCGGCTGGTGCCGGTGCCAGCCTCGGGCGATTTGCTCCTGGTTTGGCCTATGCTCAAACTGGAATTCAGGTTGCAGATGGCGCACTAAACCCCTTCAACATTGCCAATGTTCAGGCTGAAGGCGTTTTCTTTAGCGGTGGCTTTGGTCACGAATACATTCAGTATGCCGCTGACATTTTTGCTCAGATTCATGAAGGCAGCACGATGTCAGTTGAAGGTATTCAGCGTGTGGGCGAGAGACTTCGTCCACGCATTATTGCAGGCGATCCGCCTGATGTGATTGACAACAGTGGTGCCGGCAACTTAGATACCGCTGCCCTGGTCGCCGAAGGAGAACTTTTAGACCTTGCTCCCCTTATGAGTGCTCCTGCCCTCGATACGCCAGGAAAAACCTTTGCTGAAACCCTCTTCCCTGGTTCACAAGCCGACGGTGTCTTTGATGGCGTTCAGCGCTATGTCAATATTGCCTATACCGTTTTCGGCATCTGGCACAGCAAGACCTTGTTTGAAGAAAAAGGCTGGACTTACCCCACAACCTGGGATGAAATGCTAGCCCTTTCTGATAATATCAAGGCCGCAGGTATTGCTCCCTGGACTTATCAAGGTAAGTACCCACAATACATGCAGTTTGGTGTTTTAGAGCCAATGGTTGAGAAAATTGGTGGCCCAGATGTCTGGAAAGCTGTCGATAACCTCGAGGACGGCGCCTGGAGCCATCCAGCCATTTTGACCTCGCTTAACAACATGAAAGCCCTCTATGATAATGGCTATATCATGGACGGCACGGAAGGCCTGACCCACACCGAGTCTCAGGCTGAGTGGCTCCAACAAAAAGCCGCCTTCTTACCTTGCGGTACCTGGTTGGAAAACGAAATGCGCAGCATTACACCAGAAGGTTTTGACATGGTGATTGAAGCTGTTCCTGCCGATGACGCCGCCAAATTGCATAGCGTAATTGCCAGTGCTGGCGAGCCATTTATGGTCTTTGCCAATGGTAAAAACCCAGAGGCTGGTATGGAATTCCTGCGCTGCTTGCTCTCCAAAGAAAGCGCCAAGTGGTTTGCCCAAAATGTCGGCTCTATTATGCCAGTTGTGGGTGGTGCTGAAGGTGTTGAGCTGAGTTCAGCTATGACTTCTGCCCTGTCAGTGGTAGAACAAGCGGGTAACGACATTCTTTCTCGCCCTTCTTATACCACCTGGTACTCAGACCTTAACGAAGAAGCGAAGCTCAGTATGGGCGCACTGCTCACTGGTCGTGCCACGGCTGAAGAATTTGTTGAGCGGGTTCAAGAAGTCGCTGACGACGTTAAAAACGACCCAGATATTCCTAAGTACGAGCGTTCATAAACCTTTTCTAGAACTTTTCCTAGGGGCAAGGTTAACCTTGCCCCTAGAGGAGATGTTATGCGACGACGAAAATACAGCCTCATTATTCCCTTTTTGGCTCCTGCGCTCATTCTTTATGGGACGTTTGTTTTATATCCCTATTTACAGGCCATGTACATTGCCTTTACCAGCTGGAGAGGTTTGCGCCGGGCACCTCGCTTTGTAGGGCTCGAGAACTTCCAAAAGCTCTTAGGCGATGACCATTTCTGGAACGCGCTTTATCACAATGGAATTTATGTTGTTGTGCTGCCTATTGTTACTCTAGGTTTTGCCTTATTTTTAGCTTTTATGATTACCCAGAAAGTGCGCTTTAGTAATTTCTACCGCGTTACTTTCTTCTTTCCACAGGTTATGTCTGTGGTCGCCATTGGTATTTTATGGAGTTTTGTTTATCACCCCAGTATTGGCATCCTCAATGCTTTTTTAAAACTTATTGGCATTAGCAATCCTCCGGTCTGGCTGGGTGACCCAAACACGGCTCTGGGTGCTATTGCGGCAGTGACCATCTGGCAGGCTGCTGGTTTTTACATGGTTATTTTTATGGCTGGTATGCAGTCTATTCCAACTTCTTTTTACGAAGCTGCTGCCCTGGACGGCGCGACTCGAGGCAATATTTTCTTCAGAATTACCCTGCCACTGCTCTGGGAAACCACCCGTTCAGCCCTTGTCTTTATCGTTATTAATGCCATGAACATGTTTGGCATCACTTTCACCATGACGATTGGTGAGGCTGGCCCAGACCTCGCAACCGATGTGCTGGCAACCTTGCTTTACCGCGAAGCCTTTACCCATAGCCGCTTTGGCTACGCAACCGCTATCGCTATGGCCTATTTCCTGATTGTCATGTTCTTATCTTTTGTTCTCATGCGCGTAACTCGGCGCCAAACCATCGAGTTTTAGGAGTCCGCTATGGTCAACCAGGAAAGTCGCTGGAGCAGCTTTATTACGCAGTTGGTTTTGATTATCTGGTCGATAGCCGTTATTTTTCCTATGCTCTGGATGATCTTCAGCTCATTTAAAACCGATCAGGAGCTTTTTTTTAGCCCCTGGTCATTTCCCAAAGAATTACAGTGGAATAATTTTGCCAGAGCCTGGACCAGTGCCCATGTAGGTGATTTCTTTTTTAACACGGTAATCGTAGTCATACCGGCCCTCCTGCTTACCCTAATCATCTCGGCCATGGCGGCCTATGTACTGGCAAGGTTTGACTTTGTGGGTAATCGGGCCATTTTCTATCTCTTTCTAGCCGGCATGCTCTTCCCTGTTTTTCTTGCGCTGGTGCCGCTTTTTTCGCTGGTCAATTCCTTGAATATGCTAAATACGTTTCAGGGCTTGATTCTGGTCTATATAGCCTATTCACTGCCCTTTACCATTTTCTTTCTGACCGGCTTTTTTAAGACTCTGCCCACTGAGCTCGAGGAAGCTGCCATTATTGATGGTGCCAATGAATATCAGGTCTTTTTTAGAGTCATGTTACCGCTTGCCTCTCCTGGTCTTATCAGCATGGGTATCTTTAACTTTTTAGGTATGTGGAATCAGTACATCTTGCCCCTGGTTCTGGTCACCAGCGAAGACAAATATGTGTTATCGCAAGGGCTTTATTTCATGCTCGCCAAGCAGTTTTACCAGAATGACTGGAGTGCGCTGTTTGCTGCCCTAACCATCATTATGGTGCCAACCCTCATCGTCTATGTCATTTTTCAGAAACAAATACAAAGTGGTCTTACCACTGGAGCCCTTAAAGGTTAAAGCTTCGTTAGCGTCTAGATGGGAAAGGATGGCTTTGTGCAGAGCGGCATAAAAGCGTATTTTGATTTAGCAAATCAGCAACTCGCTGAGATTCTAAACTCCCAACTATCTGTTATGACTGAAGTCGCTGAGCTTTGGACAAAGGCAATTCAGGCAAATCACCTACTTTATAGTTTTGGTTCTGGGCACTCGAGGTACATTGCCGGAGAACTCTATTTCCGTGCGGGCGGCCTTGCCCCTGTCATGACCATTCACGATCCAAGTATGGGCAGTGCTGAAAGGCTCGAGGGCTTTGCTGAAACCTTTATAGAAAACTATCCTGTTGAACGCGGCGATTTGCTGCTGGTTATATCGAACTCTGGTATCAACCCTTTGCCTATTGAAATTGCTATGTGGGCAAAAACGCAGGGGGCAAAGGTCATCGCTCTCACCAATCTGGCTCAGTCTCAGGAGGCGAAGTCAAGACATTCTTCGGGTAAAAAGCTTTACGAATGTGCTGATTATGTGCTGGACAATTGCGGTTCAGATGGAGACGCAGGTATAGACATTCCTGGTTACTCCTTTAAAGTGGGTCCATCTTCCACCTTGACGGGCGTGGCCATCTTAAATGCCATCGTGACCCAAACTGCCTTTAATCTTGCTCAGGCAGGGCAAACACCCCCAGTTCTGGTAAGTGCCAACGTACCCGCAGGCGACGCACATAATCAAACGATGATCGATACATACTGGCCACGCTTGGCCTCATTTCCTTTACGCAAAATCAAGAGTGGTTAAGGAGTTCTATGAAGGTTTTACTCATTGGTGGGAGTGGCATTGTTGGTTCTTTGGTCACCCCTTTTTTAAAAGAAAAACACCAGCTGCGCGTCTTTGACCTGCGTCCTCCACAGGATGAAAGTCTTGACTATTTTCATGGCAGCGTTACCGATCATGAAGCCCTGTTAAAAGCCAGCAAAGGCCTGGATGCTCTGGTTTATATGGCTATGGGAAGCCTTGACTGGGATGAATGGCCCGGCACCAACTCAGGGTTTGATGCCAATGTCAAAGGCCTTCATTTTGCGCTAAAGGCAGCAGCTTCTGATGGCATAAAACAAGCGGTCTACTGTAGCAGTATGTCGGTTTATGCCAATCTGCATAACCGCTATTTTTCAGATGAAGAAATTACGTCTGATGAAACCAATCTTTATGGCTTTACCAAATGGCTGGGCGAAGAAGTCTGCCGTAATGCCTGCCGCCGCTGGGGCATGAATATAACTGCGCTGAGACTTTGCTTACCTACCGCCAGAGAAAAATGGCTCGAGGAAACTGTTGCAGGAACGCCGACAATTGCCACAGTTGATGAAGATGTTGCAAATGCCATGTTAGCCGGGCTCGAGCTTAAAGCTGGTTTTCAAACCTTTATGATTAGTGGCGATTACGAAGAAAAACTCATGAATATGTCAAAAGCCAGGCGTCTCCTAAATTGGGCGCCCAAAGCCAGACCCATCAGGTAGAAAGGAAAAGCATGCCACGAGAAATCTTTAACCACAAAAACGCCAGCTCAAGTGTCCCCCTCTCGCCAGCTGTACGTGCTGGAGACACCGTATACATTTCAGGACAGGTACCCACTGATAGTGGTGGGAATATCGTGGGGTCAAACGTAAGTGAGCAAGCCCATCAAGTCTTTAAGAATTGTCAGGCAGCCCTTGCCCTTGCTGATGCTAGCTTTGATGATGTCGTCAAAGTTAATGTTTACCTGACTGATGTCAATAACTTTGCCGCTATGAATGAGGTCTACCGCAGTTATTTCCCAGATTCACCTCCAGCCAGAACGACGGTAGGTACACCTCTGGCGAGGTTAGGCTTACTCATCGAAATTGACATGGTTGCCTACGCACCTAAGTAACCAAGATGCAGCTTGAAGACTTAGACACTCCTGTTCCTGTCATTGACCTCGATCGGGTTGAGCGCAACATCGAGAAGCTACAAACCTATCTTGATGCGCATGGCATCAAATCAAGGCCACACATAAAAACACATAAGCTACCCGCACTTGCTTACAAACAGCTCGAGGCCGGAGCAATTGGTATAACCTGTCAAAAACTCTCCGAAGCTGCCGTGATGGCAGCAGCTGGCATCAAAGATATCTTGATTACCTACAACATCATAGGGAGGACAAAAGTTGAGCCGCTGGCGCAACTTGCAAGACAGGTGAATTTGTCGATTGCCATTGATAATGAAGTAGCCTTAGCAACAATTACAGAAGCCACCAGGATGGCAGAAAAAGAAATCAAAGTGCTGGTCGAGTTTGAGTCCGGTAACCAGCGGGTCGGGGTACAGACCCCAGAGCAAGCAATGAGGCTTGCCAGGAAAATCAGCCAAGAATCTTTCTTAACCTTTGATGGTCTCATGACTTA
>JAGQHN010000229.1 GCA_020431825.1 Trueperaceae bacterium | reverse complement strand
TTATATCTTTCCTTCATACCCTAGCTTGCCATGACTCATTCCTGAATTATGTCAAAGGGGGGGGCGGAAAGTCGGGTCTAATCTGGAAAAAGAGTAATAAGTAGTTTGTTTTATACTTAGAAGTAAAGAATTACTGAGCGAAATTACCTTTGGGTTGCTACCTTAAATGCATGATGTTAAACGATCTACTGTCAGGGTTTGTCAAGCGAGGAGCGTCTGATATACATCTTCATGCGGGGTTACAACCGATGATTCGTATCAATGGTGCGCTTATAACTGTAAGTGATAAGCGGTTACAACCTCAATTTACCCAGTCACTGGTTGATTTGATCTGTGATGAAAAAGCGAAATCAATACTCGAGCAAAAAAACCAGGTGGACCTTGCTTATAGTGTTCCTGGGCTTGCACGCTTTCGGGTTAACATTTTTAAACAACGCGGTAGCTATAGTGCGGTTCTCAGGGTTATAAATGCGGATAGTTCGGTGCTCAAAATTGTCAATTTGCCTGATGAAACCATTCAGTATTTAAGAGATCAGGAAAAAGGTCTGGTTCTGGTTACCGGACCAACGGGTTCTGGAAAATCGACTACGCTCGCCCGAATTATTGATGAAATCAATCAGGCTCACCCCAAAATGATTATTACGATTGAGGATCCCATTGAGTTTTTGCACAGCTCAAGAAAGTCAGCAATTGTGCAGCGTGAAATTGGCGCAGATGCCCCAAGTTTTTCTGAGGCGCTTGTGGCAGCCATGAGACAGGACCCTGAAGTGATCATGATTGGTGAGATCAGGGATTATGCCACGGCAGCGGCAGCGCTGTCAGCAGCTCAGACTGGTCACCTGGTGTTTTCGACCATGCATACCATTGATACGGTCAGAACGGTAAACCGTATGATTGAGCTTTTCCCACCTCATGAAAGAGCTACCACCCGTCTGCTTTTTGCTGAGTCGCTGGTGGGGATTGTTTCGCAACGCCTATTACCAAAGCGTGGTGGAAAAGGCCGTGTGGCTGCTACAGAAATTCTTAAGGGAACCTTACGGGTCAAAGATCTTATTCAGGATGAAGACCGTACCCACGAGCTCTATGAAGCCATCAAAGACTCGAGGCTTGATGGTATGCAAACCTTTGATGACCATATTGCCTTTCTCTATGCCAATGATGTTATTGATTACTATACGGGCATGGCCGCGGCAACCAGTTCCCAAGCATTCAAAATGGCAGCAACTCAGATTGACCTCGAGCGGGGCAGACCAACCCCGGATTCCGGACTTACCCTGTACCAATAAATGTCTTCACAGTAGAGCCAATTCAAACTGCAAAATGTTCCTCACTGGACGTTCCTCGTGAGGATTTCTTTTATCGATAACTATCCCGATCGTTCTATGGACTGATTTCTATTATCCAACGTTGCATGGTCTTTCTCAGTGAAGCATAAGGCGTGAAAAGGCAAGTCATTTTGCCATGTGACGCCCATGTGACGCTGGCTTTTTCAAACTATGGTCAAGACCTTAAAGCGTATTTAAGGCAGAAAAGGAGTAGTTATGAAAAAGTTAAGCAGCCTGTTTATGATTATTTTGGGAGTTTTTGTAGTCAGCAGCGTATTTGCCAGTGAAAGCTATCTTGAAGTACAGGAACATACCCAGTTGGGCCAGTATCTGACTGACCTCGACGGCAAAACCCTTTACATTTTTACCAATGATGTTGCTGGCGAGGGTACCAGTGCTTGCTATGGTGGTTGTGCTGGTGCCTGGCCTCCTTACCTAATAGATGCGGCTGAGATCACAGAGGAAGAGGCATTAAGTGGTCAACTAAGTGTCGTTACTCGCACCGATGGTACCCATCAGCTTGCCTACAACGGTATGCCGCTTTATTACTTTGCCGGGGATACCAAAGCTGGCGATACCACAGGTCACGAGGTTGGCGGAGTCTGGTTTGTGGCAAGCTACGAGCCTGCCGATGCCGAAGCCAGCGCGTATGACTACGGCAATTATTATTAGCTAATACAAAGAGCTCGAGCCTGAGTCTTCCCAGGATTCAGGCTCTTTTTGTTATTCAGACTATCACCTCTTGAATTGGTCATAGACACTGCCCGTAGATCCCTTTCCCTAAGGTGCGATAACGCTTTGATAATGCCTGACTTTTTAGACTTGCTCAGGCTCGAGGCTCTTTGGCGAGATCAGGAGGCGCGATATCTAACTTTAGAGGGGTAAAGTCACCCTCCAAAGACAGGTGTAGATAATTGGCAAACACCCTAGCGTAGATAGGCAGGAGGCCAGTGAAAAGGGTTCAAAAGGAATAAAAAGGGTTTGGAAAAGTGTCGTAATGGCTGGATGCATGCAGCCAATTTGCGCAAAAAAACCGAGAGAAAGAGCAAGTCTGCGTCTTTTCAGGAGGACAAAGCTAAGTATAGATAGCCTCGAGCCTAGAAAGTGATTCCCTAGCACGGTCTACTTGGCTAGACATGCCAAACCCGATGTGACGCCAATGTGACGGGCTAAGGGAAAAACTGGCAGTGGTCAGGAGAAGTGAAGGGAGTTTTTGTGGCTGAAAAACCATAAGTATAGTTGTTAAGCAGGCGCTAGAAATTGTCAAAAGCAAAATTCACGTGCTCATAAAAAAAGGAGTTTCATGTCAAAATTGAAGCTAAAATGGACGACTTTGCTGGCCATTATGATTATGGCTGGCATGATCTCATGTAGTTCTACGGGAGGTACCGGGGGAGGCTTTACCGTAACGATAAGTAGCTCGAGTACCAATGTAACTGCGACCTCGAGTATAACTCTTACAGCAAGTGCTACGGGTGGTACGCTGGCAAGTGTTCAGTTCCTGAAAAATGGCGCTGCTATCGGTGCTCCAGTAACGGCAGCGCCATTTCAAACCCAGGTAGATTTAAGCTCTGCCGACAATGGCAGCCTCTCGTTTACAGCAACGGCTACCGACACCACGGGAAAAACCGATACCAGTGACGCTGTAACGGTCACTGTTAACATTCCGGTTGATAACACCCCTCCAACCGTTTCTCTGGCAACTTCGGCGGCAACAGTAAGTGATGCCGGGAGCATTACTTTAACAGCGACTGCCAGTGACGATGTTGGAGTCGCCAGAGTTGAGTTCTTCAAAAATGGCACCTTTATTGGGCAAGCTTTTGCTGCCCCCTTTAGTTTTCAGGCGTTTTTGACCCAGTCTGATAATGGCAGCCTCAGCTTTACAGCCAAGGCGTTTGACGCAGCTGGAAATAGCAGTGAAAGTAGCCCCGTAGGCGTTACGGTAAATATTTCAGTAGCAACCCTCCTGAGACCGTCAAAATCTGGTTCGATTGCCATAAGCGGGAACAACAACTATATTGTGCAGGTCAATCCGGAGAATGACAACGTTTCTATTTTCAGGTCAGCGGTAGAAAATGGGACTCGAGTGGTTACCAAAACGGTAGATGTTCCCGTTGGTGTTGAACCTTCTTCTGTGGTTATTCACCCGGATGACAAAACGGCATTTGTCGCTGTTCGGGGTGAGGCAAAAGTTGTCAAAATTGCTGATATCAGCACCGCAACTGCGGCCATTACTGCAACTGCGGCGGTAGGATCGGAACCCACGGGCATTGCCCTGTCACCTAGTGGAAAATTGCTGGCAGTTGCTGAGTTTGGTGAAAGCCGCATTTCCCTTGTTGATACCACCACAATGGCTGTTATTTCGTCAGTTGAAATTCGTAACCCCAGAGCTTTAGCGATAACCAATGATGGTGATAATGACGATACGGATGAAAAACTTATCGTCACCGAGTTCTATGGAGAAGTCATTCCAGGAACGGTGGAAGGGCAAGATAATACGCGCAAAGGTGTGGTGCGCTCTTACGCATTAACGACCCTGGCGCCTCAGCAAAAAACTGAATTTTTGCCTTTGGCTGTACCAGACTTTGTCCCAAATGAAACCTCTCCAAATCAACTATATGCTATTGAAATAAGTCCTGATAATAGCAAGTTTATGGTTGTGGCAACAGCGGCATCACCATTTAGCAAAGCCAAGTTTAATGAGAATATCTTCCAGCTCCTACTTATTGGCGATGTCACTACGGGTGCGGCGATTAGTCGTATAAATATTTCTGCCGCCATTAAAAATCAGGTTGCAGAAGGCAAGCTCTTTATGGCTGATATTGTCGATCTTGGCCTTGTTGGTAATAACGTGATTTACTTTGCGGCTCGAGGGGCAGACGCCTTCCAGCGTGCCGAGTTAAGCGGCGACAGCCAGAGTATAACTCTTGGAGCAGGTG
>JAGQHN010000228.1 GCA_020431825.1 Trueperaceae bacterium | reverse complement strand
CTGCCATCAAACTGCAAGGTATGGAGATCTCACCTGAGAGCCTACTTGGCTATCAAGACCACAAACGAGTCTACATGGAAGAGATGAAACAGCGGGCACGGCAGTATTTCAGTAATCTTTAATGTAACCGAATTGTTCAGATTGATTGAGCTACAACAATCTTTATAGAAGAAGCTTTAAGTAAAATTAACCAGCGATTTGCCGCCAGGCCTGTTCCATCCACTCGGCTTCGGCACCCGGTCTAAAACTTTCCAGGGCTTTTACCAGGGCTGGCAACCATTTTGATTTAAAGCGTTTTTGATCTTCGTAGTGCTTCAGTAAAACACTGATCGTAGACTCAAGACTCTCGGGCTCGAGTCGCTCACGGTTTAGCATAGCCAGCGCGGTTGACCAGTCAAGGCTCTCCGCCACTCCGGGTACTTTTTCCAGCGAAAAACGGCGCAAGAGCTGCACTATGGCTACAATTTGCGCGCTGATTTCTTCGCTGACCCCAGGCACTTTTGTTCTTATGATATGAAGCTCTTTGTCAAAGGCAGGGTAATCAACCCAGAGATAAAGACAGCGGCGGCGCAGGGCATCAGAGAGTTCGCGGGTGCGGTTACTGGTTAAGACGGTATAAGGTGGATGTTTGGCTTTTAGGGTACCCAGCTCCGGAATGCTTACTTGCCAATCCGATAAAAGCTCTAACAAAAAGGCTTCAAAGGCTTCGTCAGCACGGTCAACCTCATCTATAAGTAAGACTGCTGCTTTGTCTGTGCGAATGGCTTTAAGAAGCGGGCGCTCGAGCAAAAAGTTTTCACTAAAGATTTCTTCTTCCCGGGCATCCAGCGTTTTTTCACTGCCCTCTTGCATACGAATATGCAAAAGCTGTTTCTGATAATTCCACTCATAGATAGCGGTACTGGCATCTAAACCCTCATAGCACTGCAAACGAATAAGCTGGGTCTCATTGATAGCTGCCATGACCTTGGCGATTTCGGTTTTGCCCACGCCCGCCGGGCCTTCTACCAAGAGGGGCCGCTCAAGCTTTTGCGCCAGATGAATGGCAGTGGCAATATCCCTGTCGGCAATATAGCCACCAGACTCGAGGGCTGCCTGAATGTTTTCAATGTCGCTATGCATTTTTTCAGTCTATCAGGGCTCGAGCTTGGCGAACTGTTTTCTGGGCTTAAGTACCCTCGTCATGAGCATCTGAGTAGGTGTTCAGGCTCGAGTAAGATTTCTGTCAGCTTTCTGTAAAGATTTTGTCATAGCTCCTCAACTAAACTTGGCTTCAAGGTTAGATTCGGAATCAGATAAATCCCAAATACGTCTGTTTTCGGCTGTTTAACCTGCTAAGGTTTCCCAAAGACTTTAGCCTACAACTTAATACGACCTCGTCAAGGTCCAAAGAACATATAGGAGTGATTTGCGATGTGTAGAAATATGTTCCGCGGCGTGAGGACTATCGCTTTAGCGATCAGTGCTTTCTTCGTCATACTGGTTTTAAGTTCCTGTGGTTCAACCACAAATGTCCCTAGTGCTAATAATCCTGATCTTAGCCCTGAAGCTAAGTATCCTGTGCAAACCCTTGAGGGTTTGAGTATTGATCTGGCTGCTGTAGGCGCTGAACAATTTTATGAGTTTGGCTTAGATCTACAAGATGCCACTTCTGTTATCTTAAACTTTAGCGTTACTGACGCCGATGATGCAGCTGAGGCTGCGCTATATATAAATGGCAACGGTCCTTTGCAACTGTTTGTTAACCGCTTTAGCAAAGATGGCAGTACCAGCCAGATAAGCTGGCAGTTACCAGCAGCCTGGTTTAAGTCAGGTAGTAATGAGCTTGGCTTTATGAATAAAGGCGATGGTTTTAAAGTATTAACTGCCAGTGTGCAGTTGAGTGAGAAAGCTGCCGAAGAAGTCATTGTATTGCCAGCCGATCCTGAACCAGGTACGGAGCCAGTGCCTACTCCAGAACCCACACCAACCCCTGCTCCAGCTCCCACTCCAGAACCAAGTCCTACACCAGAACCAAGTCCTGCTCCACAGCCAGCCCCTACCCCCAGTGGTCCTGTTGAAGCAAACTTCCCGCTTGTTTTAAGCAATAATGCCGATCTTTTTACCCTCTTTGATGCTGCAAAACCTGCTGAGGCCAGCAAGGCTGTACTTATTCTCACGGTAGAAGACCCCGACAATGCGGCTGAAGGAGAACTTTATATCAATGGCAACGGCCCCATCACACTCTTTGGCGACTTTTCTCAAGGTAGCAACGATGGTAAGACAGTAGATGTAAATTTAGAGATTGCACTTAGCTGGTGGAAAAATGGACAAAATAAGCTGCGCTTTAAGCATATAGCTACTTCAGGCTTTATGGTAAAAGCTGCCCGGCTCGAGTTCACCATTCCAGAGCCAGCTCCTGAGCCAAGCCCAGAGCCCACGCCAGCCCCTGCTCCAGCTCCTACTCCAGAGCCAACCCCTGCTCCAGGTCCAGATGCTAATTTTCCTCTTGTTATGACCAATAATGCCGAACTTAGCACCAGCTTGACTGTGAGCAAACCACAAAATGCCAGTAAAGCCATCCTGACCCTAACCGTTATCGATCCTGACAATCCAGATGAAGGCGAGTTATACATTAATGACAATGGTCCTTATCAACTCTTTGGTAGCTTTGGTGATGGTGGTAACGATAGCAAGACCATGGAAGTTAGCCTTGATTTACCGGTTGCCTGGTGGAAAGATGGCAAAAATATTCTGCGCTTTAAGCACGTGGCAACGGGTGGTTACACCGTTAATGGCGCAAAACTTAGCTTTAGTACCACAACATCACCAGCCCCGACCCCAATCCCAAGTCCTGAACCTCAGCCAAGCCCCACACCAAGTCCAAGTCCTGCGCCTAGTGGGTTAGCCATGTGGGATACCCAGCTTAACTTTGAAGCCATCACTCGTCCAACTGTAAAACTGCAAGACCTCAATCTTGCTCCCTGGCAAACCGTGACCAGAAATGACATTACCTACATGGGTTTACCCCGTATTGATGCCAACGGGTCAGGCTCACCTTATCCAAAAAGCAACCGTATGTATGAAAGTCGTGATGGCAAAACGGTTCTGGCCCTGCGTATGTACCCTCTGACCATAGTCGACGTCTTAAAACGTACCGAAAAATCGCTTAACGTCAATGTCAGCATTCAGGAAGCTATGTTCCTCTATGAAAGCCCCAAGATCATTGCCAGTACCAAAGATACCCGCATTATTGAAGTTGACCTGAATGGCCGTTACGAAGTGATCTATGACTTTAAAGGCTTTGATGGTCGTACCACCGATCAGGTCAGTATAGGTAGCTATGAGGGCTCTCAGTCTTACGATGACAAAGTGATTCCAGTAGTTGTGCAGCAGGGCAATGACCACGTCGCCGTTCTGTTAAACCGTGAAACCAGAAAGATCATTTCCTTCCAGCGCCGGGTTAATGGCTGGAGTGAAGTTGGCACCGTAGCCATTGACTGGTTTAATACCGACCCCACCGGTCAGTATGGCATCTATAATCTGAAAAACTGGACCGCCTTTACCAAAACCGATGATCAAAAATACATGCGTCCGATTGTTAGCTATAACTTCTCGCTTAATAAAGAATTGAATACGCTGCTAAGCGTAGGTGAGCACGCTGACTTCTTCATCTTTAAAGGCAAGCCTTTTATGATTACCCAGACTGCAAAACTAGTCGATGTTACAACAGGTGCCAGTAGCAACGTGCCTAACATTGGCTGGGGTCACCTGGGCGGTCGTACCAAAGTCGATGGTGTCTATCTCTTTGATAGCAATAACAAGTACTTTGAACTTCGCACTGCTTACAACCACAATCTAAGCATTCCAATTGCTCAGCATAATACCGATTCTCAGTACAGCATTGCTTCGCCAAGTGGTAAATACGGCATGGCCTCATACATGAAAAACGGTGGGCTCGAGACCGTCATCTGGACCCTGGGGTCTCGCTGGGTGAAGTAAGTACCAAATGGGATGTGGCAAGTTAGGCCACATCCCAGTCTAAAACAAAGCATGTAAACAGATTCTCTGCCCAAAACGCTAGCCAACTATTTCTTTTTCTTATTCTTAGAGCTACACCTCTTTATTTAATTTCCTCTTCTGTTTATACATCGCACGCCGAATGCATTTGGGGCATTCGGCATTTTTCTTTTGACCTTTCTGAAATTGTCGGGTTTTCAGAGTGTATAAAGAGAGGAAGTTTAGGATAGGATAAATTCTTTACTTAGTTTTAAAGAGTACTATGTACTCGTAGACAAACTAAGTACAACCAAGTTAAAAAGTAGTTTAATGAAAACGGGATTCCCCGGTCCATAACCGCTTCACGCTAGC
>JAGQHN010000227.1 GCA_020431825.1 Trueperaceae bacterium | reverse complement strand
GGGCAAAAATAATAACAAAAAAAACTGACACACGGGTAAGGAAGCAGCGGCCAAACAAGCAGCACCTTACTAGATACCTGCCATTGCCTTTAGCGCACCTCAAAAGCAGACCCTCGAGCTTGATTACGAAACCCTAAAACCCTTTATCAAGCAAGTTATTACCAATTTCCTGGTAGAGCAACTCTGCATGCTCATTAATGTCAATTTGCCGCTAAAACCCACAAACATTGTCTGGACCCGGCAATCTGTCAGGCATTATGAAGGACATGTAGTTGAAGGCAAAGACCCTATGGGCAGACAACATTACTGGTTTGCCGCCCAACCTATTGAAGCTGTTGAAAAAGGTACAGACCGCTAGGCAATTGAACATAATAAGGTTTCTATAACGCCCATTCGTCTTGATCTCAGCCATGCAGAAATCTTGCAAAAACGCGTCCTGATCACGGTTTAGCCACTGCTGTACCAGAGGGCTAAACCTATAAAAAGCTGATAGCTACATTACTTGGACTTATTAGGATAATAAGGTATGGACTATTTTTTACGCACTTTAATGAGCTTAGTTGTCTTAGCCATGCTCTTGGCTGTTTATTTCGGCTACAAAAATGAAGAGGTTTCCTCTCCTAAAGACCGGGACTAAACGGAAAAGTTTCACAGGTATAAAACCCTAACGACTTCTTTGCAGCACAAAGAATAGCAGCAAAATGGCAGCAATACTGACAAGCCCCCAAACCAAGACTCGAGCCTCTACAAAAACTGCTAGTGTCAGGCAGCTTAGCAGACCAAGCCACGACACCCAGCTGGGAAAGAGGCGTTTTTCTTTTGCTATTCGTAAGGCAGCCAGGTTGGTAATCGAATAGTAAACGAGTACCGTAAACGCACTAAAAGACCAGGTAAGCTTTACGTTTCCTATAAGTACCAGGGCAGCAATCACTGTTGCCACAGCAATAACGGCTGGGGTCGGACTTGTTCCAGCCTGATTAAGTCTGGCAAAAAGTCGTGGCATATCGCCACGACGACCCATCGCCAATAAGACTCGAGACAAACCAAGCAGTAAATTGAGTAAAACACCAAGCATGGCGGTCATGGCACCTAGTGCCAGAATCTGGGGCAAAAAGGGAAAGTTTAGCGTTCTGGCAACAGCCTCTAGGGGTGCTGCTGTCTTACTTGCCGCAGCCAACGGACCAGCCCCTAGTAATGAAACCGCGACAAAAGCGACAAGCCCATACAAAATCATCGTCACTACTAAGGTCGTAATCATTGCCTTAGGAATAGTAGTTTCAGGATTTTTTACCTCTTCACCTAGTGTAGCGATACGCCCATAGCCGGTATAAGCCACAAACATTAAAGCTGAGGCGTAGAAAAAAGCAGACCAATCTAAACTGCTGGATAACGTAAAAACCGACTGGCTTGCGCTAATACTTCTCGGTAATCCCCAGAGAATAAGCAAGCCTAAACTCAGAACTGAAATGGCGACCATGATCGTATTACTCAGATTTGATCGTTTTAAACCGGAAATAACTGTTAGCGTCAAAACCAGAACAGCTCCCAGTGCAATCACGATCGTAAATCCTCCTGCTGATATGCCAAATAGACTAAGAAAATAGCCAGCAAAACCCAGGGCGGCCGTAGCTGCCGAAGCACTCTTGGCTAGTAGGAACATCCATCCTGCCAAAAAGCCAAACATCGGCTTAAGAAACCTATAGCCATATTCGTAGGTGCCCCCTGAGACAGCGTGATCGGCTGCCAGTTGAGCACTCGAGAGCCCATTACACAGCGCCACCAGTGCAGCCAAAATAACTGCAAAAATGACTGCCTTCCCTGTAACACCCGCAGCTATGCCAATGCTTACAAACACTCCCGTTCCAATAATAGAGCCAAGCCCTAACATCACCGCACCAAAGAGCCCAAGTTCCCGTTGTAATCGCTTGTTTGTCATCTAATACAGCATTATTTATCATTGTCAGCGAAGTACAAGTCTTGCTCCGATTTCGGAACTCCTGGTCACTACGCAAAAAGAAAAGGAGTGGCAGTTTCGCCACTCCCTTTTTAAAATGTTAAAGCTAATTTTGTATCTGACCAACCGAGAAAAACAGCGTTTCGCCATTACTATCATCAACGCCGTCATTGTCGGTAACGGCAAAGCCTTCACCCTCTACATCGACCGTAAAACCTTCTATTTTATCAACCACATAACCCCCTGTAGCTTTAAGATCAAGGATAAAATCATGAACTTCTTCTTTAGCAACAAGGGGCAAGTCGCTACCTAGCGGCGCAGGATTTAACTCAGATACAGCAACCCGGTAGAGTTTTTTAATCCTGGCAGCGTCACCAATCAGATTATCGCGCTCGATCAGGTAGACATAGTCACCATACAGGCTAATTTCAGAAAGACCGACCCAGCCCTCTTCCGGCGCGTCCGTCGGATAGCGAACAGCACCCCATTCACCAGACTCGAGGTTATAGGAAACTAACTTTACCGTATTGTCGGGGTCATCTTGCCACTGACGCTGAATGGCAATCCAGAGCGTGTCGCCGATTTTGGTGATTCCCTCGGCACCCCAGCGGCGCTCGACTGCCAGAAGTTCAGCCGGGAAAGCAATTTGTTCATCAATTTCGCCACTGGCATCCACATGATAAATACCGTGCATAATCATGCGGTCAAGACGGCCCTCTGAAGCTAGCCAAAAACCACCTTCACCATCTGCTGTAATACCTTCAAGATCAAGAAGCTGGGCTGGCTGACCATTGCGCGTTACTCGAGTTACAGCCGTAATCTGGGCAGGTTTTTGCGTGGCGTCAATGGTGTAAATACTTGGCTGCATGGCGTAAAAACTGTCATTGACAGCATAAAGTATGCCAGCCTTTTCAGGATCGGCTGCCAAACCAGAAAGTGCACCCCAGCCCATAGGTCTGCCGGAAGCATCTAACTGAGATTTAATCATGGGGTAAGAAACCTCACCCTCAGCCAATGAATAGAGGGTGACATGTGAGCGAACACCCCCATCAGCAATCAAATCCGCTTCATTAGAGACCGCCAGAAGATTACGAGCAGGTATGGCAATAACGCCTTCGGGAGCCAGCGCTGAAGGCAAAACTTGTAAAAGTTCAGGGTCAGCACCCGTAATTTTGTAAACACCTACCGCAGAACCACGCTCAGAAAGCAAAAAGAGGTAATTGGTATCGCCAAAGGTCTTAACTTCCATGCCTTCAGGCTCTACCCCTTTATTGCCGGAACGAGCTTCTGGATAATGCCCAAGTATAGCCAGTTCATACTCAAAGCTTAAGCCTGAATCAAAGAGCAATTCACCAGACTTGCTAAAAATGCTAAACCCACGGCTGCCGCCTTCATAATCACCTTCGTTAGCAATAGCCAGACGCTCGGTATCAAGCCACTGGACGGCATCAGGTTCTCTGGGAACAGAACTGAGCGAACCGTCAAAGCTTAAAGCTCCCTCTTCTTCGGTATCAACATTGTTAAGATTTACCGCACCCGCGGAAAAATGACTGATAATTTCACCTGTCTGCCCATTAATGATAACAATATGGTTGTTTTCCTGCAGGGTCAGGGCAATTTCATTGTTGTCATTAATGTCAAGAAATTCAGGCTCTGGGTCTTCAGGGGCAATCTCAGCAAGTCCGGTAACATCGGCGGTTAGCATAGCTTCGCAGCTAGGCATGCCGTTTTCAAGCTGAAAAATGGCCACAGCGCCAGAAGGCATTTGGGGTATAACGCCATCATTAAAATCTTCGTCACGTTCATTTTCAATCGCAATCGCCAGAATGCTGCCATCTGGTGAAACAGCGGTGGAATCAGGCTGACCCCCAAGTTCACAGCTTTGCTCGAGTTCTCTACTGGTCATATCTATGACTGCCAGAAAACCTGAAGGTTCTGTGTAGGACTCAGAGCTATTCACGGCAGCAAATACTTTATTTCCCAGAGTAGAGACTGCGGTAGGCTCGCCATCAAGCATCACCGTGCCAGCAGCTTTCGGGTTTGCCGGATCAGTAATATCGACAAAGCCAATCGCACCCAGGGGACTATCTGAGTAGACCAGCGTCATCCCATCTTCACTAACAGCAATGATTTCCGAAGATGTCTCGGTAGCCGGGTCCATATCCGCAGGCAGATTGGTATTTACGGGGAAAGATGCAATGCGGTTAAAAACATTCTTGGCATTTGCTTGAGCAAAAACCAGCCCAAGGCAAATACCCAACAGGGCAAGTAAACGTTTCATACAAACCTCCAGCCAAAATCATCGCTTAGCTATGTCATCTAAAGGTCAGATGGTCCAAAGGCTTGACCTTCTCTTGACTTTGTGGATTTAGACTACATTTACTAAAACAATAGTTCGGAAACTTTATTGCGAAAAAGGAGGTCGTCCAGCTAGGGTAAAGGTCTTGAATCCAACCCTGAGGAC
>JAGQHN010000226.1 GCA_020431825.1 Trueperaceae bacterium | reverse complement strand
TGAAGTCCTGGCACAGGCCGAATTTTTAGCTTCAATAGCCTCTTGGACTTTTAAGCAACTCAAGACGTAATTCAAAGGGAGTATGCCGACTTTAGCATGACTCCCTTTTTGCATTATGACTTAGTTGGCTTAGCGATAGTTGCTTGATTATCGGCAGTTAGGGAAGTGAAGCAACTTCCAAAGTCTCTTAGAGCAGCCAGGCTCGAGCTTTAAACTCTTTAGATTTTCACCGGGATAAGAACTTTGTGAGAGCCTAAAGAATATATTGAACCTGATAGCTCTTTAAATATCAAAGGATGAAAAGCATTGAAACCACAACGACATCAACACCGCCAAGGAATAGCACTGGTAAGCGTACTATCGGTTGCCACGGTGTGTATTATCCTTGCAGCGACCTTTTCATTTGTAATCACTCAAGAAAGCAAGTCTACAAGCCTGTCAGCACAAATGGCAGATAGCCTGCAAACTGCAGACGCAGCAACCGAGCGTGCCCGAATGCTGGTGGTTAAAGAATATAAAGATAGTTTTCTAACCAGTAAAAAGTTCCTTGTTAAATTAAGAGATGATAAATTAGCCAGCCTATTAGGTACCCAGACTATATCTATAAACGGTAAAGAAGCCTACTGGAAAATAACCAGTATTGCCCGACCCATTGATAGTTTTCACTGGGTGGAAATTGCTGCTACCGCAGAGACCTCTCAGGGTTCTCAAACCGTTATCAGACGCATAAATCTGGGTCAAAGTGAAGTTTTTGAACTGGCTATGCTGTCTGAAAGAACTGATTGCATCTACTGCCACTTAAGAGTCAATGGTGATGTTGGCTCGCTTGGTTTTCTTAGACCCGGCTGGGGTACGGAAGGTGGCGGCGGCACCGGTTCTGGCAGCCACTACGGTGGATCAAAAGTAAATGGTAGTGTCTATGTGGCCCCAAGTAAAACCAAAGATGCGAGTGGTGACCCGGTTTCAAACATTTCTGCTGATGATACCAGTACCACCGGTTCAAGCAAAAAAATCAATGGTGCAGAATTTACTGGGGATATTGTTGAGAACTACTCTGGTGGCAAATTGCCTCTTGATAAAGATAATGATGGCATACCAGACTTTCCAGAAATTAACCGCACCATTGCGCAATCAAACGCCACAGGTTCAATTACAGGTGCTGCCCTTATGTACGTTGTGCCCAATAATACAAGTCTGACTGGCGTTCCAGGTGTAAGTAGTACATCTGCGATAAATAAAAAGGTTGATGGCAATCTCATTCTTGTGGGTACCAAAAGCAATCCCATCGTTATCGATGAAGACATCTATGTCTCAGGTGACGTCATTATTAAGGGTTATGTAAAGGGTAAAGGAGCTATTTATGCAGGTCGTAATCTCTATGCTGCAGGCAACATTAGCTACATAAATAAACCTACTAACTGTGCCCAGGAATCTAAAGATGACCCCAAATTAGACCCTGATCAATGCGCCGTAGATGTCTTAGCAAATGAAAGTGCAGATGAGTTGCGTCTTGCTGCCAGGGGCAATATTGTTCTTGGGGATTACACTGAAGAAGACGCTTCTGGCAATCCCAAATCCTGGCAGGCTTCTCAGCCTGTTGATTATTTCAGAAGTCAATTTGGCATGTGGGGTGGCAATAAATACTTTGATAAAGCAACAGGTGATGAACTAAGGTGTAATGGCAGTATCTGCAAAAATGTTGATGGAACTGAAATCTCTGCTGGCAATGTTGTTACCGTTGCAGCGAATGCGGGTAATGCCGTCGATGCCTATGATTACAGCCTTAAACCAGGAAGTATTGATACGACAGGCAATTTTAATTCGTGGATGAGTGATGACCTTTATCAGCAATTGCTGGGAACCGAAACTCGCAAAAATGATTATTGGCGAAAAAGCATTGGTGACAGAGAAAACTTAAGACCGGCAGATGTTAATGACCCAGCCAGCGTGACTGCTGCAATGGATTATCTAAGAACGATGTTTGGGCCAGCAGGTTCGCAACTTTCCGAAGCGTCTCTGCTGGCTATTATGTGTCTGGACGCAAGTAAAGCGGCCATAAGCTGTGGCGATGTTGCTCTGACAGACTCGAGTGGAAACAACATTGGTAGTTTAACGGGAAATGGCACAGTAAGGGTAACCATTACTTCGGCTGCCACCTATGAAAAACAAGTCACCAATGTTGACGCTTTTCTCTACTCAAATCAAAGGATAGCGGGAAAAACTTTTGGTGCGCCTATGGTGATTAATGGCGGCATGGTCTCAAGAGACATAGGTATTTTGGCGCCTGGCATAGATGGCGGTATTGGCGCAAAAATAGATGCTCAGGAAGAATCTTGCGGCGACCAGAGCTTTGCCGATCAATTTAGAGATACAAGCCTTTTGGACACAGACCCTAACTACTACAACGGTGCTTTTAACCCCGATGCTGACGACTGTGCCCTAACGGTTAACTATGACTACCGTCTGCGTAATGGAGGCTATGGGTTTAACCTTGTGGCTCAAGATGTGGGCAGGACCTCGAGCTGGCGGGTTGGTGCAAAACGATCAGACAGAGTGAGCAAACCATGACCATGAAACTTCCTTTACCTCTGATTATAGGTTTACTAGGATTACTAGCAGTATATCTACTTTTTGTTTTTCGGCCGCAAAGCTCAAAATCCTTAGTTACGGCTTCTTCAGGTATATTGGCCGCACAATCAGTAAATCAAAGTAGCAATGAACTTGACCAAAAGACGGTTTATGGCAACGTGCAAGCTCAAAAGCCTATAGCACAGACCAATCCCAAATACTGGCAGCTTTCACAAATCGCAACCATCAAATCTACTGGCTACGGAACAAGTATTGTTTTTATTGATGGGAGTCAGGAACTGGTGAATGACTTCCTTTTGAGCCAAGTGCCCGGGTCTATCAGACTTAGATTGGAATATAGCGATGATTACTAAGTCTGAACAGGGCTTTAGCCTTATCGAACTGCTTGTCGTTATGGCCTTTATCGGCATTCTACTGTCTATGGGGGCGCTGACGCTCGGCCGAGCCATTGAGCAAGGTCGCTTGAATGAAGCAAGTCAGACACTGGGTGAAACACTTAAAGTCATTTCTCAAGAAGCGATAAGTAGCAGTCAGGAAATTACTGTTACCATCACTAGTCAGGGGCTAAGCTGGCTAACAGAGTCTGGTCAAAGTCGATCACTGAGTTTACCCAATAGTGCAACGCTGAGTAGCAGCAGAAGTAGCTTTACCTACTCGGGTCGGGGCTTTCCGATAGAGGGCGCTGTAAGCTTTAGCATTAAGCGAAATGAAAAAACTCGAGCAGTTAATCTCTTTGCAACAGGTTCGGTGGTCTATCCATGAAAGTATCTCGTCATGCTGGTTTTTCGCTCATTGAACTTCTAATTGCTGTGGCGGTGTTTTCCGTAGTAATGTTAGCGCTGAGCGGCATACTCGTAAATGGTCTTCAGCTCAGGCGAAGCAACAGCAATGAAATTCAGGCCCTTGCCTATGCTAATACTGTATTAGAACGCTATAAAAGTCACTGGGTAGAAAGTAGCAATTACAGTGCTGGTACGCTAGTTAACGCTGCTTATTTGCCAAGCCTGCCCTCTGGTTTTAGCCAGCAAGGTCCCACCTTTGACTGTCTTGATGAACTGGGAAATGTCATAGAGACTGCAACCTGCGTTACCATGGTCCCGCCTTTAAGACGTATTTCTCTGGTTGTTAAAGATGCAGATGGAGAGATTCTTGCAAACCTGGTTACAGAAATTGGAAACCCAGCCCCATGATGCAGGCATCTTCCAAAGCAGCTGGTTTTAGCCTTGTAGAATTGCTCATTTCAGCAGCCATCTTGGGTATTTTGCTAACGACGCTTGCGCTCTTTTTAAACAGCCAGCAAAAAGTTACCACCGAACAAATATCGCAAGTCACCCTTACAAATGCAGCAAAACTCTCACTCGAGCGCATGCAAGACATTGTCGCCCAAGCAAACTACATTTTCCCTGCGGGCCAAACGATCAGTCTGAATAATCCTGGTCAGGGCAAAAATCTCAGCATTGTCACAGGTTCCCGTACGCTAGCTGTCCTTATACCCAATGGCACCAGCTATTGTCAGCTAACGGATCTTACTGCTAAACGTTACTGTGGTTTTTTATGGACGATTGAAGGTCGGGGAGAGTATCTAAGCTTTTTAGGTAATCATGCTGTGGGTAGTGACTATGCATTAATCGAGTATAAAGTAATGGATCTATCTTGGGCACAGTTTAAGAACCCTGCCGTCGAGCTAGCCAACTGGACAGCCAGCCCTACAACCGTTAGCCCTGTAGTTGATGGTGTTGATCTTGCTACAAGCAGTTTAGCTGCAGAAACAAACCTGACCTTAGCAACCGTGACCGCTAACTTCGACGGCGATACGTTTAAGGCAAAAGGAAGTGGCAAGAAAGCAAGTGATGTGGATGGTCTTGTTTCAACTGTTGAGCCGAGTCTGACACTCATGGCTAAAAATGGAGCCAAAACCTTTTCGGCAAAACGCTCAGTTGTTATGTTTGCTCG
>JAGQHN010000225.1 GCA_020431825.1 Trueperaceae bacterium | reverse complement strand
GAAGCTCAGCGTCAGTGGGGCAAACTCACCAATGATGATATGGATGTCATTCAGGGTGATCAGAAAAAGTTGTCTGGCAAATTGCAGGAGCGCTATGGCTACAGCAAAGATGAAGCTGATCGCCGCGTAAATGACTGGGTGGAAAGTCTCTAACGTGGAAAGTCTCTAACAAAGCGTTTATCCAGTAATTATGGTGACTCGGTACTCCCGTACCGGGTCATTTTACATTTGTGCCTTTTTTAAAAGGATGCCAAGACCTAGTTCAGTTGACCAAAAAACGTTTTACTAAGTTCGTTACGGGTTTAGGGTTCGTTACGAGTTTAGGTGGCAAAATTATGAGGGTAAAGCTTTTACAAATCTGGCAGAATATACGCGCCAGTTACTGGTTTGTTCCGTCTATCATGGCTTTATCAGCTTTCTTTCTGGCCTGGCTTATGACCAGTGTTGATGCTTATATAAAACCCGAATTGCTAAGCAATGTTTTTTTTATTTATCTTAACCAACCTGACGGGGCACGCTCACTGTTATCGACGGTAGCAGGCTCTATGATTACCGTAGCAGGCGTAACCTTTTCTATAACTATGGTGGTTTTATCGTTGGCATCGCAGCAGTTTGGTCCCAGACTACTGCGCAATTTTATGCGCGACACGGCAAATCAGGTGGTACTGGGCACCTTTATTGCCACCTTTTTATACTGCTTGCTGGTGCTTCGTACGGTGCGCACCGCTGAAGACTCGAGCTTTGTACCTCACCTGGCGATCCTGATGGCAGTCGTCATGACCATCTTTAGCCTCGGAGTTTTTATTTATTTTATTCATCACACGGCCCAGTCTATTCAGGTCTCGACCATCGTGGCCAGCATTGCTACGGAAATGCGCGCCATGATTAAAAAGCACTACGGCGAAAAGCAGCTCTTTCCGGGACAACTGGGTCAGGCTGATGTCAGTGAACTGGCTTTGCTAAAGGGCTATGTGAGTAACCCCTTTAATATTCCAGCCCACAAAAGTGGCTATCTGCAAGTCATCAATAATGAGGGACTGATGGCCTTTGCTCAGGAAAAAGATGTGGTTATAAAGCTCGAGCATGAGCCTGGAGACTTTATTCATGAGGGGTCAAAGCTGCTAAGCCTCTACTACCGCGACACCAAGACCCTAAGTATGGATGATGTGGAAGCTCGTATCTTTGACGATTTTGCCATCGGTAACTACCGCACACACTCACAAGATCTTGATTTCCTTTTTGACCAGCTCTCAGAAATAGCGCTGCGTGCTCTTTCTCCTGGTATTAATGACCCTTATACTGCCATGTCCTGCATTGACCGTCTGACTGATGGCTTTTTACACCTGCTTGGCCGAGAACTGCCCTCGAGTTTACGCTTTGATAAAGAAGGAAAGCTGCGCGTTATAGTACCCGCCCTCAGCCTCGAGTCCCTCTTTCGCAAATGTTTTTCGCCCATCCGGCAGTGCGGCATGACTAGCCTCCTGGTTAATCAGAAACTCCTGCGCTCCCTTTTTTTAATTTATGAAGTAAGCTCTGACAAAGCCTTTAAAAATCTGGTACGGGCCGAAGCCTGGCAAATCAAACAAGATGCCTGTCAACACCTGAGCCCTCAGGATTGTCAGGATATAGGTCTGCTTTATGACCGCTTTGAAAAAGGCCAGCCTATAGGTGAAACCTTACAAAGCCTCGAGGAAAGTGCATGAGTTCTCTGCTTCTCCACCGCGACGAAGCGCAAAAGGCAGCTGAGGCCGCCAAGCTGCGCTACACCTCAGATGACGAAGCCGGTTATAGGCGAAAAGTCTGGGGTCGAGGTTTTTCGTATCAAGATGCTGATGGCGAAACTATAAAAGATGAACGGCTTAAAGCTCGTTTTGAAGCTCTGGTCATTCCACCTAATTGGCAGGATGTCTGGATTTGCAAATATAAGAATGGGCATCTTCAGGCAACAGGTAGAGACGAAAAAGGCCGAAAACAATACCTTTACCATGAGAACTGGCTCAAAGTGCGTGACGAGGCGAAATTTAGTGCCCTGCTTCCTTTTGGCGAAAACTTACCAGCTCTGCGGCAGCAGCTAGAAATAGACCTGAAAGAACCATGTCTGAGTAAAGACCATGTCACTGCTGCTCTGGTCATGCTACTCGAGCACACCCTGATACGCATAGGCAATGATAGCTACGCCCAGCAAAACAAAACGTATGGCCTTACCACCTTGCGCAACAAACATGTCACAGTAAAGGGCCAAAGGCTCGAGTTTAATTTTGTAGGAAAAAGCGGCAAGGAGCACCAGATTAGCCTGAAAGACCCGCAGCTTGCCCGGGTCATAAAAGCTTGCTCTGAACTGCCTGGTTACCGCCTTTTTCAATACCTTGATGATGGCAAAAGGGAAATTGTTGACTCGAGCGATGTCAATTCTTATCTCAAGGAGCACATGGGCGAGCACTTTAGCGCCAAAGATTTTCGTACCTGGGCAGCTTCGGTGCGTACCGCCACCTTACTTTATCAAACGGACACCGAAAAAACCAACCGCGAAAAACGGCTTGTTCAAGTAGTGAAAGAAGTCGCCAAAGAGCTGGGCAATACCCCGGCAGTATGCCGGAGTTCTTATATCCATCCGCTGCTTCCTGAGCTTTATCTGGAAGGTGCCCTGGGGCCGGCTATAAAGGCAGTACGTAAGGGTCGACCTCGCAAGTACCTGAATCAGGAAGAGAATAGTTTTTTACGATTACTGCAAACGCAGGGCTAATACCCTGGCAATAGTTTAGACTTGCTGCATGAAGTATCTTATCGTCCTGTTAGTTTGCTGCTTTTCTCAGGTCCTTGCGCAGAGGGCAGCACCTGAAATAACGTCAAACCCAAGCTACGCCGAGCGTAAAGACTGGCAAGCCTTTCTTGATTGGCCCCAAAAGTTTGAGGATAGTTTTGTGCAAACGCACCCTGCTCTGGCTGATAGCGACCCTGGCTATATGACGACCTATAGCCTCGAGCCTGACTGGTATTTACTCGAAATTCAGACCTATGCCGGGGCCTATCAGCCCGCCTATATTTATATAATTTATAACGAGAACTGGCAGGAAGGTTTTCTTCTTAGTTTTCCTCAGGTTAGTCTGGTGGAGGGGGTTATTTGGCTTAGCTCGAGTCTAGAAATCGCCTCCCTGTCAAACTTTAACCCTGACACAAAAACTCTTACGCTCTATAGTCGCTCGAGGGGTGCTGGCGGCTGCGGCGACCTCAGTACGTACCGTTTCGAGTATGAATTTGCCTATCTTGTTGAAACCAGAGCCCAGTCCTGTGAAGAGGCCGACGCACAGGGAGAAGATATGCTCCTTGACCCCAGCCACTGGCCCGTCATCTGGCCAAGCCCTTAAAGACTCAACTATCTCTGTCAAATCTTTTCTGAGCGTGCTTAAAGCTCAGCAAGGCTATCTTCAAACCAGCCCCTTAGGGCAATCAGTCTGTTAATCAGACTCTCCTGAAAGCGACTTTTGACAAAAGGAATGGGCGGGACTTTGGCAGCAGTCACTCCATAAAAAAGCACCGAGCCCTGCCCATCTGGCACAATCAGCATGCTGGTAAAAAGGTTGTTGGGCTCAAAAACAGGCACCAGATTAAAACGCAGTGTTGTTTCATTAACAATATCTACCAGAATAGCGTCATCGCTCTGAGTCACATAATAGTCTGCGCGGTAGACATTCTGACCAAAGGTAGTATCTTCTTGCACCATCAGCAGTTCATCTTGCTCCGGCACGTTTTCGACCAGAGGGTCAGCCAGGGCGGTCTTAGCTTTTGCATCAGCAACCGCATAACTGCTGGTAAAAAGCTCGCGCATACGCCCATAGGTCACCGAGTAATACTGTATGCCTTGCATGGTACTTACCGAGCGCAGCAGGTTATAAAGCTCGAGCCTTGTTAACTTAGCCTGCTCCGCCTCAGTCAGACGAATACGCGTCAGCACTTCTACCGCTGTTTGGCCCTCTCGTTCTGCCAGCTCAGAGCGTATACGTTCTGCCAGGGCATGGTTGGGCAAGAGGCTAAGACTTGAAAATTTATCTTGATAATTCAGTAAAACTTGCTTAGTATCTAACTCCTGTGCTAGCGCACCAGAAAGCAAACCCTCCTGGGCATGCGCCAGCGTGGTGAGCGCAAAAAGAACAAACACGACCTTAAAGCATTTCAGCATAAGGCATGATTTTACCTGTTGAAGATGAGTTTTATGGAAACTCGTTAAGTAGCACAACCGCAAAACCTTGACTTTAGTGCTTTAGCTATCCAAAGATATCAAGAAAATTTTATGTGCAAACCCAAGATGATCTCGCACGTCATTCCAGCGAAGGCTGGAAGCCAGACTTTTCAGGCTGAAAACAGGCCTTTTAGGGGTAGCGGGGGCATTCGCGCAAAGAATTACGGTTTCGCTGACAAATAATGGGGAAATTTTCGATTCTCAAAACTCATCTCGAGTCGAATTTTAGCCAAGGATAGTTTTAAGAGGGGTTTTTGAGAAAAAGAAACCCCGATTCCTTCGTTTCAGACTATTTTCTCAATAAAACTTATTGAAAACCAGGGGACTTTGTTGGCGAAGTCTCAAGCAGCCAGTTTGAGCTTAGCGAATCTTGATGTATAGGCTTTGCCTCTGGGTTT
>JAGQHN010000224.1 GCA_020431825.1 Trueperaceae bacterium | reverse complement strand
TCTGCTGCTTGTCGGTCAGCCAAACCTTCTTTAAATTGCACTACTGTTACCAAAGCTAATTGCCAAGCAGGTACAGCGGGTCGTCCTGTCTCGGAATAAAGCTCAGCAAAGTCTTCATCCGTATACAACGTTCCCAGCTCATCCCGAATTTGCATGTAAACATTACCCTTTGGAAACGCTGCTTTTGCTACTTGCACTGTGGTTCCTGGTATTTCATTGATTCCTGTTATGCGCAACATGAGCCATTATTTCAGATGGCGGGACTTTCCCAACAGGATCAGATTCTAAAGCTATTTCAACCATTAAAATTCCTCTTTATGGTATTTAGCTTGCAAGACAGTATTGACCCTTAGGTAGTGACTTTTATTGCTGTCGGATTAGCAATGACCGAATTCAGAAACATCATGTTCAAGGTACCAGTGCTTCATAACTGTTTTCTGTTCGCAGTTAATCACGCGATGCTACGGTATCGGTATTAGTCAGCAGAAACAGCCGTCTTCCCCCTAAGCACATTTTCCAGACTCTCTTCAATTCTTTCCCACTCTTCGTCAGTTAAGTTGGTCCCACAGGGTAAACAAAGACCATCTTCAAATAGTTTCTCACTGCTTCTATCGCCATAATAAGGACAAGCTTCAAAAACAGGTTGCAGGTGCATGGGCTTCCATAAGGGACGAGACTCTATGTTGTCTTCCAATAAACCTAGACGAATGTCTTCTCTGCTTAGGCCACCCGTTTCAGCAGGATTAACCCGGATGGTGGAAAGCCAGCGGTTGCTAAACATACCTTCAGGTTCGGCAGGACCTGGCTCTATACCAGATACCTTGGCAAAAATGCCCTGATACCGTTCATAGTTGGCACGGCGTAGCCTGACTCGCTCATCTAAAACTTGCATTTGACCCCGACCTATAGCGGCAGAAATATTGCTTAAGCGGTAGTTATAGCCAATATGGGAGTGCTGGTAGTGTGGGGCATTATCTCTGGCCTGCGTGGCTAAAAAGCGCGCCTTGGCAATAAGTTTCTCGTTATCGCTCAATAAGGCACCACCACCACCTGTGGTTATGATCTTGTTACCATTAAAAGACAAGATTCCCATAAGGCCAAAAGTACCCATATGCTTGCCTTTGTAGCGAGACCCCAGGGCTTCAGCAGCATCTTCAATCAGTGGGATATCATAGCGTTCGCAAATTTCAACAATTTCATCCATCTTGCTGGGCATACCGTAAAGATGCACATCAATCACGGCTTTAGGTTTTTTGCCTTTGGCCAGGCGGTCTTTAATGGCTTCCTCGAGTGCTTCAGGACTCATATTCCAGGTGTCTAATTCACAATCGACAAAAACAGGGGTCGCACCCTGATAAGCAATGGGATTGGCACTGGCTGAAAAGGTAAATGAGGAGCAGATGACTTCATCGCCATGCCCGACCTCTAATAAGACCAGAGCCAGATGGATAGCTGCTGTACCAGCACTCAAGGCGGCAACATGTTTGGCACCGGTATAGCTGGCTAGATCAGCTTCGAAGCCATCGACATGAGGACCAAGCGGAGAAATCCAGTTTGTTTCAAAGGCGTTGTTGACAAAGTTTTGTTCATTGCCTCCCATATGGGGTGATGAGAGGAATATTTTTGGCTTTTGCATATCTGTTGCCCAATCCTTCGTTAAGACTTTCTATCTCTAGGTTACACGCACTTAAGCATTTTGTAGGTGAGCATTGCCTAGTGGCTACCAAAGTTTTGACTGAGAGGATGGATTTGGAATGTTAGCCAGTAGCGACGAACTCAAACGATGCTAAACCTGCGCTTAGTCCTCTAAACGCTACTAAGATTATAGACAATGTGGAGTGAGAAGAAAAGTAGCTAGCCTTCAGAGCTAATAGGCCGATACCAGGGTTGCATGATTTCCTGAGCAATGGCCCGGCCCTTGAGCGTAAGGTTTAAAATCTCACCTTCACGCACAATAAGATTATTGTCCAGACTTCGCATCAGGATGTTGCGTGATTTGCTTTCACTCCATCTCAGGTGTTCTCTCAGGGCAGACACGATATTCTCTTCATTTTGATGGCTACTATGCTCATGATTAAAGAGATGGACGACCAGTGCGCGTTCTTCATTGGCAAAGCGCTGACTGCGCCTGATGACTTCCTGAGCAATCAGACCATAACGTGGGCTTAGCAAAAAGGCCAGAATTAGAAATACGCCGGTCATGACTGCCATCATCCCAGCAATCGAAACATCCCACAAAACAGCCAGATAATAGCCAAAAAGGCTCGAGCCCAAAGAAATCACAATCCCATAAGCCATCATGCGCCAGAGTTTGTCGGTGAGCAGGTAGGCAGCCGCAGGCGGAACAATAACAAAAGCCACCAGCAAAATAGCACCCACGGCGTCGAAGGCGGTTACGGCCGTAACACTGGTCAGCGTTAGCAGGGCATAAAAAAGCAAAGTGGGTCTAAACCCCAGAGCGGTTGCCAGAGCTTCATCAAAGGTGCTGATTTTCAGTTCTTTGTAAAAAAGGCTGACAAAGGCTAGATTAATAAGGGCAATAATCGTCATGCTAAGCAGGCTTTTAGGTAACTCGAGCCCTAGCCATCTTGTCGTATCTAACCAGATAAAGCCAATTTCACCAAAGAGTACAGCGTCAATATCTATATGGACATCTCTTGCGTAAAGATTGATCAGAATAACCGCTATAGAAAACAAGACGGGAAAGACGAGACCTATGGCAGCGTCATTTTTAACCCGTTTGGTGTTCGTAATAAACTCCGTGAGATAAACGGTGACAACCCCAGCCAGTGCTGCCCCAAGGATAAAAAAAGGACCTGTCGTTTGTTTTATTAGCAGATAGGTCAGGATAATGCCAAGCAGTATGGAGTGGCTTATGGCGTCAGAAAGCATGCTGTTCTTGCGCAGTACTAAAAAGCTACCCAGCAGGCTCGAGCTTATCCCTACCAGAGCCCCCACCAGCACAATTTGTACATCAAGCACCAGCATGCTGCACCTCGTCCTGTCCCATATCACCATTTCCCAAGCTGTGCAAAAACTGCCGAGCCTCCTCAATGCCGTTGGGAGTGAGCTCCCAGTGGCGACCTTCCTCGGGCATATGGCTGCTTTGTTTAATGAGCCCCCGGCTCTCGAGCCTTTTAAAGATGTCTCTGGTTTGCATGCCGTAGTAGGCGTTCATCATTGTTTCTTCAACTCGGTAATGGGGGTCAGCGTGGGTTAGCCCCAGCTTATAAAGATTGCTGAGGAGTTGACGGCTTCTTAGCGTTTTATGCTGTTGCCGTGTTTGCCAGCTTGCCCAGACCAGACCCCGGTTAGGGGCAAATAATAGTGACACGAGGACAATGGCAGAAGCGCAAAGAACAATGACCGGACCCGTCGCCAGACCTCTTGCCAAGGCACTGATAAGTGCTCCAACGATGCCGCTAAGGGCACCAAAAAGAGCAGCAAGAAAGACCATGAGCTCGAGTCGCTCAGTCCACTGCCTTGCTGCGACCGCAGGGGCAATGATCATAGCTGCCATCAGAATCACACCAACAAATTGCAGCCCCATAACCACGGCCAGGGCAACCATGCTGGTCAGTAAAATCTCTAAAACCCCCGTAGGGAAGCCTAGCGTATTAGCAAATTGCAGATCAAACGTGACCACCTTAAATTCTTTCCAGAAGAGCAGGACAATCCCGAGAGCTAAGACCGTAATGCTGCCCAAAATCCAGAGGTCACTTGGCACAATTGAGGCAGCCTGACCAAAGAGAAAGGCAGTCAGACCCGCCTGGTTAGCATCTGGTTTGGCCTGAATATAGGTTAAGAGTACGATACCTATGGCAAAGAAAAAACTCAGGGCAGAGCCAAGGGCGGCATCGGTTTTGAGCCGACTGCGGTTAATCAGCAGCAGCATAAAAAGCGCTGCGGCGGTACCGGAAACGAGAGCGCCTAACAGCAAAGGCAAAAGCTGTCTGCTACCCACGATGATGAAGCCAAGACAGATGCCCGGTAGAGCTGCGTGAGAGAGCATATCGCCCAGCAAACTTTGTTTTCGCAAAACGGCAAAACTGCCCAGTACCCCACTACTAATGCCTAGAAGCATAGCGCCCAGTGTGACATTACGAATGGTGAAATCACTTAAAAGACTCAGGAGGTCCATGGCTAAAGACTTTCTGAGGGAGCTAGAGGGTTTTGACTAAGGAGTGCGACCTTGTCGCCATAAGCAGCCCTCAAATTTTCGCGGGTGTAGACGGTTTTAACCGGTCCTTGGGCAATGGTGCGCACATTCAGAAATAGCATCCAGTCAAAATAACTGGTGACGGTACTTAAATCGTGGTGTACCACAATTACGGTTTTGCCCTGATCGCGCAGAGTTCGCAGCAAATTGATGATGGCTCTTTCCGTGGTGGCATCGACACCCGCCATAGGCTCATCCATAAAGTAAATATCGGCATTTTGCACGAGGGCTCTGGCTAAAAAGACGCGTTGCTGCTGCCCACCAGAAAGCTGCGAAATTTGCCGCTCGCCAAAATCCTGCATGCCAACTTGCTCGAGTGCCTGCTCGGCAAGTTCTTTTTCTGAGCGCCCAGGTCGTTTTAACCAGCCCAAACGACCATAAAGCCCCATCGTCACCACATCTATGGCAGTTGTGGGAAAATCCCAGTCTACCGAACTGCGCTGGGGCACATAGCCGACAATACTGCGCTGTTTAGCATAGGGTTTACCATAAATATAGACGTGGCCTGCCGCAGCTTTAATCAGAC
>JAGQHN010000223.1 GCA_020431825.1 Trueperaceae bacterium | reverse complement strand
TCTTTATTAGCTGTTTATCACTTTCAGGGGTTGCCTGATCTTTGAGCCATTTGAGGGTAAAGGTTTTCATTTGCTGATAGCTTTCTTCTGATAAGCCCTTTTCCATAGCTTTAAGGAATGAGCCCATAAGCGCTACAGCGCTGCGTTCCTGTGTTTTTGATTCAATCAGGGTTTTTAGCAAGTCACTCATGCGGCTTTGTTTTCCTTTTCTAATTCATAGGCTTTTTCCAGTTCGGTAAGTCTGGCTTCATATTCACCGACTTCTAAAGCTTTGATATAAGTGCTTGCAGCCTGACTCATGGCGTGGGTGAGTTTGCAGAGTTCATTGGTGTCGGTGTCGCTTTCGGTAACGGCTACCAGGTGTTGTTCTAACCGCACAATGGCTGACCAGAGTACAGAGGTAATGTCTTTAATGTCTCCAGGCTTTAGCTTGGCTTTCTTGGCTTGTCGTGCCTTATGGGGTTTGGTATCACCTGGCATCAGATCCCCCCCTTGTCTGTTGACGTAAGAAGGTCATCAGCTTAGTTTCGTCGTGCTGAAAACCGCATCAAAGTTATTATCCCCAATACGTCTATCTAATGGATAAAGCCTGACTAAATGACCTTCCTGTTCAAGTCTGTCCGCATTTTTAATGCCTCCCATATTGCCACGGACTGTGTGTAAAGGAGGGAATGCTGACAGTGTGGCATCATCTGCATATTTGCTGTGTTCGACCACACTTTCTCTTGCCTTTTCTAACTTGGTGAGTAATTCTTGAATACCGTTTAAAGTTGCCTGAAGCGTCTTGGTAAATTTCTCTCTGGACTTAATATAGTTTTCTCGCTTGCTGTGATAGCTATAGTCTGTTTCTAGCTGAGATAGCTTTGTCGTTTCATCAGCAATATCTTGTTCCAGATCAGCTACTAATTTGCTGATGTTTTCTAAATTGCTTTTTGCGCTTAGTTTTACCTGAAGGTCCTCACTTTTTTTTGCCTGTTCATAAGCTTGCTGTCTTTCTGTTTGTAAGGCAATGAGTTTTGGCAGATCGGTTTGTAAATCGCTTAAGGTTTGTTGGCTTTCGCTTAGCTGTTGTTTTAGGGTATTTAAGTCCATGAGTAAAGGCTAGCTCTTTGGGTGAGCTAGCCTTAAAAGACGGTAGTTATGGCACTTTCGGCATTTTCGGCAAGCGGTCTAATTCTGCTGGATCAATCAGCCAGGTGCCTTTATGTTGCACCTGCCAAGCCTTTATCCGTTCCGCTTTACACCACTTGCGCAAGGTGCGCTCGCTGATGTTTTTCATTTTTGAGACAGTTTTTATGCTTAGCCATTCGGGTTCTGGTGTCATGCTACCAGCTCTAATTCTGGCCAGAATCCCCAACGGTAAAACTCTAGGCTGTTGTGCATAACTTTGCCGTAATCGTTGATTTCACAGTAACTAAGGAAGTCGGCAACATCATGCCAGCTGCTAAATGTTCTGGCGCTGTGATCACAGTCAACGTGAAAAGAGGTATAGCGCTTGGTGAGGTAGAAAAAGAGATGATATAGGGCATGGAAGTCTAGCGAAGGTGAAGCTGTTGCACCTTCATCCTTAATTTGTTCCGCGTTCATTTTCTACCGTCACCGAGTGTTAAGCCGTATTTTTCGATAATTTGAGGGTAAATGATGAGTTTTTGGTCAACTGGCAGATGCAACGCGGCGATAACCGCATGCCATGGTGCCCTGTTGTTTAAATCTCCGAGCCGAGTTTCACGTTCTAAAACATCTATATCAGTGCTTGAGAAGGTTGTGAAGCTGTCGAAGTCGGGTAGCTTGGTCTGGCTGGCCTCACTTACCCTTTGATCTAAATCACAAGAAGAAAGACAAGCATTTAAAGCGTTTGTGGTTTCTTCCGTCTGTGACGCAAAAACTTCGCTATGGGACACTAGATTATTATAACTACTACTTATTAAAACATTCTGCTGTCCCACATGCCATTTTTCACGTCTAGGACAGGAAAAACCAGCCATCTCCGCAACTCTTGTCAAATCCAGGGTATAGGTGCCTTTTTCATTTCTACCTACTCGAGTCTGACTCAGACCCATGTCTGACAGTAAATTAGCCAGTGCGCGTAAGGGGTTTGACTTAAAGACGTTTAGCTGTGGCAGTTTTAATCGGCAACTATCCAGCGCTGCATAATTGTAAATGCAGTAATCCGTAAAGAGTTTGATGCTGTCTTTGTCATAATGGTAATCATTCCTTGTTTCAAGGTTGGCTAGTTCGGTTTCTAGCAAAGTTATTTGCTGATCTAATTTGCCTTTTACCACTGTGTTAGCGTCTTTTCGTTGCTGCTCAAGCTGTTCTATCTGGCTTTTCAGGCTGCCCATTTGCTCTTTAAGGGCTTTGGCTTTAGCTTCAGTAGCTTCGTTTAGGTCAATGGCCTCTGACAGCTTGAGATAAAACTCATGGCGTAATAACAGAGGGTTAGTGTCGGTTAACAGGTTGTTTTGTTCCAGATCCGCAGCTGCGGCAGCTTTGACATAATCCAGAGGCTTAAAGCTTTCCTCATAGCGTCTTATTTTTTGCAACATCTTGCCATGTTCATCAAAGATAAGCAGGTTTTTAACCTCATCTTTGCTGGCAGTTTCAGCTAGGCAATACTCTCTGACAATTTCGTAACGCTCAAACTCAAATATCTCTTGTTCGGTTCTACTATCTGAATCTTTGATAGCCTTGGCACGTTCGTCACTAATAACCGCAGCGTCTGCCCTATCACTGGCATAACGCTCTAACTCGAGCTTTTTAAGCTCTTTGTTTTGCGATTTGCGCTCACCTAAGGTATCTGAATCAATATATTCAGGTAAACCAATATCCAGGCTATGCCCTTCAAGGGTTAAAGCCTTAATAAGTCTATTGCTACCATTCGCCTTATATTGACTCTCCACACTTTCTACAAAAGCCTTAAACTCGCTGTAGGCAGTTTTAGTTGCCCTTTGTTCAGCCTTGAGCCCATGCAGAGCTGCATCTAACTTATCGGCTTCTTCATAGCCTTCTAAAACCTGCTTATAGGTCTTTGAGGTTTGGCGTTTAGGGTCAGCATAGACTATCAGCCGTTTAACACCTCTGGCTCTGCCTAAGGCTTGCTGATGGTCTTGATACGTACCAACACCGTTAGGATAGTCACCGACAACCCTCTGCCAGTGTCCAGACTCATCACTAAGACCTGAAACGATACTTGGACTGGCTATCAGAATGTCATAGTTTGGTGCTTCTCTGGTTGGGCTCTCTAAATAAGCTTTAACCTCAGGCCTCGAGCTGGTTTCACTATTAACCACAAGAACCTTTTTAAGAGGTGCGTGATGCTTCAGATATTCACTAACGGCTCTAGTGCGCTTGATGCTGTTGGTGCTGTAAAAGACTGGCACACTGGAGAAAAGACAGGCCTCTAGGGCATCTTCGCGATTAAAAGGTATGTGTACTTCTTTGTCCTGACCTATCTGATAATAGTTATCATGCCAGAGTAGATTTTTCTCAGGCGCAAACTGCTTTAAGGCCATGCTAGATACCTTCCCTAAATGGGCATCTAACAGAATGAGTCTAGGGCATTGCTTGAGATAATGCTCAAAAACCTTAAGATTAGCTTTTTTGTGCTTGATATGCCGGCCTGTGATGTGCCTGAATATCTGCTCAGATTCATCCAGGATGATGACATCATAGTGAGGCAAGGTTTGATGCAGGGCAAGCTTATGCAAACTGTCAAAACAGATAGCCAGGTGCGGTGTTATTGCCAGGTCATAAGCATTTAGGGCCTCATAGTTTTCAACACCAAGGCGTTCTGACAAGGCAGACATCAGACTTTTACGGTGACCTATGGCTAAGACATTAAAGCCTAAAGCTTTATATAGGTTGATCTGCTCAGCTAAAGCATTTGTCTTTCCTGTACCCCTAGGGCTTTTAACTAACAGGGCGCTGTTTGGCTGAAGGATTGGCAAAGGTTGTAAATATCTGTCCTGGGCTTTTTCGGCAAGTTTGGCTAAGTCTTTACTATAGGCAATCGCTGGATCAGGTTTGACAATTCGGCTTTTGTTGATTGCCTCGAGTCCGACCAAGGCATGAAGGTCATTAAAATCCGTTGGCTTTTCACCATTTAGCTGTCTGTGGCTAAAGTTCGGACTTCTTACTCGCATTTTGTTATCTAATGCAGCCTTATGGGCTTTTATCTGACCTGTGTTTTCTGCTAAAGACCTATCTTTTCCTTCACCTGTCCAACAGTCGTTATCGGCCCATAGGGTGACAGTTATAGGTGCTATGTATGTTTCTTTCCCCTTTTTAATCTGCCTCTGATAACCGTACTTCTTACGAAGCTGAAAGGCTACTTGCTCCAGGTTGCCAGCATCCAGAGCACAAATCATGATCTGTTTAGGTCTTGCCATGCAGATACTAAGACCAGTGGCTACCCCTTCACAAAGGCCAAGCTCATAATCTTTATCCAGCAAACCTAAAAGCTTTTCAGTCGTGTCCGGTAAAGCAACGAGCCCTTTAGGAAGAATCAGAACAAAGCTACCTTTCTTCTGACCTATAAACTCTTTTTGTCCATTGTCGTAAAGCCGCTGGTAACCAGTTAAGTTACCTTCTAAGGTAACTAAAGGTAACTGGATATAGTTACCTTTAAATTTCCCTTTATCAGATGTGCCATAGGCGTAACCAGAGGCCAGGTAATGGCTTTTAATAAAGCTGCCAACACCTTTACGCTGAAAGTATTGGTTGAAGCCTTGCTGCCCTTTTTGATGGACTTGGT
>JAGQHN010000222.1 GCA_020431825.1 Trueperaceae bacterium | reverse complement strand
CTCATATGGTGGCAACCTTGGGACGTCAGCGTGGCTGGTCTGCACCAAGTCGTGCTCAATTTGATATTGATTGTAGTCCACAAGGACCCTACTTGATTGGCGATGCTAAGGCTGTTGCTGACAAAATTCTCTACATTAATGAAACATTTGGTTACGTTGACCGTATCAGTTTACAAATGACAAATGTGATGGTGTCTCACGAGCAGATGTTGAAAAGCATAGAACTTCTTGGAAACGAAGTTGCTCCTATTGTTCGTAGGCAAACTTAGCCAGTGGGCAATCTTGGTTCCGTCAAGTTAATTCGACATTATAACGAGGATAGGATAGGGGAGAGCTGATTCCTATTTGGCGTTCTTCTGATTTAAGGAATCGAAAGCGAGAGCTCGGACCAAAAGGTAAAGGCATTAGCTAAGTTGTGTTTACGAATACAAGCGGTTACCTGAGATCTGGTATTGCGAAAAAGGTGGTTTATTTCGGCGTGAGTGAATAAGAAACCTTGAGTACGAGTCAAAGAACGAAACCTTCGTTGCTGCCTTTCCTGGTCTCTAGTGGGACGGTAGGATTGTTCAATGAGATTGTTTTGACGTTCTTCGGCTGAAACTTTGACATGGGAACTAGTAGCAAGCTCAGGAAGCTCTTTAAGTGCTGCCTCATAACTCCTAAGCCCATCGGTGATAATGTATTGAGGAAGTTCGTTTTCTTTAATAAAGCGCCTGAAGAAGCGTTTAGCAGCCCTTGTATCTCGTTCTTTTTGAAGAAGAACATCTAAAACGTCACTATGTTCAGTTACAGCACGCCAGAGCCAGTATTCTTTGCTAGCGATAATTACTCAAGATGCCAAGCTTTACAATAACGAGGTTTGTAATGCCGTATAGCTTGAGCTAAATTAGGCTCGAACTTGCAACACCAAGTAGGAATAGTTTCATGACTGACTTTAATCCTCTTTTGAAATAGAAGCTCTTGAACAGCCCTATAGGCTAGAGTTAAACGGTGATACAAATAGATTGCATGCGAGATAATGAGTTATGGAAATCTGTGTCTATTGAGATGATTTGTTGCTTCAGCCATACCTAAAGTTTATCCATATTGAGTTCAGTTGACGGAACCACTGAAAGTGCATAATCGTTGATTCCCTTAATCTAGCTTCGGTATAAGACAATATATTTCCAGCTGCCGTCATAACTGAGGCGCATAATATTGACACCCTGCTTAGAAAAGATGAGGGCTAGGTCTTGTACTTGAATGACACGCCGAAGATCGGCGATATAAGGATTGTCTCCTTTCCATGTTACTAGTGCCAGGTTTGCAATGTCCCATAATCCCTTCGCTATTTCTTCACCAATCACAAGTACTGCTTCATCACTGAATAAGCGGGTCAATAATTGTAGGTCACCAAGGAGTAGGCTGTCCTCCAAAAGGAACTCGAGTTCTTCTGGTGATTGTGCCCCGATAATCATGGTCATCCTTGCTATTTTAAATCCTGTTGGAAAGTGCTCATTTCTCTCTTTATACAGCTCCTAGACTGATTCTGATATACCAGAAAAGTGGTATATCAAAGGGAAATTGTCGGATGTATGATTTGGCTATGGGTGACTACCAAAAACGGCAAGCAGAAAGCAGAATCATAAGCCTAGCTGGACAGGGGCATGACCTTATATCGTTTTGGAAGGCCGCAAATGAAGCAATTTTAAGCGCGGTGCCGCACTATATGAACCCGTGCTGGTACACCCTTGACCCAAGCTCACTTCTGGTTACCAGTCATTACAACCCTGAAATGCTGGAATTACCCTCAGAATGGTTAGCTCATGAATACTATGAAGACGACTTTCATAAAATAGCTAATGTGGCCCGCTCTAAACGGGGATTCTCAACGGTGCATGAAGCAACGGGTGGTGATCCAAGCCGCAGCCTCGGCTGGAACCTTTTTGTGCGTCCATATGGGGGTGATCAGGAACTACTACTTAGCCTGCGTACGCCTGCTGGAGCCGTTTGGGGAATGATGGGACTTTATCGTGAGCCTGGTCAGCCTCTTTTTAGCACTGACGAGTGCAGTTTCCTGCTTAAAGTGGCACCCTATCTTGCTGAAGGTGCACGGCGTGGCCTGCTTGTTGGGGAGGCAACTGATCCCGAAGGGCCAGGAGCGCCTGGACTGGTAATCCTCAAAGAAGATTGGACTGTCGAATCCCTCACGCCTGGTGTGGCTCATTGGCTCGATGACTTGCCTGGTGGTGATTGGACATTACACAACAAACTGCCACCATCCCTGCTTGCAGTCGCCGGGCGTACACTCCGTACTGCTGACAAAGCAGCTGTAGGTGAGGTGGCCATGGCGCGGGTAATGACGCGTTCCGGACGCTGGATGGTACTTCATGGTGCCGCTCTCGCTACGACTGGCGTTCAGCGCTGCGCAATCATCATTGAACCAGGTCATCCGGCCCGTATTGCCTCTTTGCTTATGGTAGCTTACGGCTTGACTGATCGTGAGCAAGAATTAACCCGCATGGTCTTACAAGGCAACTCAACAGGTGAAATTGCTACAGCACTGGGAATTTCTGTACATACTGTTCAGCAACATCTAAAAAGCATATTTGACAAAACTGATGTGCGCAGCCGCCGCGAGCTGATTGGACGAGTATTCTTTTCTCACTACGAACCGCGTCTAAGAGATAATGAGCAGCGTGCTTTAATGGGTCAACCTTTGCGTGGTGGACCTGTCGAATCATCTCGGACGAACTGATCTCCAATTTGAGGTATAGAGGCCTTTTTCTAAATTAGCAAACTGGAACTGGGACGATGCCTATGCCACTGGGCATTGGGTCAACATAAGTGGAAACTGGCTAAGGGCCAATCTTTTATTTAGCGACAACACAGATAGTGAGCATTTAACCATTACTAGTCTAGTTAGCTAAAAGAAAAGGAGCTAAGCATGTACATGCTACGAATTGAACACCAAGTCCCCAACTACGAAGGTTGGAAAAAAGCCTTTGACAGTGACCCGGTTGGCAGGGAGAGATCGGGTGTGCAGCGCTATCAAATCCTGCGTCTAATGGATAATCCCAACTATGTCATGATCGACCTTGAATTTGACACATTCAGCGAGGCTCAAGCTTTGTTAACTGCAATGCAAAAGGTCTGGGGACAGGTCGAAGGAAAGATCATAATGAAACCCGAATCACATATAGTCGAGGTAGTAGAGACGAAGGTTTATGACTTTGCACGCGAGACAGGACCAGAGGAGGAAATAGGATGAATCAAAAGGCTGAAGCCTATGTGTATCAAGCTGGTGAAAGCGAGCTGCGCTGGATGGGTGAGACCTCTACTTACTTTTTGGCGGCGGGTGCGCTCACAGGTGAGGCCTTTGGTTTGGTTGATGAAACAGCCCTGTACGGTGAAAGCGTCCCTTTGCATCGCCATAATGATATTGAGTCTTTTTATGTTCTTGAAGGTGAAATTACCTTTTACCTCGGCAATCAACCGAGGAAACGAGCTGGAGTTGGCACATTTGTGCATATTCCTGGAGCTACGATTCATGGCTTTCGTATCGAATCGGAGGTAGCGCGCTACCTTATTCTCACAACCCCCCCTCATGCAGAGTTCTACCAAGCCATTACCCTGCCATCTGCCCATGCTGTTGTTGAAGGCGCAGTTATCAAGGAAGCTTGTCAAAAATATGGTGTTAAGTTTTGTGGACCATTGCTAGGTTAAACCAATAATGCCCCATATCAGGTTTATAAGTAAGATTTCCTCTACACTAGTCTATGATCAAGCGTGCCTTAGATATCCTCGCCGCTTCAATGGGATTGCTCATCACTTTGCCACTCCTACCCTTTATCGCCTTTGGTATCAAACTCGAGTCACCAGGACCTGTAATCATCTCAGTTCCTAGAGTAGGCAAAGACGGTAAAGTCTTTCCACACTACCGCTTTCGCACTGCCTCAGGTAATCCTCCTAAAAAAACACGCTTTGGTCGCTTTCTAGGTAATAGATCCATGGATGATATTGCTGCCCTCTTGAATGTCCTCTCAGGAGATTTGAGTCTTGTTGGACCCAGACCCGAATGGCCAGAACGCGTTGACTTAAACCATCCTGATTGGCAAAAAGTCCTTTCTGTCAAACCAGGACTTACAGGTTTAGGCTTAATTGCCTTTAATAAAAACTACAACCAAACACCTATAGAAAGACGACTCAAAGTAGAACGCTATTATGTTGATAATCACTCACTACTATATGACCTAAAGATATTCCTTAAAACCTTAAATCTCTGGTTAAAGATGGGACATATCAAAGGCAAAATCTAAGAGGTTAGACTTTTTCATCGGATGTTACAGATTTGGAGAATGATATTATCCTAATTTTCTATAGCTAATCACTTTTTCCAGCAACGAAGCTTTGAGTCTTTGAAGTTAGCGAGGATATATGTATACAAACAAAAAGCTTAGCTACCTTGGCAAGATAACTGAAGGGTTAAAAGTACTAAGACATCATCCTAGTTCAGGAGTCAAAGATCGTGCAATATATTGCAACAAAAACGCTGTGAAAAGCCTATGGTAAGGAGACCCTGACTGGGGTCTGCGTCATGTACAAGCGCTGTCCTAAGCCTAAGCTTTTCCTCGACCCCTGAAGCAAAAATTCTTAGGAGCGAGCATGGCCTTTTATCAAATTGGTAGAGCAGAATCAGAAGATTACCTAATTTGCCGGATAAGCGGTCAGCTCACAAAGACTGATATAAAACATATCATCCGTGATGTTCAAGCTAGCTTTGTCAATACGGGCTTACTGGCCTGTTTGGTTGACCTT
>JAGQHN010000221.1 GCA_020431825.1 Trueperaceae bacterium | reverse complement strand
TGCCGCTAAGACAGCAATCGCAAGACCTGCTCGTACCCATTCTGTCAAATGCTGCCGAGCGATCACAGGTAAAACAGGGCTGGGTAAACTGTTGGGAATAGTCCCTATCCGAGGTACATCGTTAAGTCCAGGTAAAAGCGAAATCAAGCTAACAATCGTAAGTGCCGCCATGCTAGCTGGTATCGCCTTCAGCCTTTTAAAACGCATCCACACCAGCATTACCGCGATTGTTAAAAGACTTAAAAGTATTGGTTTGAAGTCAGGTTTTAGCAGAAAGTTTTCTAAAGTATGCCAGCTAACAATTAAAATACCTTCCCCCTCTCCTTTAGCTACCCCCAAGAAACCTGGAAGTTGTTGTAGAAAAATAATGACTGCGATTCCATTTGTAAATCCAGCAATGACAGGCCAAGGAATATAGTTAACATAGCGGCCTATCCCTGCAAAGGCAAAAACAATTAAAAAGAGACCTGCCAAAAGCCCCACAAACGCTAAAGCTTCAACGCCATAACGGGCAATGATAGGCAGTAACACGACCGTCATAGCACCGGTAGGGCCACTTATTTGAAAATTAGATCCCCCAAACGCCGCAGCTAAAATGCCTGCTATGATCGCCGTAAATAAGCCTGCGGCGGCACCTGCACCGGAAGTTACTCCAAACGCCAGTGCTAAAGGCAAAGCCACAATGGCAACGGTAATTCCTGCCAACAGATCTTCTTTAAAAAATTTAAAGTTGTAATCTTTCAGGCTTGGTAAATAAGTACTTAAGGTCGAACGCATATGTAGAAATACCTCTTATCTTAGTTTTCTATGGGTAATTGCTTAGCTCAGAAATTGAACAAAAGTTCACCTGCGGAAGTAAAAGTTTGGGTTAATACATACAAATATCACAATATTATGATATCACAATATTACGTTAATGCTATATTGGTTTGGATTATTTATGCATGATGATCTTCACGAATTTAAAGCTGATTTCTTTAAGGCATTAGGCAATCCCTTACGACTAAGGATTCTAGATGCTCTGCGTGATCATGAGAAGTCGGTCTCTATGTTGCAAGATGAACTAGCAGTAGAGCAGTCAACCCTTTCGCAACAATTAAGTATATTGGCAAAAAAAGGGTTTATTGTTAGTCGTAAAGAGGGTACCTTAAACTTCTACCGCGTGAAAGATCCAGATGTTTACAGATTACTGGATTTAGGACGAACATTATTTGAGCGCCATTTACAGAGTTCTCAGCGTTTGTTAGATGCTCTATCTTCTGTAGAACCAAGGAATAAGTAAAAAATAAGCCCAATAATCTGAAATGACTCAAGCGGTGAAGCCCAATTCAAATTTTGTACCACAATCAAGCAATTAGCTGGCCTATTAACAACAGCGCCCTTCTAGCTGAACGGGTGGACATGGCACAGACCCATAGGAGCAGTACACACAACAATCTCCTTCTTTGGGTCGCAAGGTAGCATCACAGTTTTTGCAGCTATAAAAATACTGGCAAGCATCTTGAGGCATGGTTTCAAGACTTTGATGCTGACAATGAGGACAGGTTAGTATTGATTGTAAATGTATTGATGTAGACATAAGTTAATTTAACTCCATTTCTACCTTGCACGTCCAATGCCGGATCTGCTAGAACAATTTTCTTTTTGTCATTTCTAAAAAATGCTTGTCATTGGCTTATGCAAGGACCTGCATTAGGTTCATTGCCCGATTATTAGACTGCTTCGCGTAATAAAATCCCTGCCTAAACGAATACCTAAACCCGTGTGCTTTTAGCTTTTCATGAGTTGCCTTATCTGGCTTACGATCAAACTCAATCTCATAGCCTCGTTTGGCATCATTGCGTCTTACCTCAACTTCATAGCCGTCCAGGATGTTTTGTCCTTCGCTTATTGACTGTTTTTCGTCTTTTTTAGGTTGGGGTTTAGGTGGTTCCATCTCCAGGTATTTCCAAATGCGGTTATTAGGTGCAAAGACTGGACCCTTATTGACTCCCTGGTGTTGTTTAACATACCTAAGTGCACGTTTCACCGGTTCATAGTGTCCATTTTTCCAGGCTCGCTCTAGTTTGCCTTTTAACGAGTTGGTAAACGCAGACTTGTAATAAGGGGCTCCGTTTTCGATCTGTCCTACCATGGCTATAGCGTCTTTGGCCTCTTTCTCAAGCACCTGCATCATCCGGTCATGATAGATAGCATTTTGCTTTTCTTCTGGTAGGGCATTAGCTATTTGTTTTTGAGCGCGTTTAAAAGCATAGTCGGTATAGTCGATCAACTCTTTAAGACGTTTGTTGGCTACATCGTTACGCTTTTCCATTCTGGCAACAGGGAAATTGCCACGACCTGAGATCATGGTGCTAACAATGCGACTTCTTGACTCCAGGTTAGCCTTATAGCGCTTCTGGTAGCCATCTTTGTAGGTCTGAAGGACGGAAGGTAACACAGCCCTTTGTTCTGGCTCTTTAGCAAGCTCGGTAAGTTTAGAAAAAACACTGTCCAGGTGCAAAGCATAATCATGTTGCTGTTGTAAGGCTCTGTCCTCGGGTACAAAGCTGGTCCCTCTATGGGCATCGTAAGCCAGTCGGTAAGGTATGTCCTTTTGTGCATCTATGTCTATGACATAAGTGGTAATGGCTTCAGGAGCTTTAAGCTTCTCTTTTTTCTCTGGTTTTGACCCTAACTTGCTATGTCTATACTTTGGCAGCAGGTCTATCGAGGCCTTTTGAAAACGTTCTAGCGGTACATCAGGAAAAGCCTCTTTTAACCGTTCTTCAAGTTTTGGTCTTAGCTCGTAATTATCCCTATAGTCAGGGTGCAGCTGCTCGAGTGCTTTAGCAATGCTGTACTTAAGTTTGAAGGTATCCTGTAACCACTGCTCGAGCAGGCCGGTTACTTCAGCGTCACTTAGTTCTTTTCTCGAGCTTGGTTGGGCAAACAAATCTGTTTGGACCAAGCCACCAACGTCATAAGAAGGAATAAGGCCAAAGCCTTCTTGTTCGTTCTGTGCCTGGGCGCCAACTCGGGCTTGTCTGCTTAGTTCCTCATGGCTTATTCGTTCTGGTTTTTCTATGCTTTCTTGCTCTAGCTTAAAGTCTGGTTTTTCTGGCTCTGGTTCTACCTGCGGATCAGCAGCAGGTTTCGTCCCTTTTTTCTTGCCTTTTTTGGCTGGCATTTCATCACGGTAGACATGAATGTTTTTGTCTTTAATCAAGGCCTCTAGTTCGTCTCTAAAGCCAAGCTCGTCAATAAGCTTGTGGTTTAGATCAATCCGGGTAACAGCTGCGGTGAGATAGCGTTTGCCGTTGCGTTTGCTATAAACCTGTTTGATGCCCGGATTCCAGCGACCTACCAAAAGCGCAAACGTTCGAGCATCTTCCCCTTCCAGGCCGGTTACGTCCAGACTGTCTACCTCTGGGCTATCTATCCACCGGGGACCAGCGTCAAACTCTTCAGCCTCATCTTTGAGCAGTTGTGCAGCTACTCGAGCATTTTTCTGTTCATCCTGGTCAATTAACTTTTCTAGCTCTTTTTTTGCTTCTGATAGGTCCTCACTGGCAGCGTCCCATAAAGCCTTAAAACCGTCTTCCTCGTCTGCATAATCGTCAAAAACTTCTTGCCAGCTGTCCGACTTGTCCAGGTAGGCCTTAATAAGGTCTAGTTCTTCCTGACGTTGCTCGAGATCAGCCAGGGCTTGAGCATTGGACATAGAGCCTTGAGCATAAGCAGGGACCCCACAGTAAGGGTTTTCAAGGTCAAATTTACATTTAGCTAGCAGCGCTTGGCCTTTGGGTTGTTTAACAAAGCGACCAGCAGAAATGATTGAGCGGGTAATGATTGAGTAGGTTTCATTCTTCATTGCTTACCTCAAAGGTAAGTGCGAAGAATTGACTCTTACCCGTTCGCCGGTCGGTAATCCTGTGGGTACTTCTATAGGTCCCTGGTTCTGAGGGTATAAATGTCTCCCCCTTCTCGTTAGAGAAGTTCCAATACGCACACTTAAAGCCTGCTTTATGCACCACATCTGCGGGGCAATCTGCCTGCTTTTTAGCGTCCAGGGTATTAGGGGTGAAAGCAGAAAATACCTTTTTATAAATGCCGTCTAATCTCTCCAGGTAAATACCTTCCTGGTATTCAACTGGCGAAGGGAAACGCGTTTGTAAAACACTCAGCATTTCCAGGGGTTCCCCTACTTGGGCATGAACGACTTCAACTCGCTCATAGGTCCAGAAAAAGGATCTGGGAACTAGGTTATAAACTTTGTCAGAATAGAGAAACAAAACGGTGATAACGGCTGCATAGGTAAAGAGTGCCTTTACCCAATAACTTAAGACTCTATTCTCTTTTTTAACTCTTTCCACGGTTAAACCAACTTTTAAAGAATGTCTCCAGGGCTTCAGAACTTCCTGGGGCGATAATGAGTAAGAAAATTAAGCCGAATATGACCGACACCTTATAGTCGATAGGTCTAGGCGACCAGCCGAGCATATAAACCAGAAAAATCAGCCCTACAAGCGCTAAAAGCTTAATTACTAAGGGGGTTCTATCTTTCATAATCTCCAAATGTCACAATCAAATAACCAAGGCTCAAAAGCACAAGTACGGTAAGCAGTAAGGTAGAGATAACGTTAAACATGCCTGTCTACTCCGTTCTCAGCTCTGAATACCTCTGAGCTTGGGCCAAAACGTCACTGACATAAGCGCTTGCTCTCTCTCCGCTCTTAAAGGCAGTTGGTCCTAATCGGTAGGCATGGATAAGGTCACACCAACTTGCACCAACCAGATAATGACTTCTTAGCAGGTCTAAATACCGGATAGCCGCCAGGG
>JAGQHN010000220.1 GCA_020431825.1 Trueperaceae bacterium | reverse complement strand
TCTTTTGGATTTTCTGACCAAGGCGGTTCAAACTTCTAAAGATACTTTTGACTAAAAAGTAAAGACCTGCAAGGAAGATATAGGCTAGCCATAAGAGTAAACCTGCAAGCAGTAGTTTTAATACCATGTATTAAGCTCCTAGTTCTTAACCCTAATTAAAGGGCGAAGGTCTAAAAAAGGGTGGGCAGATTCTTTTAAAGGAGCTAAATAATGAGGTTTCTTTGCCCATACTAGCAAATGACTGCTCTCATGTATGAAATCAGGCTTCATACTTGCCAATATTCGCCGGATTGACCTTGCTGAATAGTCCCGGTAACGCGCAGCACTGTAAATAAGCTTGCCTTGCTGATCTTGAAAGCGGTATAGAGAATATCTGGTTTTACCTTTATAGTCCCAGCCCTCTCGCTCGAGTATTTCTTTAACTCTGCGCCTTATTACCTGACTGGCAGCCGCTTCAGGTGGGCTTTTGTAAAAGGGAGACAATCCTAAATGCTCACGACCTTTAGGCCCCAATAGATAAAGCTTGCCTAAAGGGGAAGGTATGTCGGTTAAGAACTGTTCTCTCAGCAAATGGTCAAGGTGCTGTATGCCTAAGCTGTCTTGGGCAATGGAAGCTTGCTCCGCGCCAAGTTCCTGGAAGTCTTTAAGGAGTACCTCGAGCTTGTCAGGATTAATAAAGCGGTATTCCTTTAATGCGAGGGATGGGATAGCCTTCAGGTACGGTCGGCCAATCACTCAGGGCTCGAGCCGCAAAGAGCGGACCTGGCACAGGCACAGGAAAAGGAACAACAAAGGGGGGCACAGGAATTAGACAAGCTGCGACCAGATAGGGTCCAGCCAATGGATCAAACAAAAGCTCGAGTCGATAGTCACCATAAACTTGAAAGAAACTGACAAAGCCAAACTGTTCATATTCGCTAAGGGTAGCTGGCTCGAGTACCCGTTTACGGCCTTCCAGCTCTGTTAGTCCACCATACGTTTCCGAGGTTTCTTCTGGCAGGTAAGGGACAGGGAGTCTTGGAAAAAGAGGACCTTGAAAGTAATAAGCCGGGTCTCTAGGGGCTTCAATCAAATCAGCATACTGAGCTGGTTTGGGTAAAAGCGATACGACTGGGCTCAGGACAGCACCCCCATCGGGTAAAGCTGTTTGCCAGTGGGCAGCGAGTGGCATATGAGTGGCAATGCTGGTATAAACCTCTTGCCAGTACTGGGGCTGAAAGTCAGCGTAAGCCGTTGCCAGTGCATCAGCTATTCGGTTTGAAACACAGGTCCAATCAATAAGCGGTGGGCAAGGAATCAGCACCCAGCACGGCATAAACTTATTGATATCCTGATTAAGTTGAGCAAGGGTTTGTTGTAAAAAGTGCTGCCAAGCATTTTCCATATCTTCTACAACGTTTTGACCTGCTTCCTCTGGCATAAAGAGAAGACTAAGGGTAACGATCTCTTCACAACCTGATAGATTTCCGCCACAGGCATTAAAGGTTTCAAAGATAAGCACTTCAACATGGGGACTGCAAAGTCTGGGATCAGGTTCGGTGGCTAAGCAAGCAGCTATCTCTGAGCCTGCTCCTGTGGTGTCGATATAACTTAAAACCCCTGCTTCTTGGGCATAAGCAAGACCGAGTAGGCAGAGAAATATGAGCTTAGCGAACTGGCTCGAGCAAACCTTCATGGAAGTCTTTCTTTAGCGTGTAAGTTGTTCCAGGGCCGATTTCAACAATATCCCAGAGTAAGGATAGTTTCTCGGGTAGAGGGTCTGAGATTAAGATCATGCCATATTCGGCAAAGCCTGGTTTGATGCGATTGGTTGTGCCTCCGGTAGAGATACGCTCGAGCTTATAGGGCGTTTGATACCCGGCTTGCATGAGTCTCAGGCGCTGGGCATCGGTGATAACATCATGCTTTCCCAGGTTTTTTATCCCATACTGAATTAAGATTTCTTCTCCGGGACTGCTCAGCACTGTGAAACTAACCGATAACCAGTCTGGCACCTGAGTCGCCTGGTCTATTGCTTCACTAGCTTTTGATCTTGCTGGGCTCGAGCTGCTGGAGGTACTTGGTAATGACGGTTTAGGTTCGGTAATCAAATAGCGTCTTGAGTAGTCTCCTTCAGGTTCAATATCAATACTAAATAAGGCTGTTTGATTGGCAATGGTGACCACCAGATCGGTTGAACCTGCGCGCCAGTTGGCTCTTAAGCGAATGATATTGCCACTCACTTCAATAGTCATAGCGTCAGGTCGAGCGGTCGATACATCGCTGACTTGATCGTCAAACTCGAGCAAGGTTAAAACATCGGGTGAAATAAAGATCTTGCCTGGTCGGGCGGAAAGTTGGCTCAGGTCATAGGTGGTTAAAACATAGGGGGATTCTTGGGCGAAACCGATTAGGATTAGGCTTGCACCGATAACTAAAAGGTAGGTCTTAAAATACTTCATGAGGCAGAGCTTAAGAAAATATCAGCCTTTGTGTTTTACTTTTTTAGGGTGTAAACCAGTAAAAAATGGGTGACCCTTGTAGTTTGATCTACTTCTGATTGGGTATTTACCCAATCAACGATGATGAAGTGTCGAAAAGTTCTTGCTTCTATCAAAGGCAACGCCACATTAACAATTGTTGGGCCTTACCTTTGCGGAATTAACCACGGCAACTAGTCCCGTGATCACGCCGCAATCCAAAAGCGCAGCCCGGTCCAAGGGCATATTTTTAGGTATAGCCACCACCTGTGACTGATCAACCATCATACATTCAGCAAAAGCAGCGGTTCGGAGACCAAAAAAAAATCTTCACCGTAAGCGGACGGGGTATTTATCCGAATCTCGTAAACATCACTAAACGCTCGTCTACTTTGAGGCAATCATTGTTCGTGGCAAGCCAAGAGGCATCCATCTTAGTTTAGATTCAATTTTGACTATTGCGTTTGACTATTGCAAACTTTGAAAGAATAAGGAGGGTCATAGTGAATACGTTAAGCCCTATGCACACAGACTTGAAGTAGCGAAGCTATCTTTGGCCAGTAGAGCTATTTACGATATCGGCAATCCTCTTAAAAAATGGGCCTTAAAAGAGCCCATCTGCACTTAATTGAACTACCCTAAACTAATAGGGTTTCCAAGCACTCGTTTGATAAGAAGGCGTCCTTGGCCCAGAGGAAAAGGTAATGCCTCCCGCCGATAAAGCACCTATTTCACCCCATAAGCCACTGTAGCGTAACCACTCTGCACTGTTAAGTGAATAACTCTTTTCACCTACATTAATGATGCCACCATAACCAGAAGCCCAGGTATCCCACACTTTGCCCTTGTTGCATCTATCCGCCGCAACCGCCTGGGCAATATCGCCAACTGAGGTCAAGCCTGTTATACATCCGCCGCTACTGGAAGCCCCTTTATACTGTGCATGAGAACCTTTAGCGACATAGGTGACATGATGAACGCCATTAACCCATTCTGCTTCAGAAGGAGAAATCGTCCTGAGATTTCCATGGCGGAAAAACATAACTTTCTCGATACTCCCAGCATTAACAAGAAGGCCAGAGTATTCCCAGTCGCCTTCATGATTAACGGGATCAACCGAATCATTAAAAGCATAAAATTGCCACCACTGAATCACGTACTTACCGGCTGATGTTTTATAGACATGCCCATAAACTCGCCAATTGCCTTTAGCTGACGAGCCGCCCCTGGCAGAATTCTGGAGTTCTAAAAAGAAAGTTGATTCCCCGCCACCAACATAGCTATTAGAATAAACAGGGTAATCATGGCGGCAAAGAGATTTATTAATCGAATGACTTTGATCATCCAAATTTGTACCGGTTAATCTACCTAAAGCAAGCACCTCGTGGTCTGGACAATTATTGTGACTAAAGCGCATAGAGCTATAAGAAAGGTACCAGCTTACGGTAGCTGGATAGTTAACCTCGTTTGAATTTAGCCAGATACGCGGTGCAAGGGTTGATAGCAAATAATTTTCATAACTATCCCAGATGCCATCACGATCATTATCAACACTGCTGCTAAAACCCGCAGGTGCAGTAGTACTTGAACAACCTAGTTTTGACCAGGTATTTTGTCCAACAACTCCATCAAACTGCCCAGGTTGTCCAGGAAAAACTAGCTTTTGAAAGGCAATAACAGCATTTTTTGTTCCACTACCAAACACACCATCGGCACCTCCAGAAGTTCGTATGTAGTAAGCCGGAGTTCCACTGGTATAAGCATTGCCAGCCTTTAATAGCTGTAGCTGGGCATGCCTCACATCAGCGCCAGTACTACCTTGACGAAGAGTAGCTCTGGAACAGGCCTGAGTTTCCAGCGGAATTGTATCTGGGGTTTGGTTTACGGTCGTTGAGTCACAGGCAACCAGTAACCAGAGACCACAAAGCATAATTACGATAAAACGAAGCTTTGACATGACTACTCCCTAAAGTGATCTGGCGATCTTGTACTAGGTATCAAAGTTAGCTCAGTTCAGGATTATAAACAGCGATCAAATTTTAGGGCTCAAGATAAGAGGTAGGCTCTTTGACGCCTGTATCTTAACACTTGTGAGAGCAGGAATCTCACTACTTTTAGGTGTGTAAGTTGTTTTCAGGTATCCCTTTGATTTAGATCTCTGTATTAAGTATATGGTTACATCGTTCCATTAAAAAGTATGAAAAGAGAGCGAGAAGGGCATGAATTTTTTCACACTCGGCTCATCTCAAGTCTCTACCATCTAAGGCAGATACCAGATCCTTATAGGGAGTAAAGCATGTCTGACCAGCTTTTAGAATCCCCAGAACCAAATGCTCAATTATTGCTTGGTTGGAATCAGTCAAGTCACCCAAGCATTGGCTTTACCCATCTTGACAATCCTTTA
>JAGQHN010000021.1 GCA_020431825.1 Trueperaceae bacterium | reverse complement strand
CTTATATCTTTCCTTCATACCCTAGCTTGCCATGACTCATTCCTGAATTATGTCAAAGGGGGGGGCGGAAAGTCGGGCAAAGAACTCCTGTTTGACCATAAAAATGACCCTTATCAGGTGAGCGATTTATCTGCAAGCCCTGATTTTCAGCAGACGCTTAGCAAGTTCCGTCAGCGCTTAAAGGAGCGTCTTGCTTCCCTCCACGATGGGTTCGAGACCTGTAGCTACTACCGCGATAACTGGACGGATGGCGATAGACAAATCATCCGCAGTGCGACTCATGACTGGTCAACCTTGCCCCTTCGCTAATGACCCATCTCGCTTGATAGCCTGCCTAACCTTTCTCTCGCTTATGAGTGGCTTTCACGCTTCATACTGCATTTCCCCTGCCAGAATCGGAATATCCAGTATATTTTCTTTAAAAGGAAGGGGGCAGGTCGCATAAGGGGTAAAGGCGCAAGGGGGATTATGTGCCTGATTAAAATCTAGGATGAGTTTGCTATCACTTGGGAGAGAGGTGGTCAGAAAGCGTCCCGAAGGGTAAGTCATGTTTTGACTACTCGAGTCTCTAAAAATAAAAAAGAAGCCTTCCTTACTACGAATGGGGCGCAGCGTATAGGTGTGATCCCGAATTGAAAATCTGGCCTCTCCTGGGATTTCACTCTGATGCGTTCCCCCCAAAATATTTGCAATTGTAACTGGCAGAGGCTCGGCAAAAGGAATAAACTCTGCTTCTAGCCGGTAGCCAGGGTCAATGGCAAACCACCTTAAACCCTTAAAGGCCTTTCTCGAGTCCGCTTCTTTATCAAAAACCCTAAGCCCATACTGCGCACCCCGGCGAATGACTGAAAAAGCAAACTCTCTAAAGTGAAAGGGTTCAGCGTTTTGATTGTCTACCAGCTCAAACTCGAGCCTTTGCACCGCTTCGCCCTGATGGATAACCTTGAAATCATCCTGGGTTTGAAACTCGATCTTTTCCTGATCGAGTACAAAATGACCCAGCTTCTCAGGCACTCGAGTCTTTTCCAGCGCTACAATACTTCTTTCATCTGAACCAAGTATGGTCTCACCCGCTTCAAACCAATTTAGCGCTGTAGTACTTAACCACCCGTGGTCAGCAAGCAGCTTCTGCTGATACGCTTCTCGCCAGAGCTGTTGTGTTTGTTCATACTCACTTATCAAGCCATTTACCATACTTCAGTTTACGGCATGGTCTATGAAAAGCTTTTCAGCCAGATATAGTCAACTTCTTGAGGTTTAACTTAACTCCCGGCAGGGCTGAATTCTCGGAAAGGCCTCGCCTAAAAACCTGACTTTTTCTTGGTTTGCCTTGAAAAACTGGCAGGCACACGCATCCGCCGTTCGGCATCTCTGGCTGCCAGCATGGCATTGATCTCTTTTAACTCACGGTAGTAGGCTTGCAACTTATCAGTGGGTAAATGGGGATCGGTAAGATAGCTGCTAACCTCCTGCATGCGCTCGAGTAAACTTGTCCGCTGATTTTCCTTTTCCCCATCGATATAGAGTTCACGCAAGCGCGATAAAGACTTTTCAATCTGGTCATCAATATTGATGCGTATCTCTTCTGCTTCGGGTTGCTGAAACAGCCGCTCAAAAAGAATGCGCGCCTCATCACGTTCGCGGTAATGCAGCAAGATAGCCTGCTCCTTATACTCAGATTTTTCGCAGATTTCATGAAATTCTCTAAGCACCGAGTCATCAACTTCGGCAGGCAAGGCAACTTCGACATAGTGAAGTCGTTCTTTTAGCTTGCCCGGCTCAAGCAGCAACAGAGCAATAACCTCGAGTTCAATCACCGTAACCTGAGATTGTGAGTGACCTTTACGCTGCATGCCTTTGACTTGCGTGTCATCAATACGCCGCTGACGCTTGCTATTTAGCCATTCATCAAGACGGTTTGGTTCGACTTTTAGGTGGTCTATAACCAGACGCCGCATTTCACTGGCAACCGGGTCAAAAACATCTCTGGGCCTAAGGGTAGGTAGCAAATCATTAAGGATATTTTTCTTACCCTCTAAACTACTCTTGTCATACTTGGCAAGCACGCTCTGAAAGCGAAACGCCACCTCAGACAAACCCTGATTCAAGGCAGCTCGAAACTCCTCAATATGTCCATCAAGAACAGCGTCAGCGGGGTCTTTGCCATGAGGTACGCGAATTGCCTTGACCAAAAATTGCCTTCCAACAGATTGCTCGAGTCCACCCAGAATCGCTCTTTGCCCAGCGGCATCTGCGTCAAAAGCAAGGTAAAGTTTTTGCACATCAAGACGACTTAGCTGCGCCGCCTGTTCTGGGGTCAGGGTAGCGCCAAGCGCAGCAACCGCATTACCAAAACCCGTCTGATGCAGGGCAATCACATCCATATAGCCTTCAACAATCAGGCACTCGCCACTCGAGCGAATCTGTCCTTTGGCAACATCTAGGCCATAAAGCAGCTCAGCTTTTTTAAAAATGTCGGTTTCGGCTGTGTTCAGGTACTTAGGCAAGCTGTCATCTAGCACGCGACCTGAAAAACCAACCACCCGGCCCAGATAATCTTTTATAGGAAAAATGATGCGGTTTCTAAAATAATCATAGGAGCGGCCCGAGTCATTTTGCCTGATAAGCCCTGCCGCCAGAAGATCATGTTCTGAAATGCCCTTTTGCAGGGCATATTTTAGAAAACTGTCCCAGCTATCGGGGGCGTAGCCCAGATCAAAGCTGTCTATTGAGTCCTCAGTAAGTTTACGACCCAGCAAATAATCGTGGGTGTGCGCATGATTTTTTCGCTGGGCTTTGTAGAACTCGAGCGCCATACTATTAAGTTCATACAGGTCACGGTTCGACTTCTCTTTTGGCGAACTCGGCGTTACTTCAACGCCAGCACGAACCCCAAGGAACTCGAGGGCTGAGTAAAAGTCAATGCCCTGGGTTTGCATGACAAAATCAAAAATGTCGCCCTTAGCCTGACAGCCAAAACAGTAGTAAAAGCCTTTGTCCTGGTGCACATGAAAGGAGGGCGTTTTTTCATTGTGGAAAGGGCATAAACCCTTAAGCTGGCCTCGGCCTGAAGGCTTTAGAGCAACAACCTCCCCCACGACATCAGCAATGTCGAGGCGTGATCTGATTTGCTCCTTGGCTTCTTTAGACATTAGGCCCAACCCATCCAAACGTTTAATATGCCAGTCTATCATGTGGCAGCCTGAACACAGATAAGAATTTTCCTGTTTGCCAAATACTTCGCCTGGCTTTTTCTCCTGGCAGCTTGTCAAGGCCGGGATAAGGAAAACACAAATTTCTGTGTACTCGAGAGTTCTGCCACTGGCAGTGGCATAGCGCCTCTAATGGGTCAAATAGGGGCTAACCTCCTTTTAACATTCGAAACCTAATCTTTTTACAGCTTAATGAGCAGATAGCTCTAAGGAGTAAAAAGTATGAAATCAACCGTCTCAGTCAGTAATAGTGCCTCACAAGCGCTGGCAAATCAGCCAGCTAACCTGGTCACCAAAACCGTTGGTCTTTTAGGCCTACTGGCCATTATTTATGTTCACTTTCTGGACTTGCCCGGAAAAATCGAGGAAACCCCTTATCTTGGTTATGGCTATATCATCCTGATGCTTGGCTGCGCCCTGGCTGCCGGTTTCTTACTCTTTAAAAGGGAGCGTAGGGGCTGGTTACTGGGAGGCGTTATGGCACTGGGAGCTATCCTTGTCTATGCCATCAACCGCACTGTTGGTCTGCCCATGGCGATGGAAGACATTGGCAACTGGACCGAGCCGTTGGGCGTTTACTCCATGATTGCTGAGGCCATCGTAGTTGTGGCAGCTGGCTGGGCGCTGAGCCGTCAGGCAAAAAACCAATAATACAACCTCGCGTACTCGAGCCCCGCAACTGCGGGGCTCTTAACGTGACACCCCCAAAGGAAAGCCTATGTCTAAAAATCTTATACCCTCTCTTGAAAAACCTCTCGACCGCCGAGATTTTCTAAAAGTCCTGGGCTGCATTGCCTGCGCCACCGCCTTTTCTGGTTTAATTGAAGCAGAGGCGCAAAGTACGCTTGAACCCTTTCAGGTTTTAGCTGCCGATGAGCTGCCACAAAGTGGTCAGTACAAACTCTTCAAAATTGGCCGCACCCCTATCATTATTTATGCCAGTGATACCGAAGTGCCTGACAGCCTGGCACGAGATAATGTCTGGCTGGTGGCCTACTCGAGACGCTGCACGCACCGAGGTAGCACCCTACGCGAACCTAACGCCTCAGGCGTTATGCACTGCCCTGATCACAGGCAGGACTTTGATACCAAAACGGGTATTCCAGTCGGGCCCGTTCACCGAACCAACAAACCCCTGACCCAATTTAAGCTCGAGACGAGGGCAGACAACAGCGTCTGGCTAACCGATGTTGTGAGGACAAGCTAATTTTAAAACAGGCTATAGTTATCCTTATGCCCCGCTTTACCCTGTTCAACTTTTCCCCCAACCATGCGTCTATTAGTCGTTGAAGATGATGCCCAGCTAGGCGACCTGCTCCTTGATGACTTGAGTGATGAAGGCTACAGTGTCGACTGGGCGCAAGCTGGTGACGAAGCATTATCTCTTTTAGAAAGCTTTCCATTTGATCTGGTTGTCTTAGACGTAATGCTGCCAGGACTGGATGGCTTTAGCCTGATAGAAGAACTGCGCCACCAGAAAAATAACGTGCCCGTACTTATGCTAACGGCGAAAGACCAGGTGGCTGACCGAATTCATGGGCTCGAGCTTGGCGCCGATGATTATTTGACCAAGCCCTTTGCCTTAGGTGAGCTGAGAGCCCGGGTCAGAGCCCTGCTGCGGCGCTCTATGAATGAAGGAACAAACCACATAGAACAGGGACGGTTACGCCTTGATCTGGCAAGCCGCTTAGCCTGGTGGCAAGATGCTGAACTCGAGCTTTCAGGTAGAGAATATGCGTTGCTGGAGTATCTGGCTCTTCACCCCAAAGCCTACTACACGCGAGAGATGCTCTTAGACCATGTCTGGCCCGGTGATAGTGACATCAGTCCACGAACCGTAGACGCCTATATTCGTTTTCTCAGAAGCAAACTCGCCAATGACGCCATTGAAACGGTGCGAAACCTGGGCTACCGCTTCAAAGGTTAAAGTCAGAGGCAAAATGACGCTACGCTTACGCTTAACGCTGTTTTACACTCTACTGGTGGCTTGCATTTTGCTGCTGGCAGGCTTTGGCTTACATCTTTTACTAGAGCAGAGTTTAAGACGTGGTATCGATGAAAATCTTCGGGAATCCTCGGAGTTAGTAGCCGCCATTGCCGAAAACCGACTGGCAGATGAGATCAGCTTTGAAAACGAAGAACTCAAAGATTTTTCCAAAGATGACATTGCGCTTATTTACAACTCGAGTGGCAGCCTTGTGCAGTCTCTGGGTGAAGTTCCAGAGGGTTTTCAGCTACCGGAAGAAGGCTACACCAACTGGCAAGAGTGGCGCGTTTTGCATGTTACTGAACCACAAAACGTTGTCGTTATGCAGGCTACCACCGATTTAGCAGAAACCCTAAAACGCTTTGATGGGGTTTTTCTCTGGATAATTCCGCTCATTATTACTCTGGCTTTTCTAATTGGCTACGCTTTTTCCGGGGCCGCTTTAGCCCCGGTGCACCGTCTGACCGAAGCGGCCTATACGCTAGCAAACCGCAGCGAGTGGCGCGAAACCCTACCCGAACCCAAACAAAAAGATGAACTCTGGCGTTTATCGCGGGCTACCAATACCTTACTGAAAGCGCTATCCAGAGTTATAGAAAGTGAACGCCGCTTTACCGATGACGCTGCCCATGAGCTTAAAACGCCACTTAGCGTTTTATCAGGACGCCTGGAGAAAGCCCTCGAGCAAAGCACCGAAGAAAAGGTACGCAGGTCGCTCGAAAAAGCACTGATATCAAGTAAGGATTTGCTGACGCTGGTAGAGAAACTACTCCTTTTGGCACGCACCGAGGCTGGTCAGGGCTTAAGCAAGACCCGGCTCGACCTGGTCAATATTGCGAAAGAGAGTGCCCACTTAAGTGAAACTCGCATCAGGGAAAAAGGGCTCGAGCTTAAGCTCAAATTCTCTCAGCAGAGCGTTAGCATCCTCGGAGATGAAACGGCACTCAGAAGTCTAATAACCAATCTATTAGAGAATGCCCTCAAATTTACTGGTCAGGGAACGATCAGGCTCGAGCTAAACTGCCAGGCTGACAGCGCAGAACTGAGCGTTTGTGATACTGGCCCAGGCATAGCAGAAGCTGCACTCCCCCATCTTTTTGACCGCTTTTATCAGGCAGATGTAAGTCACCGCAGCAAAGGCAGTGGTCTGGGACTTGCCATTGTAAAAAGCATTGCCGATTGGCATGGAGCAAACGTTGAGGCTAGCAATCTTGCAAATGGCGGCGCTTGTTTTCGCGTACGTTTTCCACTGGCAACTTAAAAAGCTCATGATGCAAAACCACCATGAGCCTTAGACCTAACTTTTATCTTTTAAGCTGCGTCTTTAAACTCACTTACCAGCGTAGATAAACTGGACTTGGCATCCCCAAAGAGCATGCGCGTATTCTCTTTAAAGAATAGCGGGTTCTCAACACCTGAAAATCCTGGCTTCATACTGCGTTTGAGTACAAAAACAGTTCTGGCACGATCAGTCTCAATGATGGGCATACCGTAAAGCGGACTGGTATCGTCCTCTTTAGCCGCCGGGTTCACCACGTCATTTGCCCCAATCACAATCGCCACGTCAACATTTTCCATGGTCGGATTAACGTCTTCGGGTTCAACCAGCTGTTCATAGGGCACATTGGCTTCAGCCAGTAGCACATTCATGTGCCCCGGCATCCGACCGGCTACCGGGTGAATGGCATAACGAACTTCGGTGCCATTTTTCTCCATAAGGTCAGCCAGTTCCTTAACCACGTGCTGGGCCTGGGCAACCGCCATACCGTAACCTGGAACCACAATCACATTGCTGGCATTTTCCAGGATGTAATAGGCATCTTCGGCGCTAATCGCTTTGGCTTCGCCCTGTATCTGCATGCTGCTCTGGGTCGTTGTTGCGCCAAAGCCGCCAAAAAGGACATTGGTCAGGGAGCGGTTCATGGCTTTACACATAATGCTGGTCAAGATAATGCCGCTCGCCCCAACCAGCGCACCCGCAACAATCAGAACATTATTGGCAATAATAAAGCCAGCCATACTGGCAGCAATGCCCGAGTAGCTATTTAGGAGTGATACCACAATGGGCATATCTGCCCCACCAATAGGAATAACCGCCAGTACCCCAAGCGCAAAGGCTGCAAGTATGATAAATACCAATAAGAAGCCCGCGGCTTTAGGTGCAAACATAAAGATGATGCCCATCAGCAAGGTCAAACCCAAAAGCCCAGCATTAAGAATCTGCTGATTTTTAAAGAGAATGGGCGAGCCTTTCATGCGCTCAGAAAGTTTGGCAAAGGCAATCACACTACCTGTAAAGGTTAGTCCGCCCACCACAATCGCCAGAAAAATGACCAGCGCCGTAAAGGCATCTGCTTCTGGTCGGCGCAGATACTCGGCGGCAGCCACCAGCAAACTTGCCAGACCACCCGAACCGTTAAACAGCGCCACCATTTCGGGCATTTGGGTCATCTGCACAGTGCGGGCAGCATAGTAACCTATACCTGCACCAATCACCAGACCTAAAACAATCCAGCCGTAGCTGAGCCCGGAGTAAAGTAAGGTAGCAACGGCAGCCACCAGCATACCGATAGCAGACACCTGATTCCCGCGGCGCGCGGTAGCTGGCTTACCCAACATCTTGAGGCCATAAATAAAGAGTACCGAGGCGGCGATGTACGAAAGATTAATCAAGAGGTCCATGGCTTAGTCCTTTTTGCCAGTTTTAAACATGCCCAGCATGCGGTCGGTCACCAGATACCCACCCACAACATTAATGGTGGCAAAAATTACCGCCAGAATGCCCAGGAAGATGGCAAAACCACCGTTATCTGAGTGCAGAGCAGCAAGCGCGCCCACAATGGTAATGCCAGAAATCGCATTTGAACCAGACATAAGCGGGGTATGAAGCTGTGATGGTACTTTTTGAATCAGCTCTACCCCGAGAAAAATGGCAATAACAAAAATGAATAAAAGTAGCATGAGATCATGCATGACTGCCCTCCACCAGCGCACGAATGCGCTCATCACGAATTTCACCGTCATGGGTTAACAAAACGGCACTTACAAGTTCATCTTCAAGGTTCAGCTCGAGCCTCTTTGTTTCTTTATTCCAGGCGTGCTCGAGTAAGTTAGCGACATTATTGGCATACATCTGGCTGGCGTCTTTGGCGACTTCAGCCGGGAAGTTACTAAGCCCAATTATCTTGACGCCCTTAATCATCACTTCTTTATCGGCAACCGTGCCCTCCACGTTACCGCCTGTTGACGCTGCCAGATCGACAATTACACTGCCCGGACGCATACCTTCGACCATATCCCTGGAAACAATCTTAGGTGCTGGACGACCAAAAACCTGCGCGGTCGTTATCACGATGTCTGAACCGGCAATGAACTTGGCCATTTGCTGACGCTGAAGCTCGAGTTGCTCTTCGGTTAGCGCTTTGGCATAGCCCTGCTCGGTTTGCCCGGTTTCACCCACATCGATTTTTACAAATCTGGCACCTAACGACTGGACCTGCTCCTCGACAACCGGGCGCGTGTCATAGGCTTCAACTCTGGCGCCCAAGCGTTTGGCGGTAGCAATCGCCTGTAAGCCCGCAACCCCTGCGCCAATAATGAAAACTTTAGCTGGAGGAATGGTACCTGCTGGCGTACTCATCATAGGAAAAGCTTTTTTTATACGGTCTGCCGCAATAATAACCGCAGCGTAACCCGCCAGACTCGCCTGTGAAGATAGCGCGTCCATCTTCTGTGCATAAGTGGTTCTAGGGATCAGCTCCATGCACAGGCTGCTAATCTTTTTAGCAGCTAGTTTCTTTATGAGTTCAGGGTTTCTAAAGGGGTCAAGAAAACTTACCAGAATGGTTTTCTCAGGCAGCTTATCAATAAAAGGGTCGTCTGGCACACCCAGCATACAAACGACTTCTGAGCCTGCCAGATCTGGTTCTTTAACAAAACTTACCTTTGCTTTTTCAAACTCTTCTTTGCTGTAACCCAGCGCTTCCCCGTAGGTTTCCGGGATGCTTAGCTCTGCACCAAGCGAACTAAGTTTTTGCGCTGATTGGGGGCTTAGTGCCACCCTTGTCTCAGATTTATTTGGTTCGTTTACGACAGATACTTTCATAACGCATGACCTTTATGGAATGAATTTAAGTAACCTAGCCCAGATAACATTTGCGGCAATTTATCCTCCTGCAAGTAATAAGCTTTAAGATAGCCCAGCCTCAGCCGGATAGAGCGGTAAGTGACCAAGGGAAATGACATCATCCCTTTCATCACCTTCGGTAAAGACCACCATGGTTGCTACAACTTTCCCGCCAATATCTTGCTCAAGCAGTTCCAATAAACTCTTTAACGTCCCTCCTGTACTTACAACATCATCAACTATGCCTAATCGCTTGCCTTTTAGCTTGGGCAAGTCGGCACCGTCAATCACTAAAAGCTGAGGCTTTCCGGTGGTAATAGACAAAACTTCTTTTTTGTGCGCAGCTACCATATAGGGTTTTTCAGTTTTTCGCGCAACAATATATGGGATGCCTGTTCTTACGCTAATAGCATGGGCTAAAGGCACAGCCTTAACCTCTGGTGTGACCAAAGTGTCAATATCTTTAGGCATTTTGGCGACTAACGCATCGGCAGCTGCTTCAGTTAGCTGAGTATCGCCCAACAAATTGAGCAAAGCTACAGACACTGGCCCCACATTGACGATTGGTAATTTGCGGATTTCCTGACCAACTTGAATGGTATGTGTAGACATAGTTACCTCAAATGCATAAGTTTGCCTAAAGCTTACCGCAAAACCAGAAGCTGACAAGGCGTACATTTGCCCCTTTTTAATGCTTTGACAAACGTTTATAGTAGGAATTTTAGCAGCGACTCGGCAGTTGCTTAAGAGTCAAACCCACACTGAACTGACAGGCTAATCAAGGGATTTTTCCTTGCCAACCCGTATTTGCCCTTTCAGTCGGCAAGAACTTGATTTTGATTAAAGGTGAGACAGAAGAGAATTGGCAAGTTCTTGCCCCTGAAGAGCAGCCTCTTCGTAGCTTAAAACGCCTGATGCGCATAAACCAGCACCGTATAAACCCTCGAGCCTTTTTAAGCGAAAGCTTTGTGGCTCGAGTTCGTCTGGTGCAAAAACCTTGCAGCTAACCGTATAGGGCAAACTTTCATCTTCAAACCTGGCCTCTAAGGTCAATTCTTTAAAGACAAAACCCTGCTTTTCAAGATCAAGAAAAAGATCATCGTAGCTCATCTCGCTCAGGCGTCCTGCCGTTTCAGTCAGTTCACCTATGCTCAGCCGAGCTTTTAAAAAGCTACCCACACACAGGGCAGTTGCCTTAGCAAAACGACTGACCCCTTCCCAGGTATTTACGCCTTTAACACAGCCATTCTCTACTAGCAAAGATGAAACGCTTGATTGTAAAAAGTGAATGCCCTGGGTATGCTCGACTTCATACTTGCCAGCTCGGTGCATTGACCAGTTTCTGACAAAACCCTGTTCATCTGCCAGCCTGGTAAAGGCTTCAGCCATAAACGTGCCCGCTTTGGGCTGAAGCACAACGCCATCACCTAGTAAGTTGTAAATGGTGTCAAGACTCGTGGTAACCAGCAAAACATCAAGCCCGGCTTTTGCACAGGACAGGGCAGCTTCGGTTCCGGTAATACCTGCCCCCACAATAATCACGTCATATACGTGCCCAGGACCAGGGAAACTTTGCTGCGTCATAAGTTTAGCTTAGTCTTCAATACCCTCGAGTAGTAAAAAAGGCTGCCTGCGACCGGGCGCTTTGATCAGCAGGTGCTGATCTTCAAGACGCTGATAAATCAGCACGCCTTTTCTGTCATCCAGAAGTTCACTGACATTTTCAGACTCGAGCATGACTCTGAGGTGCAAAGGCACTCCCGTTCTTAAATGACCAAGTTCGTAGCGCTCATCTTCATTGAGTCGGTAGCCAAAGAACACATCGCCGGGGTTACTTTCGCTGTAGACACAAGTAAGTGAAGCAGCGTCACCAGCTCTGTAGGCAGCAACTGCTTCAAAAATAACCGCTCTGGCTTCTTCTTCAGAGACCAGTTCAACGGTGCTCGAGCCCGTATCACCAAAGAAAGCCGCAGGAAAATTCTTACTTTGAACATAAAACCCATGCTCGCCCACTCGCAGATTCATAACGCCATTATCAAAGCTTTGACCCTGAACAATGCTTTTCACATAAGAAATGGCCAGGCCAAATCTACGCTCGTGTTCTTCCTGGAAAACCTCCCAGTCTGGGTCAATGAGGGCTACATCGGTGTTTACTTCAAATGAGGTCAAGATTTATCTCCAACGTGAATGGCGCTCACACCAAACGTTTGCAATTTATAGCGTATCTTATCAAACCCAGCCTCTTTCATCATGGTCGCAAGTACATCTGGGGCAGGAAAGTTAAGAACCGATGTAGGCAAGTACTCATAAGCTTCATGTTTTCCTGAAATGAGACCGCCAAGTAAAGGCAAAACGCGCATAAAATAAAAACGAAATAATTGGCCAAATAGTCCCTTGGGTGGTGGTGGAAACTCTAAGATGACCAGCCTGCCCCCAGGTTTCAGTACCCGATAAAACTCAATTAGCCCTGCCTGATAGTTCGAAAAGTTACGCAGTCCGTAGGCAATCGTGAGTGCGTCAAAAGAGGCGTCAGGAAAGGGTAAGTTAAGACCATCGGCTGGCTCGAGCTTTACCTCTAGCTGTTCTTTAGCTGCCTTTTGCCGACCAATAGCCAGCATAGGCTCAGCAAAATCTACCCCAATCACTTCAGCCGTAATGCGCTCACGCTTTAGCGCCAGTGCTAAATCAGCCGTGCCCGTTGCCACGTCCAGTATGCGCATGGCGTCTTTTTCAAAAACGGTCTTGACCGCTTCGTCACGCCAGCTTTTATCAATACCCAAACTCAAAAAGCTATTAAGGAAATCATAACGTTTGGCAATAGCGCCAAACATGCTTTGAACCTGACTTGCCGTTTCAGGTGAACCCTGATTAACCACAGACATTCGTAGAGGCTAACACGATGTACAAAAGCAGAACTAGCTCGACTGCAACAATTGGTGCTTTTGTAAAAAAGCATCGAGTTTAGAACGGCTGAAATTTGAGAGGCTGGTGGCGTCACCGTTGTACTCGAGGGTTGGCACGCTGCGTCTGCCGCCATTTATCTGCATAACATACTCTGCCGCTTGCGGGTCTTGCTCAATATTTATTTCTTCAAACGGAATCGAAAACTTGGTCAGAAATGCCTTGGTTACGTGGCAATCACCGCACCAGCTTGTTGTATACATCTTAATCATCTTGGGTGTTTTCCTCCAGCAGGACGCTTCTAACGACGTAGCTTAGCAAGCCTGCTTTAAGAGCTTAGTAAAGCAGCTATCATAGCCAGACAAAGGTTAAATAATGTTGTTAATGCCACAACTCGAGGTTGGGCTAAGGTTTGAAATCGCTCAAATCCTTTTTAGAACTTTGACCGAACAGTCCTTTCCCTCACATTAGCTAATAAGCACACTTGCTGACATGAGCTGTGCAGTGGCTTGTTTTGTCACCTTGATAAAAAATGGACTTTTTAACCTCAAAACCTGATGTTTCAAGCTCTGCTAATAAGCTCTCATAACTTAATACAGTTCTATAGGGTTGACCATTACGCTCAATAATCTCATCAACGCCTGAACTACTGCAAAGGCTACTTATGAAAAAGATGCCACTTTCTTTCAGGACGCGGTGAACATTGTTAAGAAAAATTTCGCGATCCTTACCAATAATGCAGTGCAAGCAATTACCATCAACAACTAAATCAAATGATTGATTCAGGAGTACCTGTGGTTTTGAAAGGTCACAAACAAGAAAATCAATCTCATACGCAGTCTCTCTAGTTTTTTCCTTCGCCCAATCAATAGCTGTTTGAGATACATCTACCCCTGTTACTTGATAACCCTTTTTGGCTAAAATACGCGAATAATGCCCTTCTCCACAACCAAGCTCGAGTGAAGAACCTGCTCTCGGTACATCTCTAAAAGAAAACAATCTTTCGGGCAAAATATGCTCGCGTGCCATGCGTTCATTTCCGCCCCAGCCACTCCAACCCTTAGCTCGAGATTCTTTATACAGTTCATCATGAATCAGATAATCTACAGACATAATGGGTTGGCTAGAGTTTAAGTCATTGTCTCTTTACCACATGTTGCTCGAGCCACTTTAGCAATTCATTGCGTGGAATCTCAGATGAAGCTATACCAAGAATTAGCTTTTCTTGTTCATCTACCTCAGCCTCAATTTCAAAACCATTCAGGATTAGCATTACCTCCATGGCTGCATGACCGATGCGTTTATTCCCATCTACGAATGGGTGATTTTGGATTAAGGAGTAAGCTAGGCTAGCTGCTTTTTCTATCACGGTTGGGTAAAGTTCCTGATTGTTGAAGGTCATCTGAGGTTGGGCAAGGGCAGATTCTAATGCTCCAAAATCTCTAAGCCCCTTAGAACCTCCAGACTGCTCTATCAATAATCCGTGTAGCTCGAGTAGTTCCTCTAGACTAAGATACCGAATCACGCTAGGCGCTTATATAGCTCACTATTCTTTTTAAGAACATGCTTAGCTACACTTTTATAGACTGCATAACGCTCGAGCTTTTCTGCGATGCTATCAGCAGCCATTTCTTCTGGGCTAATATTTAGTTGCGTTGCAGCTTCCTGAAGCTTTTTGGCAATATCATCTGGCAAAGTAATTTCGAGTTTATACATAGGTTTATTTTAATGCACCCTGGTAAGAAAGTACGATTTATTTTAACTAAAGCTTAGCCCATCGTGCTTTTACCAAAATAAGGCTGCAAAACCTTGGGCAAGGTCACACTGCCATCTTCATTCTGGTTATTTTCCAGAATCGCAGCAATCGTTCTGGGAAAAGCGAGCGCGCTGCCATTCAGGGTATGCACAATTTCGGGTTTACCTTTGCCAGCGGCGCCACCTTCACGGTAACGGGTCTTAAGGCGACGAGCCTGAAAATCAGTGATGTTACTTAGTGAAGAAACCTCGAGCCACCTTTCTTGCCCGGCACTCCAGACTTCAAGATCATATTTTTTCGCCTGGGTAAAACCAATATCTCCGGTGCACATAAAGAGGCGACGATAAGGTAAACCAAGTTCTTCAAGGATGCCTTCTGAAATGGCGGTCATTTCCTCGAGGGCGTCATAGCTGGCCTCGGGTGTCGTAAATTGCACCATTTCCACCTTGTCAAACTGATGTACCCGGTTTATGCCGCGCACGTCTTTACCGTAACTGCCTGACTCGCGGCGGAAACAGGCGCTAAAGCCACAGTACTTAAGTGGTAACATGTCCGCATCTAAAATTTCATCGCGGTGCATGCCCGTAAGTACCAGCTCTGAAGTGGGCACCAGAAAAAAGCCGTCGGTGACTTCGTACATCTGGCCCTCTTTGTCGGGCAATTGCCCGGTTGCCATTGCACTGGTAGGGTTCACCATGAGAGGAGGTGAAATTTCTATATAGCCTTTGTCAGCCAGGGTATTAAGAAAATAATTTTTTAGCGCACGTACCAGCCTCGAGCCTTCCCCTATAAAAATAGGAAAGCCTGCCCCGGTGGTTTTAACGCCGCGTTCAAAATCTATCCAGCCTTTGTCAACTGCCAGGTCCCAGTGGGGTTTGGGCTTAAAGCTGAAACTGGGCTTTTCGCCAAGCTCTTTAACGACCTGATTATCATGTTCACTTTCACCATAAGGCACCGATTCATGCACTAAATTTGGGATGTCCAGCATGAGGCTGTCCATATGCTGACTGAGACTGCGACTTTTTTCCTCGAGTCGTTTTACCTCTTCAGACAGCGTAGACATTTCGCGCATAATTTCATCAGCACTTTCGCCTTTGCGCTTGAGTTCGCCGATCTTCTTGCTGTTGGCATTGCGCAGGGCTTGTTTTTCCTCGAGGTCACTGCGCAAAAGACGGAATTCTTCATCCAGAATCAACAATTGATTCAGGCTTTTCTCAGCTTCTGGCATCTGTTTATCACGAATGCCTTTACGCACTCGTTCGGTTTCTTCACGGATAAGTTTCATGTCTAACATAAGTGCCCAATAATGTACCGCACTTTCCTGCTCTGGGAAAGCAAAAACCAGACACTGACTTAGGTCACGCATCTAAGATAGACTTAAGGCTATGAATCAATTTGAAAATCAGGTCGTCGTTATCACTGGTTCAGGCAGAGGTATTGGCGCTGCTGCTGCCAGGCAATTTGCCGCACAAGGCGCCAAAGTAGTTGTCAATGACCTCAACCCCGAACCCGCTGAAGTGGTCGTTGAAAGCATCAAAAAAGCAGGCGGTGAAGCCATCATGGTTACCGGAGATGTCACTGCGTCAGACTTTCCCGAACTCATTTTAGGCAAAACCATAGACGCTTACGGAAAACTCAACGTTTTAGTCAATAACGCAGGCTTTACCTGGGACGGCATGATCCACAAAATCACCGATGAGCAGTGGCAGGCTATTTTAAACGTCCACGCAACCACTCCCTTTCGCATGATTCGCGCTGCTACCCCCTACTTGCGTGACGCTGCCAAAGCAGACCTCGAGTCTGGCAAAACACCAGAAAACCGCTGCATCATAAATATCTCGAGTACCAGTGGGCTACATGGCAACTTTGGTCAGGCCAACTACGCCTTTGCCAAAATGGGCATTGTCGGCTTAACCAAAACCATTGCCAAAGAATGGGGCGCCTTTGGCGTCAGGTGCAACGCGGTAGCCTTTGGCTTTATAGATACGCGGCTTACCCAGGCCAAAGAATCTGGCGAAGTCATTGAGGTCTCAGGCACCAAAGTCGAACTGGGCATACCGCAAAAAGTCATTGACGCCCGCAATGATAGAACCATCCCACTAGCCCGACCCGGCACACCAGAAGAGGCTGCCGCAGGCATCCTTATGATGGCGTCACCCCTGGCGAGCTATATCACCGGGCATACGCTCGAGGTCACTGGGGGGATGGGGATTTAGGAAAGGAAAGTGAAAAGTGGTTAGTGGCTATAAAAGTTTGACGTCAGTCTCGGGACTAGGTACTTATAACTCGGTACTTATAACCTGGCAGGTATGCACTGCTACTATCTCAGCACTACAGATTTCTCTCTTATCCTGTCATAGAGTAAAATTATCATCCGCATAGGGAGGCACTATGGCACAGGCAATCTTGGCACTCGATCAGGGAACGACCAGCTCGAGGGCTATCCTCTTTGATCAGGCTGGTAAAATCCTGGCACTTGCCCAAAAAGAATTTGAACAGATTTATCCTAAACCCGGCTGGGTTGAACATGACCCCGAGGAAATTTGGTCTAGCCAACTTGGCGTTGCCCAAGAAGTCATTGCCAAAGCACATATTGATGCTAAAGACATTGCAGCTATTGGCATAACCAATCAGCGCGAAACGACACTCATTTGGGACAAAAAAACTGGCAAAGCCATTCACAATGCCATTGTCTGGCAGGACCGGCGCACCGCTACTTTTATTGAAGAGCTGAAAAAAGCTGGTCACGCTGCCAGTTTTCAAGAAAAAACGGGGCTCATTTTAGATGCCTATTTTTCTGGCAGTAAAATCAAGTGGTTACTTGACCATGTTGAAGGGGCAAGAGAACGGGCTGAAAAGGGTGAACTGGCATTTGGCACGGTAGATAGCTGGCTTATTTACAATCTGACCGAAGGGCAAGTTCATGCTACCGATGTTACCAATGCCAGTCGTACCCTGCTTTTTAACATTCATGAGGGCCGCTGGGATGATGAACTGTTAACGCTCTTAGGTGTTCCCAAAAGCCTCTTACCCGAAGTAAAGTCCTCTTCTAAAATTTTTGGTGAAACCACAGGTCAGCTTTATGGAGCACATATACCCATAGCAGGGGTCGCAGGCGATCAACATGCGGCGACCTTTGGGCAAACCTGTTTTAGCAAAGGTCAGGGGAAAAATACTTATGGCACGGGTTGTTTTATGGTACTTAATACCGGAACCCAGGCCGTCCCCTCAACCAACAACTTACTTACCACCACTGCCTGGCAGCGAGATAAAACCATTTATGCTTTAGAGGGCAGTGTGTTTATCGCTGGGGCCGTGGTTCAGTGGCTCCGTGATGGCCTGGGCATTATTAAACATTCTAAAGAAGTAGAAGCCTTGGCTCTTAGCGTTCCAGATAACGGAGATGTTTATCTGGTGCCAGCCTTTGCTGGTCTTGGCGCACCGCACTGGGATCAATTTGCTCGTGGAACGATTGCTGGTTTAACTAGGGGCAGCAGTGCTGCGCACATAGCCAGAGCCGCACTTGAAAGCATCGCCTATCAAAGTTATGACGTGGTAAAAGCCATGGAAAAAGACAGTGGCTTTCCTCTACAAGAACTGCGGGTAGATGGTGGGGCCTCGAGTAATGACCTGCTCATGCAATTTCAGGCCGACCTGCTGGACGTACCTGTGGTAAGACCACAAATCACTGAAACAACAGCTCTGGGCGCAGCCTATCTGGCAGGACTGGCAGTAGGCTTCTGGCAATCAGAAGAAGAAATTGCCCAGCAGTGGAAAGTTGATAAACGCTTTGAACCCTCTATGAAGCGTAGTGATAGAGAACCTCTTATAGCTGGCTGGCAAAAAGCCTTAAGCCGTGCGAAAGCCTGGGTGGACTAAATGAACCGCGAAGAGCATTTAGAGCAACTTAAATCTGAAACATTTGATGTGCTGGTTATTGGCGGCGGAGCAACAGGAACAGGCGTAGCCCTGGACGCAGCAACTCGGGGTCTCAAGGTCGCTCTGGTTGAGCGCGATGATTTTTCGGCAGGAACCAGCAGCCGCAGCACCAAACTCATTCATGGTGGGGTGCGTTACCTCGAGCAAGCCGTGAAAAAGTTTGACCGTAGCCAGTTCAATCTGGTACGAGACGCCCTAAAAGAACGGGCTGTTCTGATTAATATTGCCCCGCATCTCGCCAAACCCATACCGCTGGTGACCCCGCTTTATAACTGGCTCGAGGTTCCTTATTACATGACCGGGTTAAAACTCTATGATGGTCTTGCCGGTAAAGCCAACTTGCGCGCCAGCCGTTTTGTCGATGCCAAGGAAGCCCTCGACCGCTTTCCCATGCTCAACCCTGAAGGTTTACGGGGCGGTGTGATTTACTATGATGGTCAGTTTGACGACGCCCGCATGAACATCTCTATTGCCCTGACTGCCGCTCAACAAGGGGCAGTTTTAGCCAATCATGTCGAAGTTACTGAACTCCATAAACAAGGCGGAAAACTGACAGGCGCGAGTGTGAAAGACACGCTATCAGGTGACAGCTTTAGCATAAGAGCCAAAGTTTTGGTGAATGCGACGGGTCCCTTTAGTGACACCATCCGCCACCTGGATGACCCAGGTGCAACCCCGATGCTTAGTGCCAGTTCCGGTGCACATATTATTCTGGATAGCCGTTTCTCGCCCCCAGAAACTGGCCTGCTCATTCCAGAAACCGAAGATGGTCGTGTGCTCTTTTTACTGCCCTGGCTGGGCCATACCCTGGTTGGCACTACTGATAACCCCGCAAGTATAGAAGCGAACCCCAAAGCCACCGAAGACGAAATCGCCTATATCCTGCGCCATGTGCATAAGTATTTCTCTATTCCAGTTTCAAGAGAAGATGTCAAGGCAGCCTGGTCAGGTCTCAGACCTCTGGTTTCTGACCCTGGCGCCGCAGATACAGCCAAGCTTTCCCGGGACCATGTAATTAATACCAGCACTTCAGGGCTTATCACTATTGCCGGGGGTAAGTGGACCACCTACCGCAAAATGGCGCTAGACACCGTTGACGAAGTCGAAAGAGTTGGTCAATTTGCTCATAACACCAGTCTGACAGAACACCTCAAACTGGTAGGCGGCAAGCAGTTCAGTCCTCATGGTGCCGGAAAATTGCAAGAAGACTATGGCCTCGAGCTTGATACTGCCAGCTACCTGAACCGTGCTTATGGCGATCAGGCAGCCAAAGTCGCTGAACTGGTAAAACTAGGCTACTCTGAAAGACTGGCGAAAAATCATGCTTATTTGACTGCGGAAGTTATCTATTCGGCCCGTCATGAAGCCGCGCGAAGCTCGGTTGATATTCTGGCAAGGCGTACCCGGCTGGCCTTTTTAGATGCTGAGGCAACCCGGAAAGCTGTCCCAGTTGTCGCCAACTTACTGGCCCAGGAACTTGGCTGGTCAGATCGCCAGAAATCAGATGACATAAGTCAGGCCGAAACTTACTTTAGCGCCAGCTAGGTTTTGAAGTTTATGCTCGTCTGAGACTTGCATCCTCAAATATAATCGTCTATACTTACCATTTGGCTATCAAGCCAGTATTTGCTTTTGCACATTATTTTAATGAAACTATGACCCTTCAGGGTCGGAGGTAAGTAAATGTTTGCAGTAATTCAAAGTGGCGGTAAGCAGTACCGCGTAGCTGAAGGTGACGTGGTCAGGCTCGAGCTTTTAAAAGCTGAACCTGGTGATACTGTCGAACTTCCCGTCGTTATGCTTGGCGGAGACGATCCTAAAATCGGTACGCCTTTGGTAAGTGGTGCCAGTGTTAAAGCTGAAGTTGTTGAGCACGGCAAAGACAAAAAAATCTACATTAATAAATTTAAAGCCAAAGTTAATTATCGCCGCCGCACAGGTCATCGCCAGCAATATACCGCTGTGCGCATTACCGAAATCGCTTCTTAAGGAGATTCATCATGGCGCATAAAAAAGGTGTAGGTAGTTCAAAAAACGGTCGTGACAGCGAATCCAAGCGTTTAGGCGTTAAGCGTTTTGATGGTCAGGAAGTCCTTGCTGGTAATATCCTGGTTCGTCAACGTGGCACCAAATTCAAGCCTGGGTTTAATGTTGGCAAGGGTAGAGATTTCACCCTTTTTGCCCTGCGTGATGGTGTTGTTCGCTTCCATGACAAAGGTACAAAAGGCCGCTTTATTAGCATTGAAGAAACTGACGCTTCTGCTATTTCAGCAGATTAAGTTTGACCATTTATTAGGGCGCGGGCAGTCTAAAGCTCGCGCTTTTTCTTTTGTCAATTCATATCGTAGTTGGCAATTTAGATAAGGAGTGGCTCGAGGCTGAGCTAATTAAATATGGCTTTTAGAGACGTTATAGACATAGTGGCCCAAGGCGGTAAAGGTGGCGATGGTGGCATGTCCTTTTTACGCCTGAAATATATGCCTAAGGGTGGTCCCGATGGCGGCCAGGGGGGCAAGGGCGGCTCTGTCTTTATCGAAGCCATTGATGACATTACCTCGCTTGATCGGCTTATTGGCAAACGGCTTTTTAAAGCTGGCACAGGAAATCAGGGCGAAGGCCGCAACAAGGCGGGTAAAGACGGTGAGGACTTACTCATCCAGGTACCCGTGGGCACCACTGCCATCGACATGGATACGGGTGAAGTCGTTGCTGACTTGCTGCAAGTTGGTCAGCGCGAAACGCTGGCAAAAGGCGGCCTTGGGGGCCGCGGTAATGCCTCATTTGCCAGTTCCACCAGACAGTCACCGCGTTTTGCCGAACTCGGCACGCAGGGTGAAAAACGAAATCTCAGGCTCGAGCTTCGCATGATCGCCGATGTCGGCTTGGTGGGCTACCCAAATGCCGGTAAATCAAGCCTGCTCGCCGCCCTATCCAATGCCAAACCAGAAATTGCCTCTTACCCTTTTACTACGCTTAGCCCGAACCTGGGTGTGATAGAACAAGGGCTCGAGCGCTTTACGATGGCAGATATACCCGGCATCATTGAAGATGCGCATAAGGGCAAAGGCCTGGGGCTCGAGTTTTTAAGACACATCTCAAGAACAAGGCTACTGGTTTATGTTTTAGATATAGCTGAAGAGCCCGCTGAAACCTTCAAATCTTTACAGCACGAATTAAAGGCTTATGATCCTCTTTTGCTCGAGCGCAGCAGCCTTATTGTGCTCAATAAAATTGATCTGGCAAATGCGCCTGAGGTCAAAGAAATCAGCGATGGACTCAGCAGCTTTGGCTTGCCTGTCATTGCAGTCTCTGCGGAAGAGGGACAAAATCTTGAGCACTTAAAAGAAGTTCTCTTTAGCCTTCTGCCTGAAAAAACCGCCCTCGAGCCTCTCGCCAGGACCAGCAAGCGCGTTGAATTTGAACCTATTCGGGCCAAGCGTGACCTGAGTGGTGAAGCCTGGGTTGTAACAGGTACTGAACTCGAGGCTATGATTTCAAGATTTGACCCGGCAAACCCCGATGCCGTGAATTACTTACAGGGGTTTTTTAAAGGTGCAGGGGTTTACAAAGCTCTTAAAAAGGCAGGGGCGCAAGATGGTGATGATGTCATTATCGCTGGTGCTGTCTTTGAATACTTTGATGAAGAAAAAACTAAAGAAGAGTCGTCATAAACCTAACACATTGCTGTATTATTCTGAAGTACACTGACTCCGGTGTTGATTTAACAAAGTCACACCGCTTGAGGCGCTTGTAGGTTAGGTTATAGTTCGCTAGAGCTTGTAGGCATAGACTCTGGCACTAAGAGTTCGGAGAGCATCTTGCAAAAAACCCTTTTCCCGATTAACAGTCCTTGTAGCAGAAGCAGTATTAGTAGTTACTGTGACCGAGTTAAACATATGGTTTCCGAAAAACGTTTTGAGCATATTGAGCGAGTTACTATCCTCGCTGAGCTTATTGCCAGAGCTAATAATTTTAGTGAAGATGAGATTAGAGCAACTTCTCTCGCTGCCCTTTTACATGACTCAGCCAGAGACTTAAGCCCAGAACGCATGTTTGAGCTTGCCCCTCCTGAAACAGAACTCGAGCGAAAACATCCTTTGTCGGTTCATGGCAAAGCTGGTCGCGTACTGGCAGAGTGCTGGGGTGTTACCGATGAACGCGTGCTTGATGCTATAGAAGGACACGTCTTTGGCGTATCCCACAATAATAAGGTTGGCATGGCTGTTTATATTGCCGATGTTTCAGAACCCGGACGCGGCGTCAATAATGACATTCGAGAACTGGCTATGCACAATCTGTTTAGAGCCTATCAAAGGGCAGTGGATTCCAAGGTGCGCTACCTCGAGTCTAAAGGTAAACCCGTCCATCCAAATACCATGCGTGTCTACAGGGAGATTTGTGAACTCACATAGACTCCTGAGACGAGCCCGGTTTCTACAATTTGCAGGCATCATCATTGCGGTTCTCGGCCTGGCTGGTTTCTGGATTAATCGTGATGTACCCAAAGCTCAGCTCACCGAAGAGCAGCGCGACCTTTTAGGCATAGAGGATGATGAGTTTCATGCCAGCTTTCTGGTCGCAGGCAAAGATATCTGGTATGAGCAAGGGAAAAGTAGCCCAGTCTATGGTAGAAATGGGCAGATTGTCCGCTGGATATATTCCGGGAAAAAGTATGCCGATGGTACCAATACCGACACTATTTTGTACGTGAACATTAAAGGTAATGATGTCACGATGATTGGCCTGCCAAGGGATATTTATCTTCCCCAGTGGCAGACCAAAATCAATGCCATGTATTACTATAAAAAAGTAGATGGTTTAAAACAAAGCGTTGAGGAAATTTTAGGTTTACCAATTGATTACTACGCTATTATTGACACAACAATTTTTGCCAACTTGGTAGATGCCTTAGGCGGGGTTGAAGTTAACATTCCTCAGCCCATGCACTATGATGATAACGCAGGTGATTTACACATCCACTTTGAACCCGGCATGACCTATCTGAACGGCGAAGATGCCGCCAAATTCATCCGCTTCAGACATTCTTCTGGGGGAGATTTAGATCGGCTTGATAATCTGAAGCGCCTTGCCAATGCCTTACTCGTCAAGGTGAAAGATATGAATGTACGAGCTGTTACCAAATTGCCGCAAATCATTGATGTCTTTTTTGAAGATGTTGAAACCAATGTCAGCCCAGCTCTGATAAAAGAACTTTTACCTAGACTGGGCCAAATCAAATTGAGCACCGCTACGCTACCCGTTATTCTCTCTGAAACAAGCAGCAATCTGAGCTATGACCCGGTAGCGGTTAATAAGTTTTTAGCCGAAACCTTTGGCGGCGAGGCCAAAAACTTTGCAGAAGCACCTGATCTGACCTTGCTCATTACCAATAGAAGCGGCACCCCTGGCCTCGAGGATTTATACAAAGAAGAGTTGCTGGCTCTAGGCTTTGCTGACGAGAATATTCTTATAAGAGAAGCCTCTGAAGAAGGCGTACCTACTTACTTACTGGCAGATCAAAAACACTGGGGCGACGCCGACTATTTTGATAGTCTGTTTCTAACCCATAAGCAGCAGATTGACCGTTTGCCGATAGTAGACGGAGAGCATGTAGGGCTCGAGCTGGTACTTGGCGCAGACGCTAACCAAACTATGCTGGCAAAAAAGGCCCTTGCCGCTTACCAGAGTGCCCAAACTAACTAAAAATGGGGTTAGCTGACACCAAAAACCCCACAACTTTACAGATAAGAGGTGAAGACCATAAACGTTGCAACTGTACCCAGTGAGATTCAACTCATTGTTGATGCACTAGATGATAAGCGTGCAAAAGATATTACTGTTTTAGACTTGCGTAAAGTTTCTGATTCTTTAGATTTTTTTATTGTGGCAACGGGTGAATCCAGCCTGCAACTTGCTGCCCTTGAAGACAGCGTCAAAATGAAACTAAAGGATGAAGGCTTGTTGCCAAAAGGCGTGGAAGGCCCGCCAAACCGCTGGCTCCTCATGGATTATGTCAATGCCGTGGTGCATATCATGAGTCCTGAAGCCAGAGAGTTTTATGATCTGGAAAGCCTCTGGGCAGATGCTGAACGCCTCGAGGTCGTACCAAACTAAACTTGTATGTCCAGACACTGGGGGGAAGAGACGGCTAAACGCTATTTGCTAACTAAGGGCTATCTCATCTTAAAAGAAAATTACGCCATTCGTGGCGGCGAAATTGACCTCATTGCCCAGCAGAATGAGGTCATTGTTTTTATCGAAGTCAAACAGCGAAAACAAAACAGCCACGGAAATGCCGCCGAAAGCATCAGTCCGCAAAAACTAAAGCGCTTAACAAACACAGCCCTTCACTACCTCATCAGTACCTACGGACGCGATGATCTCGCCATGCGCTTTGATGCCATCTTGATTAGCGGCACAAAAGAACGGCACAGGCTCGAACACCTGAAAAATATCTCTCTGTAACAGTGTCTCTACACTATCCTGTCATAAGATAAATTTATGCAATTAGAAGAGGCAAGTGTATCCGATTTGCAGGCCGCTATGACTTCAGCCGAGCTAAGCGCTGAAACGTTGACTCAATATTATCTGGACCAAATTCAGTCACTAGATAAAACCGGGCCGAAACTTAATTCTGTTATTGAGCTTAATCCTGACGCTCTTGAGCTGGCAAAAACGCTTGACCAGGAGCGGCAAGAGGGCAAGACCAGGGGCTCACTTCATGGCATTCCGGTACTGATAAAAGACAATATTGACACGCATGACAAGATGATGACCACCGCAGGTTCCCTTGCCCTTGAAGGTTCTGTGGCTAAAAAGGACGCCTTTATCGTACATAAACTGCGCGAAGCTGGGGCCATCCTATTAGGGAAAACCAATCTCAGTGAGTGGGCCAATTTCCGCTCGAGTCGCTCGAGTAGTGGCTGGAGTTCTCGGGGTGGGCAAACACAAAATCCCTATGTTTTAGGACGCAGTCCTTGTGGCTCGAGTTCTGGTTCTGGTGTCGCTGCTGCGGCCAATTTGTGCGCCCTTGCTGTAGGCACTGAAACGGACGGCTCCATTGTCTGCCCCTCTTCAGTCAATGGCGTGGTTGGCTTAAAACCCAGCCTTGGCCTGGTCAGCCGTTCGGGTATCATCCCCATTGCTCATTCTCAGGACACCGCGGGCCCCATGACACGCACCGTCAAAGATGCGGCTATCTTGCTGTCGGTTTTAAGGGGTGCAGATGCCTCAGATGCGCTAACTCTGCAAGCTCCAAAAGCCTTACGCTACGAAGACCACCTGGATAGGGAAAGCTTAGCAGGAGCGCGGCTCGGCGTTGTGCGCAATCTGATGGACTATCACGAGGGCGTTAATGCGGTTGCAGAAGAGGCTTTTGCCAAACTTAGAGAGCTTGGTGCTGAACTGGTAGATGTCACTATAGATAGCGCCAAAAAGATACGTAACTTTGAAATGTCGGTTTTACTTCACGAGTTTAAGTATGGCCTCAACCTCTATCTTGCTGGCTTAGAGGAAGGTTTCCCCAAAACCCTCGCTGATATTATTGCCTTTAACCTTCTGAATGAAGCAAAAACCATGCCCTTTTTTAAACAGGAGCTTCATATAAGAGCGCAGGCAACCGAGGGGCTCGAGTCTGATAGCTATCAAAATGCCCTCGCTATGTCAAAAGAACTTGCGCAAGCTGAAGGCATTGACAAAGCCTTAAGAGAACATAAGCTTGACGCTCTTATTGCACCAACGGGTGGCCCGGCCTGGACCATTGACCGTGTCAATGGTGACAGGTATCTGGGCAGCTGCTCTAGCCTGGCGGCAGTCGCAGGCTATCCGCATATCACCGTGCCTGCCGGATTTATCCATAATTTGCCCCTTGGCCTATCCTTTTTCGCAGAAGCGTTTAGTGAAAGCAAACTGCTTAGTTTTGCCTATGCTTTTGAAGCTGCCACTCAAACGAGAAAGGCGCCTCAGTTTCTCAGAGAGTCTTTGAACTAAGGCGACAGGTCACTTAGCGACACTTCTTTTTACCCGAGGCAAAAAGCAAAAACACCTGTAACATTTGTGTTACATAAACCTCTTAAACTAGGCTCGAGTTCGTCCAGGTACTGATTTTTAGGTCTGGCTTTATGAGGTAACTGCTTCGTGGAACGAATCACATTACATCAGCTATCAGCAGTGGCGCAGGTTGCACCACCATCCTTGCATATTGTTCACGAGCTTAATGAAAAAGCCTGGCGCTCGAGGCTAAGTGACCGCCACCTGACACGCAAACTCAGTCAGGAAGCTTATGAACTCTCTGCGAACAATCAGCCCCCTTACGCCTCAGGAATTGCGGAAAGTCTGGTCAATTTAAGCTTTCTGGCATTTCTTGAAGATCATTACGGCGAAGCGCTAGCTAAAGCCGTAGAAGCCCAGACTATTCTGGAAAATAGTTATGACCGCACCTGGCTGTCTCGGGTCTACAATGTTCTTGGAACGACCTTTAGTCACCTGGGGGAGCGCTCAAAAGCTATCGACTACCTCTATAAACAAATCAATTTGAGCCAGAGCCTAAATGATAAAGAAAACGAAGCCAGTGGCTACAACAATCTGGCGATTGCCAATCTGAATATTGATGCCGATAAAGCCCTGACCTACTATCATCAGGCGCTATCACTGCTGCGCGAACTGGGGAACCGCAAAAGTGAGGCCGTAACCATACACAACATAGCCGAGTGCCTAATTAATAAAGGCATGAACAGCGAAGCTAAACCTTACGCACAGCATGCTCTGAAAATAGCCAGAGAGCTCGAGCTTAAACACATTGAAATTTCGGCACTGGGTCTTCTAGGTAAAGTATTTGTCGCCGAAAAAGAACCCGGCAAAGCCCTGACTTATCTGGAAACGGCACTGGCAGCCGCAAGCAGCTATCATCCAAAACAAGAATCGATTATCCTCAAATGCCTTGGAGATTTTTACCTCGAGCAAAATCAGGCCCCCGCTGCACTGGGCGCTCTCGAAAAAGCCCTGAATCTCTGCGAAGCCAGCAGCCATAAAGCACGCATTTATGCCTGCCATGAAAGTCTGGCAAAAGCTTATGAAAAAATAGCTAGCTATAAGCAAGCACTGACTCACTATCAGAAGTTTCATCAAATTAAAGAGGCAGCCTTTAGAGAAGAAAATGAGCAAAAAGTTCGCTCTCTCGAGGTCTTACACCGCACCGAAGTTGCCAAGCGCGAAGCTGAGTTGCAAAAGCAAAAGAACACTGAACTCCAGCGCTATGTCGCCAAACTCGAGTCTTTAAATGAGCAGGTTAAACAGCTTAGCCTGCGCGACCCTTTAACGGGGGTTTATAACCGCAGGTACTTGCTCGAGCACGGCGTCAAACTCTTTAGTCAGGCGCAGCGCTATAACCGACCTTTAAGTAGCATCATTTTAGATGTTGATCACTTTAAACGTGTCAATGATAGCTTTGGGCACGGGGTGGGTGACTCGGTACTAAAAGAACTGGCAAAACTCCTGAGCCATTCATTGAGAAATGCCGATATTCTGGCACGCTACGGCGGTGAAGAATTTGTCATATTGATGCCTGAAACCAAACTGGAAAATGCCTACCTTGCCTGTGAACGCCTGCGTAAGACCGTAGAAACGCACCCCTGGCAAAACATCCACCCAGAATTACGCATTACTATCAGTATTGGGTTAGCTGCTGACATCAGCTTGCCTGACTACAATGCCCTTATTGAGTTAGCAGATAGCAAACTCTACGAAGCCAAACGCAACGGGCGCAATCGCATTTGCAGTTAGTTTTTTAAGCGCCCTCTCAGAACCCTTATTTTGCAAATCACATACTTAATACCGCTAACCCTTGTATACCACTAACCTTTGTATACCGCTAACCTTTATCATTCCAGCGAAAGCTGGAATCCATGGCATAATTATTGAACAAAAGTGACTTTAAATCTTTTTGATTAAACGTTGAATAGCTATAAGTGAAGCGGTAAGACTCAGACACCTCTGATATTAGAAGCTGCATCAGGCATGTCTAACAATGCTTTTAGCTTATGCTATGCAAGCTGAAAACTTTTGCTTGTTTCAAATACCTAATGTTGTTTAAAAATGATCAAATTCCCCTTAGAGCTTTCAGCTATTTTTGACAAAACAGAAATAAGAATTTTGTGAGACTCACCTATATATACTTAGTACAGGACTGAACGTTAAGCACTCCACCTTCAACGAGTCCGACAGCGCTCGAGCGCCAAGCATCGCCCTGCTAACGTTATCAACCACAACCTCTTAACACCATCTCAAATTGGGCGCTCGAGCAAATTTTAAATCCCCTCTAAACCATTATGAAACAACTTTGAGACTTGAATTTGTAATATTTTTCAAGTTCATTTTGCTTTTAAGCCAGACAACCTGTCGCTAAGCTCGAGTCCGCTTTGCCTCGAGGGCGGCATGTGTTGTGAGATAGCGCAACCAGGCAAGTAGCGTCAGAGGACCAAACTGATTATGCGGAACGGTCATGGTCGGGTCAACCTTGCGCTGATCTAGTTCCTCAGCAATAGCAAGGGTCTCGCCCCGGGTTTTGACAAACATTTCCTGTAACTCCTCTAGGGACAAATCAGCCGCGGGTTGATAAGCAGAGCTTTCGTCTTGCTTAAAGGCTTCTCCAAGACCAACCCTTAGACGGCTCTGTCCCCAGCGCTCAATGGCAATAATATGCCGTAAAGTCTTCAGGTTAGACTCTTTAGCGCTCAAGGAGACAAATCTTAGTTTTAACGCTTCTCCTGACTCCGACAGTTTCTGAATGACTTTGGCAAGCCCCATACGGCGAGCAGGCCCTTCGAAAAATAGCTGAACCACCCAATTTTGCACTCTATCTTTAAAACTCATGACGCCTCTTTCTCGAGTATTTTCTGGTACAAACTTTTTACCATAATTCTTTCGCCTAGCCTCGGGAAGTACGTCCCGGCAAAGGCAAAAAGTTTATTCACAGCTCCGGGCACGAGTGTGAGCTGCTTTCGGTCAATGGCTTTATTAATAAGTTTCGCCAGATGTTCTGGCAGCATTCTTTTATGTTCTCTTGAATTATCAGGGCTATGCATAGAGGCATGGGGTGTGCGCGTTGGCCCCGGGAAAACTGTAAGAACATGGATTCCTTTTGCTTTAAGCAGAATGCCTAAACTGCGGGCAAAAGCCGTAAGTCCATCTTTAGACGCTGCATAAACACTTGCACCTGGATAGCTAAGCTGGTGAGAAAGCGAAGCGATAAATACCACTGAACTCCCGTGGGCAAGTTTGCCCTGTTTTAAGAGCTCTTGAGTGAGCAAAACTGGTGCCTTAAAGTTAATATCAAGAACAGTCGCCTGACTCGAGACTTCAGACGTTTCAAAACGGCCCACATGATTGATGCCAGCACTATGGATAAAGATGTCGATGGTTTCTGGTAAGTCTTTAATGAGGTGAGTAAACCCTTCAGTGTTTTTTAGATCAAACTCAACAAGAGAAAAGCTCGAGTCAAACGCTTTTAGGGTCTTACTTTGCCGATCAATACCAATAACCTGGTAACCCTTCTGGCAGTAATACCTCGCCAGCGCTTCCCCAATGCCACTGGCAGCCCCGGTAATCACACAGGTTTTCAAGCCAACCTCCGCATCACGGTGTCCAGCAGAGGCTGAAAATAACGCCCCAGCACTCTTAAAACGCTGTTTCCCTGACCAATAGTCACCTCTGAACGCTTTGAGTCAATAGCCTTATAGAGTTTGCTGGCAACCTCCTGGGCACTGGGGAAACGCTCGAGCTTTAATTTACCCCGGGGAACACCACTTTTTTCGTGCATAGGCGTGCGAGTCGCACCTGGATAAATCGTTTGAATGGACAACTCTGTTTGCTCGAGCCTCAGATTTCTGGCAAAGCCAGAGAGCGCTGCCTTGCTCGCTCCATAAACGGCGTAGTCAGGTACAGGTAAATTAGCTGCCACCGAACTAACAAAGACGATTTTCCCACTCTGGCTCATCTTGGGTAAAAGCGCATGGGTTAGGGCAATAGGGGCATAAAGGTTGGTTTGCAATAATGTCTCAACCGAAGGCTTACCCTGATTCTCAAAAGAGCCGTAATACCCAATAGCGGCATTATGAATAAGAAGGTCAAGGCGACTTATCTCTGCCAACCTGAGAAAAGATAAAACCCTGGCACCAGCATCCTCTTGACTTAAATCTGCTTGAATATAGCTTGTTTGGTAAAAAAGCTCATACGCAAGCTCATCTCTGCCTTTTCGCCCCAGGATGATAACTTTGTCTCCCCCAGCATGAAACTGCTTGGCAAGCTCAAGGCCTATGCCGCTGGTTGCCCCTGTTATAAGAACTATTCTCGCCATCAGCTTTTAGAGGCTCGAGTGCCCCAGATGATTCTTTTTGCCACGTTCGCGCTCTTCAGCTAAAGGTTTTAGGTGCTCGAGCTTACGGTATTCCAAAGGAGTCATTCCGGTCATACGTTTAAAGGCCGTTGCAAAGTGCTGGGATGACCCGTAGCCAAGATCAAGGGCCAGCTTGGTTACGGCATGATTGCTCTGCTTCAAACTGGCTTTGGCCCTCTCTATGCGCTTTCTGTTTATATACGAGTTAGGACTTTGCTTTAAATACAGATTGAATAGTTGAAAAATGCGGCTACGACTCAGCCCTGCTCGCTCAGAGAGCTGCCGAATACTGGGCACGGCACCCTGCTCTAAACCCTCATCGATAAACAGCAGCAAATCCTTAAAAGTTTCTGGATAACTGGGTTCTTGTTGCCGCTGCCCATACTGCCGTACAAGTTTCAGTAAAAACAAATCCAGATAAGCTTTAATCAGTCGACCACTATCGGTTTGTGGCCTGCGAACCTCTGCTAGCATGGCATTCATCAGGGGTGTGAGTTCGGCAGCACCTGACCAGCAGCGTGCCCGAAGTGCGCCAAGCTCGAGCCCCAAAGCCCTATCCTCGAGCAAGCGGGCATCGACCTGAAGCCAGGTCAGGGTGCAGGGTTGCACCGTATTTTTTATGGCACCATGTAACTCTCTGGGTTTGGTCAGGTAAACGGTATCAGGCTCGAGGGTATAGGTTTCATCTTCAACCCACCAGTGCAAAACGCCATCCATAAGCAAATGAATCTCAAAATAGTCTTCATGATGCGGTAGCAAATTGGTCCTGGCCACCACCTGACGTGACTGACCAATGGCTTTTAGGGCAGGATAAAGACAACTTTCATTAAAATAGCGTTCAATCTGGGCTTGGGGCATTTGCTGCATCCTCTGGCTTTAAGCGCATGTCATAGCGGTGCAAACCTGGGCCGTAGCCATCTTGGGTAATGTTCTCAGTAACAAAACCAAACTTCTCAAAAAAACGGTACGTATGCTGGCTGGTATCAAGCAGCACGGTCTTATCTTTTAGCAAATTTAGACGGTAGCGCAAGAGCTGGCTGCCGTAACCCTGCTTGTGGAAGTCTGGCTTTACCATTCCCCAGGCCAGGTGGGCTTCACCCCATTTGTTAAAAGCATAGCCTGCACAGGCAAGAATTAGCCCGTTCTTTACTAAAACAAAATAAGGCTCACGAGCCTCTCCTAGAAACTGAGCAAAGTCTGCCTCCTCACTGGGATCAAAATAGGGTGGGGTATTGGCCCGGATAAGCTCGAGGCAGCTAGCAAAATCATCTTTACGGTAAGGTCGAATCATAGCCACCTCACTATTCTTGCCCAAAATGTTCAAAAAAGTCCAGTCAACAAAGCTGAAAGTTTTCAGAAGTGTAGTCTAGTATAGTGACCTTTACACAAAATGAACGGCAAAACGGAGCAAAATCACGCTGAGGCATCACGACTTGTGATACGACTAGCAGAAATGATGCAAGGAGTGAAAGAATGAAAACCTACCACATCCCTAATACTGACCTCGAGGTCAGTTGTCTTGCTTACGGCACGGCAAGCATGGGAGGCAGCTGGGACAGTGTTCCTGCCTCTCAAGATATCAAAGAACGTGCTAATACGCTTATAAAAACTGCCTTTGAGCAAGGCATCAATCATATTGATATGGCCGATGTCTATACCTGGGGCAAATCTGATGAGGCGGTAGGCTATGCCCTCAGGCAAAACCCAGGCCTCAGAGAAAAGCTGGTCTTACAGGAAAAAGCTGGCATTATTCTGGGGGGCAATCCTGACTTTGGCCAACCCAGTCGCTATGACTACAGCTATGACCATCTGGTAAAAAGCGTGGAGGGCAGCTTAAAACGTTTAGGAACAGATTACGTTGACCTTTTAGCCTTTCACCGACCCGACCCGCTGGTTGAACTCGAGGAAATTGCTCGGGCTGCCGACTTTATGCAGCGTCAGGGTATGGTGCGCTATTTTGGGGTCAGTAATCACAGTTCACTGCAGATTGAGCTTTTAAGAAAGTACCTTAATCAGCCTATCATTTTAAATCAGCTCGAGCTTAGCCTGTTGCATCATCACCTAATCAGCCGCGGCATGATGGTCAATCAGGCCGGGCATACCTATGCCAACACCGAGGAAACGCTCGAGTATTGCCGTCTGCATGACATCCAGATTCAGGCCTGGTCTCCGGTCGCAGGGGGAAAACTCTTTAATTCAAGTCAGGAAGCCCCCGAAACGATTCGAGCAACTGCCGCACTTATCAGCAAATTAGCCAAAGAAAAAGGCACAACTCAGGAAGCCATTGCGCTGGCCTGGCTCTTGCGTCACCCAATGGGCATACAGCCCATTATCGGCACCCTAAACGCCGAGCGTATTGCTGATTCAGCTCTGGCAGCTAACGTTGAACTTAGCCGCCAGGAATGGTACAGCCTGTTAGAAGCCGCCAGAGGGGCAGGTGTTCCCTAAGATGGGTAAGGAGATCAAAAGTCGGGCGATGGCACTCAATCCTCACTTTGCCTATGTACCTGAGGGTGACCGCTATATCTTAACTAAAGGTGAACCCCACTATAAGTTCAATGTCATTGGTACAGGCGTAAATGGTCAGGAGCATATTCGGGTCACCGAACTAGAAGGTCGCGCCAGTGTTTACGGTGTCTATGACCCTAACCGTGGCAGTGTTGCCGCGGCGCAACATGAATATGCTCGCTTTGCGACCGGGCGAAGTCTGCACGTTTACAACTCACTCGAGGCTGCCTGCAGTGACCCCGAAGTTGATGGTCTGATTATTTGCACACCCAACTACACTCATTTAGAGGTTGTTAAGGTCGCCATAGAGTCTGGCAAACATATTCTGCTGGAAAAGCCCATTGCCACTACTGTCAAAGATGCTCATATGATTTTGCGCCTCGCCAAGGATTATCCGGCCGTTTTTCAAATTGGCTTGCAGTACCGCTACAAGGCCATTTATCAGGAAGCCATTTATGAGGCCCTAAACCGAAAAAGCCTGGGAGACATAAAGACGCTGAGCATGCTCGAGCACCGTCTTCCCTTTTTAGACAAGGTGGGTCAGTGGAACAAATTTGCCAGGTTTTCTGGCAACACACTGGTTGAAAAATGCTGCCATTATTTTGATTTACTCAACTTGTTTGCAGGCTCGAGGCCAAAAACTGTCTTTGCAACCGGGTCTCAGGCCGTTAACTTTAAAGATTTTGAGTACGAAGGTGAACGCTCAGACATTTTAGACAATGCCATGGTCATTATCGTGTATGAAAATGGCGTACAGGCCAGCTTTAATCTGTGCATGTTTGCCCCCATGCTTTATGAAGAACTCATCATCTGCGGTGATGATGGTCGCCTTAAAGCTTGGGAAAAGGAAGACTTTTTACCCGAATCATCTTCAGGCACACACCTGGAAATCTTGCACGGAGATAATAAGCCTTCGCGCCGTATGACGCCCCATTATCCGGCAATAATTGAGCAAACCGGGCATCATGGAGCGACTTACTATGAACATGTTCAGTTCATTAATCAGATAGAAAACATTGACAGCAATGCCGCTACTCCTCTTGAAGGTCTCTGGTCAATTGTTGTGGCAGCAGCGGCCCAGGAATCGATAAAAAGCGCTCGAGTCATCAGCATAAACGAGTTTTTGCAAAGTCAGGGACTCGAGCTTTAGAAAAGGAATAGCTATGATTGAGATTCGCTCCCCCCATCTGGATGGTGCTGAAGTTTCCTGGTTTGCACCTCTTTGCAGTGACGATTATGAATTTCTAGGCGTACCCGATGAGCGCCTGAAATCCAGCTTTGCTCATTGCTCCAATATTCTGCTGGCAGCAGAAAAACAGGGTTTTCGCAATATTCTTTGCCCATCGTCGTATCAGGTAGGTCAGGACACACTTACCTTTGCAGCAGGGGTTGCGCCCATGACCCAAAAGATCAATTTGCTTACTGCTATTCGCTGCGGCGAAGTCAACCCTGCTATGCTGGCAAGGGCCATAGCCAGTCTCGATCACATGCTCAAAGGTCGCCTTACCGTCAACATCATTTCCTCTGATTTGCCCGGTGAATCGCTTGACTCTGCAGCCCGTTACCGCCGCTCAGGGGAAGTCATCGAAATTTTTAAACAAGCCTGGACTCGAGACGCCATTGATTTTGAGGGCGAATTTTACAAGCTGCACCTAAAAACCACGGACCCGGTTAAGCCCTATCAGCAAAAGGGTGGCCCGCTACTCTATTTTGGTGGCTACTCCCCTGATGGCAAAGATCTCTGCGCCCAACACTGTGACGTTTACCTGATGTGGCCTGACACCGAAGAAAATCTTCGGGCACATATGGAAGATTTAACTGCCAGAGCCTACCAGTATGGTCGCAAACTGGACTATGGTTTACGCGTTCATGTGATTGTCCGCGAAACCGAAGAAGAGGCAAGAGAGGCCGCCAACCGTCTGGTGTCACGACTGGACGATGATTACGGTGAAGAAATCAAAAACCGCGCCCTGGACGCCAAAACGTACGGAGTTTCGTTACAAAGCGAAGCTCGGCAAAAAGCCGACAGCGAAGGCTATATAGAAGCCAACCTCTGGACAGGCATTGGTCGGGCTCGTTCGGGGTGCGGCATGGCGCTGGTGGGTAGTCCTGAGCAAATCCTGGCCAAACTCAAACGCTACCGCGATATGGGGATTCGCGCCTTTATCTTTTCTGGTTATCCACATCTGGATGAATGTAAGCGTTTTGGCGAACTTGTCTTACCCCACCTCAAAACATTTTCTATGCCTGAAGCCCAGGGGCGCATACCGCAACAGGAGCCGCTAACCCCACTGGCAGCAGGTAGCCGACATTAATCGAAGGCTAAAGGAGGTTTTTAACACAGTCACTTAACCCAAAGATCGTTATATACTGACAGCACCAAAATCAATCTAGGAGGAAACATGAAAAAGCTTGTTTTAAGTCTGCTCATTATGGTACTGGCTTTGCCCCTGGCATTTGCCCAAACCGAACTTGTCATCTTTATTGGTAGTCGTGAAGACCCTGATCTCATGCAGAGCCTGCTTGATGAATTTAATGCGGCGAATCCAGGCATCACAGCACGCTATGAAATTGGCGGCGACACCAGCGAGTTGCAGCAGCAATACCTTAATACCGTACTCACTTCAAAAAGTGGCGACATAGATCTCTTTTTAGTCGATGTGGTGCGTCCTGCGCAATATGCCGCCGCGGAGTGGGCTACCCCACTTAACCAGTTCTACAGTGATGACACTGCCATGATGGCTGCCCTCGAGGACTTCTTACCTGGTCCCGTTAATGCCGATCTGATCGACGGCACGCTCTGGGCTATGCCTGCCTATACCGACGCACAGTTCCTTTACTACCGCAAAGACCTGCTCGAGAAATACGGCTTTGAAGCGCCAAAAACCTGGGCAGAGTTAAAAGATCAAGCCTTGACCATTCTGGCAGGGGAAGGCGATGACACCCTGCAAGGCTTTAACTATCAGGGTGCTGCCATTGAAGGTACCGTTTGTACTTTCTTAGAACCTCTCTGGACTACCGGAAGTGACTGGCGTGACGCCGATGGCAACATCACGATTGATACCCCCGAAGCTCGTCAGGTACTCGAGTGGTACGCAGACACCATGGCCTCAGGTATCACCAAAGCCAATATTGCCGAAGAAAAAACTGATGACAGCCGGGTTGCTTTCCAGGCTGGCGATGTCGTCTTCATGCTCAACTGGGGCTATGCCTGGTCAAGATTCCAGGGCGATGAAGATTCACAGGTAAAAGATATGGTCGGCGTTGCCCCGCTTCCTGCCTTTGAAGGCCATGAGTCAGCCACCTGCATCGGCGGCTGGCAGTGGGTCATCAACAATTACAGCGACCATAAAGCTGAAGCCTTTAAACTAGTCGAATTTATGTCAAGCCCCGAAGTTCAGGAACGCTTGGCTGCCGAAGCCAGCCGCATCCCTGCTCGTAAGAGCCTCTATAGCAATGAAAATGTACTGGCTGCGGCACCACACTTTGGGCTTTTCTATGACACCATTTTGAATGCTCGCCCTCGTCCGGTAACCCCTTACTATGACGATGTCAGCCAGCTCATCCGAACCACCATGAATGCCTATCTGGCCGGCTCAACCAATATTGAGGGAGCCCTTATTGATATGCAAATTGGCATGGAAGACATTTTTAGTCAATAAGCTTAGACCTGAGAGGGGCACACCAAACCTGTGCCCCTTTTCTTTTTTATGATTAACTCCTCGAGCCCTGCACATCACAAACCAGGTTTCTGGCAACGCCTCAGAACAGGCAACCTCTCAGAAACGCAGCTGGGTATTCTGCTGCTCTTACCTGCTCTACTTACCTTAGCTGTTGTTATGCTTTACCCGGTACTAAGTGTCCTCTGGCAATCTCTGCATGGTGAACACCTGTTAAGACCCCAAGAAGGCTCACCTTTTGTCGGTTTTAAGCATTTTGAAAAACTCCTATGGGGCCGCAATATGGTCTGGGATATAGCTAACCTATGGGGCTGGCGACTCCTGGGGTTTTTAGGCATAATTTATGTCTGGATTTCAGCCTTTAGAGGCAAGCTCAAAAAACGCCTGGCTCTTCTTATCAGTTTCGCCCTTATTTTAATAGCTGGTATCTATATGGGGTTTCACCCGGGCGAGGGTGGTCGCTGGGGCGACCCAAGGTTCTGGAATGCCTTTCAGATTACGCTGTTTTTGATTAGCTCGAGTGTGGCGGGTTCTTTTCTTGTTGGCTTGCCTCTGGCGCTCCTTGCCAATGTGCAGTCACCTATCAAGTGGCTGGGGCGCGTTGCGCTTCTCTTGCCCTGGGCCATGCCAAGAGCCTTTACCGGTCTTACCTTTGCCTGGCTTTTTCAGAGTGATTACGGTGTCATAAATGATATTTTTCGGCGTATTGGCCTCAACAATCTTTTCCATCTGATCTTAAACCCTGCCATTATTGGTGATAACGGCATCTTCTGGCTAGCCAGAGAAATGCCGGCGATTATTGCCGTCACCTTAACCATTATCTGGAAAACCTCCTCTTTTGTTGCCCTTATTTTATTGGCGGGCTTGCAATCGATTGACAAAAGTCTCTACGAAGCGGCCACGGTTGACGGTGCAAGTGCTTGGCAGCGCTTCTGGCGCGTGACCTTACCCCTGTTAAGGCCTTCGATTGCTGTTGCCCTTATTTTCAGAACGCTCACTGCCATTCAAACCTTTGATGAACCCTATGCCATGACTAAAGGTGGCCCCGGGCGAACGCTCGAGACCTTGGGCATGTACATCTATAACACCAATAACGCCTCAAATATTGGTTACGCCGCCGCCCTCTCTGTACTTTTATTTATCATTAGTTTGACGATTACTATTTTCTATTTACGCTGGATTTATAGCAATGATTGATAGTCACAGTTTACGCAATAAAATTCTTTTAAACATCGGTATCGTTATTCTTATTATTGGCGGTATCTTCCCGGTCGTCTGGCTTTTTTTGACCTCACTAAAGCTTGATGGCGAATTAACCCGTTTACCCATTACCTATTTGCCAGACGCCCCCACGCTACGAAACTATGTGAGTGTTTTTCAGGATAATCCCTTTGGGCGTTTTCTGCTGAATTCCATAATTGTTTCGCTTACTTCAACCCTTATCTGTGTGCTTTTTTCTGCCCTGGCAGGCTACGCGCTGGCAAGACTGAAAATTCCAGGCAGTCGGGCCATTCTGATTGGCATTGTTATGACCAGCATGTTCCCTGCGCTGGTTTTGCTTGTACCGCTTTACCGGCTCTTTATTGGTATAGAGATTCCTGTACTCAGTATGTTTGTGGCTTACCTCGAGCAACTTGGCTTTGGTCACTGGCCGACTGAAGTCACTACCCCAAATTTGCTTAACAGTTATCCAGCTCTGATTATCCCTTATGTTGCGCTTAGCATTCCCATTTCTACACTCACGTTAACCAGCTTTTTCCAGCTCATTCCTGAAGATTTAGAAAGTGCTGCTATGGTTGATGGGTCATCAAGAATTGGCGCTCTCTTTCGGATAGTTGCCCCTCTATCAGCACCGGGTATCGTCACAGCAGGCATCATTGTCTTTGTGAATTCCTGGAATGAATTTTTGCTGGCTTTTACCTTTAATACTGCAATGAATATGCGCACCGTTCCCGTAGGCATTGTGCTCTATCAGGGCGAGTTTGCTTTTGACTGGTCAATTATCAGCGCGGCACTCATTTTAGGCATCGTGCCTGTTGTTATCTTGATTATCTTCTTTCAGCAGCGCATTATCAGTGGGTTAACCGCAGGTGGCGTCAAGGGTTAGCCAGCGCCAAACTCAGCCCAGTTGCATCCTATATCCTATAGCTTATAAGCAATTTAGGGCTCGAGTTTCTTTCAAACCTAAAACTGAGAGCCAGAAAGGGGCAGCTATGTCTTCTCCTCTGCCATTACCTGCCGACTTTAATCCTGAAACCTTTATGCTCAAAAAGGAAACGGAAAATGGCGTTTTCCATGAGTCCAGAGCTGGCGCACGTCTGGCTGCGCAACTGGTGGCCAGTGGCACCGCGCAGGATTTAAAGCTTGCCGAAAAAGTTTTAGAGGTAGTGCTTTCCTGTCAGGAACTAGACCCGAATGACCCGCACTACGGGAACTTCTACTGGATGCTCGAGGACAGCGTTGTTCAGGATTTAAACGCCGCCCAGTTTTGTCTGGACCACCTTATCCCCATGATGCTCGAGCACGCCGATAGGCTAACTGCTGATCTCCAGGCAAAAATAAAAGAAGCCATTCTTTTAGGCTTAAATGAAATTGCCCGGCTGGATGTCCTGGTCGCCTACACCAATATCTGCCTGCTTGACATCGTCAATACCTGTCTGGGCGGCGAGTTACTAAAGAGTGAGCAGCTTATGAAACGGGGATATCAAAAGCTGCAGAACTGGATGGCTTTTACTGATAGCAACGGCACAGCCTTTGAATTTAATAGCCCCACCTACACCAACGTTTGTATCCGCGCCTTGCACAAAATAAACAAGTACTCAGCTAGTGAAGAGGCTCGGGTCAGAGCGCGTACCGCTGCGGCCCGGCTCGGCTTGAGCGCAGTCTTGCATATCCACAGGACTACCGGGCGCTGGGCAGGACCGCACAGTCGGGCCTATCATCCTTCGGTGCTATGCGAAACCCCTCCGGAACTTGAGCTAGTCCAGACCTGGCTCGGTGACAAAGCAATTCCTGGCTGGCTGACTGATGGGCTCGAGTCCCTTAGCTACCCCTTAGAAGTTCGTGAAACTGCTTCAAAGGAAAGACACTTAACCCTCACCACCTATCAAACCGACAGCTTCGCGCTGGGTGTCGCCAGCAAGGAATATAGCGGTCAGTCAGACGTAGTCATGCTTCACTACCATTGCCCTGGAGCAGATAAACCTGGGGTACTCTACACCCGCTACCTGACCAATGAGAAATGGCTCGGAGATTTTTATCACGCAACCGACCGCACCAAGTCACGAAATATCCTGGATGAAGGTCAGTTTTATGGTGTACAACACGCTAATAAAGCCATAGGACTCTATACCCCCGGCAATCCTGGCCTGATTCATAGCGCCAAGCTTTGTCTTATTCTCTTAGGCGTTCACAAAATTGAAGAAGTCTACCTGGATGAAGCAAAGCTCGAGGCAGCTAGCTTTGAAAGCACCAGTGACGAGCTGGTCACACTGGCAAGCGGCGACATTTATCTGGCAGTAAAACCGCTAAGGCGCAGCAAGCTGGGCAAAAAAGCACCCATGCGCCTGGTTGAGAGACAGGGAGATCTGGTCCTCGAGCTTTACAACTACCTCGGCGAAGAAAAGTCCTTCTGGGAACTCGGCTGGCCCGGTTTCTTTTTTCAGGGTAAGCCCCAGTGCGGTTTTTACTTAGAAGTTGCGGCTCGAGCCGACTATCCTGATGTACTCAGTTTTATCAGGATGGTAAAATCTGGCTCTTTTGAGGAAAGTACCGAACAGGCTCAAACCTTTGATGGCACGCAAGAGCGCTGCTATTCAGTGCAGTATCAACGGGATAACAAGCGTCTAGGTATCGAAGTCGATCTTCTTAACTGGACGCTCAAAAAGCGCTGGACAGAGGGAGGAGAGCTGGATTGGCCCATGCTTGAAAGCCCTGTCGCCAAACAAAATGCAAGTGGGGTAATAGAAGTTGAAGGGGCAAGGCTCGAGTGCCTTCCAGAAAGCGCCTGGCTCTACGCCAATCCCACAACAGATACCTATGTAGCTGGCTATCATGGCACAACTCCTACCTCTTTAACCCTAAGCCTTCCTACGAGTACGGTTCAGGTAAGCAATATGAGCACAGGAACCCTCATCTGGCAAAAGGGAAAAGTCTCGGCAGATGCTTTAAGCCCAGGAGAAATACATATCACGCAGCAAAAGGAAAAACGATGAAAGCTTTAAATCTGGAAACTGTTCTTGAAGCTTTAAGCTTTGAACTCGAGCAAACCTTACCCAGACAATTGCTACAAAAAGACCACCCTCATTATGGTGCCTTTATCAGCCCGCTCACTCGAGTAGATGAGCCGGGTCACGGCGGTAGCAGTCGGTTTATCATGACCTGTGGTCTGATTGTTTTAGCAAGGCTCAAAAACCCCGAGCGCTTACTCGGTGCCCCTGCAAACGAGGATCTACTCGAGCGCATCTCCCTTGCTGCAGATTATCTTTTACGAGTACAGCGTGATACAGGGCTTATCGATCTGCGCAATGTCAACTATGACTCGGCACCTGACACTGGTTTTGCCATTCAGCTTCTTTGCGCTTTATATGAGCTGGTCAAAGAACAGGAAGCTTTTCAGAGCGTTTTGCCAAAGCTCGAGCACTTTATTCGCCGCGCAGCCCCTGGACTTATGACCGGTGGCTTTCACACACCTAATCACCGCTGGGTCATTGTGGCAGCTCTCGCCCAGAGCAAGGCACTTTTTCCAGACATTGATGCTACAGCAGTTATAAGGAGCTATCTTGACGAAGGCTTTGACGTTGATGAAGAAGGGACCTATCTCGAGCGCTCCATTGGCGTTTATGATGCGGTAACCAACCGCTCCTTGCTTCTGCTGGCAGAGCACTGGCAGGACACCACTGATCTGCAAAAAATAGAAGCGGCAGTCTGCAGCAATCTTGACTTTAACCTGCACTTTTTTCATGCCGATGGCACAGCAGAAACTGGCCTTTCACGCAGGCAAGATTATGGCACCCGCGAGATTCCACTGCCACTCATAGCCTCCTATTTGCATGCCAATGCGCTTTATCCCAATCCTCTTTATACTCGAGTCGCCCAGTGGCTCTGGGAAAAAGCCAGTCTGAGAGATGCCGACTCTGGCTGGCAATGGCAGGCTTACGTTATGTTTAAACATGGTGAGGCGCAAGCTGCAAACGTAACCCTCCCCGAAAGCTATCAGATGCACTACCCGCTGAATCAGGTCTGGCGTATACGCGAAGGCGAGCTGAGTGCCACGGTCTATGGTGGCGTTTCCAATCTCATGACCCTGGTTTATGGTCAGGCCGAGCTGAGCAACATCAAGATTTCACAAACCTATTTTGGGATTGGCAATTTTGTTGCCGACGAGCTTAAGGTCGAGGGCAGCAAAGCAACCCTCGAGTATCATGGCTCGCTGAAATTACATAGACCCGGATATGAACTGCCTTTGGGTAGACCCGTTTCCAGAGATGCCTGGGATGAGGCGCAAACAGAACGCGGCTATAAGGCTTTGCCGCCGATGGTCAGCAGGCTCGAGCTTAAGGCTCTAAGCAACGGCTTTGATGCTCACTATAAAACCCTTGATGGTCTGAACAATGTCCTTGTACAAATTGCCTTTGATTTTCCTGCCGGGGGTTTTTGGGAAACCGGAGACAGTGCTCTTAGTACCGCTCCTGCTCAAGAACTGTTTCTGAAAAACGGTAGCGGAAAAATGCGCTTTGGTAATGATGTCATCGAAATAACGGGGGGATCAGGTGCCCATCTTTATGAACATATGCGAGCAAGCGAAGCGGTTTTAGCCAACAGATGCCGGGTTCTCATCACCTTTCTCAGCCCGGTGGATCATGCTTTTAGCATTCGTGTTTTTCGCGGCATCTCTGGCTAAGCTAGCCGAATAAAACGGGAGTATTGGGGATCTGAATGAACATCCCTTCACACTCCTTTTCACTTTTGCTGATTAGCCCTGGCTTAAGATAGGCGTTAAAAATTTACTTGATTGGCTTTGATGAAAAGAATGGGTTGACCTATATCCTATATGATGTGCTATTCTTGGGCTCGATAGGACAAACCAAAACACCATTCAGCCAAGCAAACTTGGTCTGTGAGATTGGATTTATGGTGACGACAAAAAGAGATTCGCCGCCTGTTTTTAAAGGCTTAAGCTGGTATAGAGAACAGTATTTCTCGCTCTTTGTGCCTATTGATTGGTCGCGGAGTCCCTGGCCTGATGGTCGTATGGGCGTTTTATTTTCACCCACAGCCGAAGATGGTGAAACGCTGCTTGGCGTTGAGGTTCAAGACCTGGGTTTTGAATTTCAAGCTGAAGACAAAGATGAGCTTATGGCCGGATTTTTAGAGGGTATTCATGCCCTTGCTGGGGTTGAACTCGAGGAACAAAAAGACTGGGTTGTTGGTAACCTGATTTGCCTCGAGGCCAAATACAGCTATCTTGAGGGTGGTACCAGACGCAAACGCTGGACCCGCGTTTTCTATGACAAAACCCGTCAACTTAGCTTTATCGCTCAGGGCTCGAGCCCTGAAGCTTTTGCTTACTGGCTTCCTATGTTTTACGAGGCAATGATGATGTCAAGAGTACATCAGCAAAAGCCTTCGATTGCAGCGGAGCAAATAGAAGTATGATTTATTCTTTTGCTTATTTTCCTTACGGCTTAGGCCGCATAGGAGGTGGTGCATAAACAGACACGAGTCCGGCTTTTCGTCACTCAATTATTAGGAGGTTATCTAGTTAATGGATATCAAAAAAAATATAGAAAAATTGGCTAATAAGGAAATCTCACGTCGTGATTTCTTGCGCCTTACGGGTAGCACCGTTGCAGCTACAACGCTGGCATCTGTTGTTCCCGGCTCAGTTTTAGCGCAAAGCACACCCAGCAGCTTTAATGAAGCACCTATGCTGGCTGACATGGTTGCTGCTGGTAGCTTGCCTACCGTAGCTGAGCGTCTCCCAAGTAACCCTCGTATTGTCCCAACCGTTAATGAGATTGGTCAATATGGTGGCACCTGGCGCCGTGCTTTTAAAGGCATTTCTGACCGCTGGGGTCCAACCAAACTCAATGAAGAAATGGCTATTCGCTGGGATGTTCCTGACGTTGATACGGTAAACGTCACGGCAGGCTTTGTGTCTGAATGGACACAAAATGATGACGCTTCAGAGTATACCTTTACGCTGCGTGATGGTCTTAAATGGTCAGACGGAGTGCCCGTCAGCACTAACGATGTGCAATTCTGGTATGACGAAATGTACCTTGGTGATTTAGGTACGAAACCTTCCTTCTATACTCTAAATGGCGTTGACATGGGCCTCGAGATCATCGATGACCTGACCTTTAAAGTTAGCTTCCCTGCACCAAACCCACTTTTGCCCCTCTTTATTGCCAAATCTACAGGTGGTATGTCAGGTGGACCAAGCTTTATGGCACCTGCCCACTATCTCAGTCAGTACATGGGCGATGGCAGAGGCGATCAGGCTCTGATTGACGCTGCTCTGGCAGAGAACGGTCTTGCTACCTGGCAGGAGCTTTTTGGTGATGCGGGTGGTTTACAAGGACCCATTGCATACTGGTTTAGGAATCCAGAATTGCCGGTGCTTAATCCCTGGAAAGCCAAAAATAAACCTACTGAAGATCCCTATATCATGGAGCGCAATCCTTACTTCTACGGTGTGGACTCCGAGGGCAACCAACTACCTTATATTGACACCATTTCCCATGCACTGTTTAGCGATCAGGCTGTTTTTGATCTCTGGATTGCACAGGGTCTGATTGACTTCCAGGGTCGCCATGTTCAGTCTGCTAACTTCACCTTCTATAAAGAAAGTGAAGGCATTGGTGACTACAGCTTGACCATCTGGAAAGCCGCCAGTACCAACGCCGTTTACCCCAACATCAATAACTCTGATCCGGTTCTGGCTGCACTTTTTGATACGGCCCAGTTCCGTGAAGCGCTTTCTATCGCTATTAACCGCGAAGAAATCAATGATCTCATTTTTGATGGTCTTTTTGAGCCACGTCAGGCTTCCCCTGTTTCAGGTTCACCAAACTACGACCCCGAGTTCGAAACCCGCTGGGCCGAATACGACCCTGACAGAGCCAATGCCCTGCTTGATGAGCTTGGTTTAACCGCAGGCAGTGACGGTATACGCGTACGTTCTGATGGCAATAAGTTATCCTTCAGCATTCTTCACCAGTACCAAACGGGTACTCCAGAAGCTGACCAATTAGGCATGGTTGCAGAGTACTGGAAAGCTATTGGTTTAGACGTTAGCCAGGATGTGGTTGAGCGCTCACTTTATGAGACACGCGTTCAAAACGGCGAAGTTGATGTAGGCGCTTGGGGCTTTGACCGCAGTTCAATAGTCATGGCCGACCCTGGTCGTTTTATTGGATCAACTGATGACGGCCCATGGGCACCTCTTTATGGTCACTACTATGATAACTCCCCCTACAAGCAAGCCGAACCGCCAGAAGACCACCCCATCCGTCAAATATGGGCACTTTGGGACCAAACTCAGGTTGAACCTGATCAAGCCAAACGTGATGCCCTCTTTAAGCAACTGATAGACATTCACAAAGAGCATCCGTATGCCATCGGTATTGTAGGTGAAGCACCCGTGCTTTACATCACCAGCAACAGGTTTGGCAATGTTGCTTCAGGCTATATCGATGACGATACCCTGCGCAACAGCGGTCAACTCAATCCTCCTCAGTTCTTCATTAAGTCCTAAGAATTTAGCTACAGAACCCAGATATCTGGGTTCTGTAGCTAGTCACCCTAACTTTTATACTTATCTCATAAGGAATCCATGTTTGTATTTATCGTAAGGCGTGTATTAAATTCTATTGTCACTATTTTTGTCATTTCTATTGTTAGCTTTATTATCATTCAGCTGCCTCCAGGAGATTTTCTAACCTCCTATGCTGCCAGTCTCAAGGCTCAGGGTGATACGGTCAACCCAGCACAGCTCGAGGCCTTAAGGCAGGCCTACGGTTTAGGGCAACCCGTTCATATTCAGTACCTAAAATGGATCGGGAATATTCTGCAGGGAGACTTTGGGCAGTCACTCGAGTGGCAACTACCCGTCAACAGGATTATCTGGAGTCGTCTATTACTAACCCTGATGGTTTCAGCTTCTTCTATCTTATTTATTTGGGCTGTGGCGATTCCCATTGGGGTATTTTCTGCTACCAACCAGTATTCTATTGGCGACTATATTGCCACCTTTTTAGGCTTTATAGGCTTGGCCATCCCCAATTTTATGCTGGCACTGGTACTCATGTGGATTGGCTTTTCTGTCTTTGGACAGGATGTAGGAGGGCTTTTTTCACCTGAATTTCAAGGTGCGCCCTGGTCATGGGCAAAGTTTGTCAACCTTCTGAGCCATCTCTGGATTCCCATGATTGTTGCTGGCACCGCAGGCACAGCCGGGCTTATTCGTACGATGCGCGCTAATATGCTTGACGAAATTAATCAACCTTATGTTGAAACTGCCAGAGCCAAAGGACTTACTGAAGGCCGCCTTACCTGGAAGTATCCGGTACGTGTGGCACTTAACCCCTTTATCAGTACAGCGGGCTACGCCTTACCGGAACTCATTGGCGGCGTGGTCATTACTGCCGTTGTCCTTAATCTGCCAACCATTGGTCCTATCCTTCTACGGGCACTACTCAGTCAGGATATGTTTTTAGCAGGAGCTATTGTTATGTTGTTAAGTATACTCACCGTTGTCGGCACCCTTCTTTCAGACATAGTGCTGGCTTTAGTTGACCCAAGGATCAGGCTCGATTAATGGCTGACCTTAGTGCCAAAAACCTAGCCATAGAAGAGGAGACCATTGCAGAAAAAGGGGCATCGATTGCAACGCCTCGGCAGCTTATGTGGTGGAAGTTTAAAAAGCACCATGTTGCTATGGTAAGTGCAATTATTCTCATCTTGTTTTACGTTGTTGCCCTGTTTTCTGATTTTGTTGGGCCTTATAACCCTGAAAAAACCAATGCCAAAACCAAATTTGTGCCCCCTCAGGCCATCAGTTTTATAAACGGCGAAGGCAAATTCAGTCTAAGGCCAGGCGTTTATGGTCTCATTGAAGAACGCGATCCAGAAACCTTAAGACGAACCTTTCATGTGGACAAATCGGTTTGGCATCCCATTTATTTTATTGTTCGCGGTGACCCTTATAAGATGTGGGGCCTCTGGGAATCGGATATCCATCTTTTTGGTTTAGATAAAGAATCTGATGGCGTCATCTTTTTACTGGGCTCTGACCGCCTGGGGCGAGATATGGTCTCGAGGATTATTCATGGCGGCAAAATCTCGCTCTCCATTGGTCTTTTAAGTGTCTTTTTAAGCCTTATCCTGGGCATTGTACTTGGGGGCTTATCAGGCTATTACGGTGGCATGGTCGATAATATTATTCAGCGTATTATCGAGTTCATACGCTCTATTCCATCATTACCCTTGTGGATGGCGCTAAGTGCCGCCTTACCTCCGGGCTGGCCACAAACCCTGCGCTACTTTGGCATCACGCTCATTCTGTCTATTCTTGGTTGGACAGGTCTGGGGCGACAGGTTCGCGGGCGCTTTTTATCCTTAAGAAATGAAGATTTTGTGTTAGCAGCAAGATTAAGTGGTGCCAGAGACTTTCGCGTCATTATCCAGCATATGGTGCCCAGCTTTATGAGTCACATCATTGCTTCTTTGACTCTCTCTATACCAGGGATTATTCTGGCAGAAACGTCACTGAGTTTTCTTGGTCTGGGCTTGCGTCAACCTGTTATTAGCTGGGGTGTTTTACTACAGGAAGCACAAAATATCCGTACGGTTGCCCTTGCTCCCTGGCTTATGATTCCGGGCTTAGCTGTAGTTATTACCGTTTTGGCATTCAACTTTTTAGGCGACGGCTTGCGCGACGCAGCTGACCCCTTCGGACGTTAAGGATTTTTATGTCAGATGCACTTATTGAAGTAAAAAACTTACAGGTCAACTTCTACCTGACACGCAGCACCGTTCGCGCCGTCGATGGCGTTAGTTTTACTATCCCCAAAGGAAAGACGCTTGGTATTGTTGGCGAATCAGGCTGTGGGAAAAGTGTTACCGCAAGGGCCATTTTGAACATGGTAAAACACCCAGGCAGAATTGATGGGGGAACCATTACTTACTATGGCAACCCAGCTGGTCCCATTGACATTACAGCAAACAGGCCTAAGAGTGAAACCATGCGTAAACTTCGCTGGGGCGAAATTGCCATGATCTTTCAGGAACCCATGACCAGCCTTAGTCCAGTTCACACCATTGGCAATCAGATGGTTGAAGCCATTCGCCTGCATACCAACGCCAGTAAGAAAGAAGCCGAAGATCGCTCGGTGGAGTTGTTTACTCGTGTCGGCTTGCCTCGTCCGGCTAGCCTACTCAAACGTTACCGCCATGAACTCTCAGGTGGTATGCGGCAGCGGGTCATGATCGCCATGGCACTCAGTTGTAACCCCAAGCTCCTTATTGCTGACGAGCCAACGACTGCTCTAGATGTAACGACCCAGGCACAAATACTAGACCTGATGAGAAGTCTGCAAGACGAGTATGGTATGGCTATTATGTTTATCACGCATGATTTGGGTGTAATTGCCGAAGTGGCTGATCAGGTCGTCGTGATGTATCTCGGTAAAGAAGTAGAAGTTGCTCAGGTTGATGACCTTTATTACAATGCTTCTCATCCTTATACGCAGGCACTTATGCGCTCTATCCCAAGGCATGATCAGGTGGTTGACAGGCTCGAGACCATTAAAGGTGCCGTGCCCGACCCGACCTCTGTACCCAAAGGCTGTGCTTTTCACCCCCGCTGCCCACACTATTTGCCCGAAGCCTGTGCCAATCCACCCTTTAAAGAAGTGGCACCAAATCAGTGGTCACGCTGCGCTCGAGCCGAAGCCATCAACCCGAACTTAGCCAAGCAGGTAGAAGCATGAGTAGCGCTGCCGTAAAACCTGAAACAAAAACGAAAACGGATACCTTGCTCGAGGTGCAAAACCTCAAGATGCACTTTCCCATTTATAATCAGGGTATCTTTCGCAAGCGGGTAGTCAATCATGTCAAGGCCGTAGATGATGTCAGCTTTGACATTAAGCGCGCTGAAGTTCTGGGGCTGGTTGGTGAGTCTGGCTGTGGCAAAACAACGACCGGCCGGGCAGTGATTCGTGCCTATGACCCCACCGCCGGCAAAATCCTGTTTAAAGATACTGACAAGGGTCAGGTTGACCTAGCCCAACTCTCTCGTGAAGAAATGCGCGATGTCTGGAAAAACATTCAGATGATTTTTCAGGACCCCTATTCGTCGCTGAATCCACGCATGACCCTAGAGCAGATCGTAGGCGAGCCCTTAAAAAATTATGGCATTTTGGATGGTTCAGCCCTGCGTGACCGGGTTGCCGAACTGTTACGCTTGGTTGGTTTGCGTCCTGAGTACATGAGCCGCTACCCACACGCCTTTTCTGGCGGACAACGGCAACGCATCGGTATTGCCAGAGCACTTTCGCTTAACCCTCAACTGATTGTCTGTGACGAACCCGTTTCAGCGCTGGACGTGTCCGTTCAGGCTCAGGTCCTTAATCTTTTAAAGGATTTGCAGGGACAGTTTCAACTCACTTATCTTTTTATCTCGCACGATTTAAGTGTGGTACGCCACCTCTGTGACCGCGTTGCAGTTATGTATGTGGGCAAAATTGTTGAAATTGCCAGTACCGATGACCTGTTTAACAATATTCAGCACCCCTACACCGAGGCTCTGTTATCATCGGCACCCAAGCCTGATCCAAGAGCCAGAACCAAGCACGTTGCTTTGCAGGGCGAAGTGGCAGACGCCGCCAACCCACCGTCAGGGTGTTACTTTCACCCACGCTGCCGCTACGCTACCGACAAATGCAAATCAGATACGCCAGCGTTGCGCGAGGTGACCCCAAATCACTGGGCAAGCTGTCATTATGCCGAGGAGCTTGATTTAAGCGCCTAGACCCGTCTTTCTACTTTCTACACTTTAAACCTGCCAAGGGAGGTTCTCAGTGGCAAAAGGTGATACTTTTCAGGATGAGATTTTTCGCTATGAAGATGCCTATAGTGGTCGCGAAATCATTCGTCTGACTGACTATTTTGGACATTCCAATCATATGTACTTCACTGACCCATGTTGGTATAACGAGGGGAAGTCATTTATTTTTACCTCTGACCGCGGGGGCAAAAGTAATCTTTATGGTTATAACCTTGACACGTTCACCATCACGCAACTTACCGATTTAGAGCGTTCTGGCGCGGCTCGTCCGGGTGGCTGCTACAGCAAGACCAATAATGCCCACTACTACTGGTGGAATCGGCAAATCATTGAGCTGAACATGGATACTCTTGCGGAGCGCGTCGTTTATGAAGCGCCAGAAGATATGGAGCCAACCGGTCGCCCTGGTGCTAATGCCGATGGCACCTACATCTGCACGCGCTTGGCAAAAAAAGCCGATGAGGGCAAAGCCAAAATTTCTTTTGCATACTCGAGCTTCCGTGACCAGTTCTACGCTAAGCCTTTTTCGCAGATTTTGCGCATTGAGATTGCCACAGGTAAAGTTGAACCCATTCACGAAGATTACTGCTACATCACCCATGAAAATTGCTCACCCAAGCTCCCAGATATTATGACCTTTTGCCATGAAGGTCCCTGGCACCTGGTTGAGCAGCGCATCTGGGGTTTAAACATTCAAACAGGTGAAACCTGGAAGATTCGTCCTCAGGAAGGACAAGGCATTGCCGTTGGTCATGAGTACTGGTTTGAAGACGGCGAAACTATTGGTTACCACGGTTTTCCCAGAGACCGCAATGGTGACCATATTTATGGTCATATTAAATGGGACAACAGCGACCATGTAGAGGTAAGCTTCCCCTACCGCTCAACCCATTTCTGCTCTCAAAACGAAAAACTTATTGCGGGTGACGGCTCACCAGCAGCTGTTTTTAGCCATCAGGGTGAGGCGCAACCGTTTATTCAACTGTTTAACTGGGACGGTGAAAAATACGCCGGGCCGAGAGTACTGGCCTATCACCGAAGCACCTTTAATGACCAGCATGCACACTGCCACCCAAGATTTACCCCCGATGGCAAATACGTTATGTATGCCTCTGATTTAACCAAATATGCAAATATTTATCTGGTTGAAGTAGGGAACATTGACGAGCTTCCCTTTTTAAGTAAAGGCATGAGCCCCCAGCATACCTAGGGTTCTATCTCTCGTTCTGTGTCTCTAATACCCTATGTCTTTACTACATAGCAGCCACCTGTATCAAGCCATTAGGACAAGCTAAGAATGGAAGTCGTGCAAGAACATACCCCAAAGTCTTCAGAAGGAACGGTCTGGTCCTATCTGCTGGCTTATAGCGCGTGGATCTTGAGCATTGCGCTATCAGGCTTACTTTTCTTTTTGCTGCATTCCGTTATAGATCAGTGGTATGTGGTCTTAGACTTTAACCCCTGGGCACACAGTGCCGTGTCACGTTTTTATTTTTTCTTTGGGGGTATCGTCTGGCTCATTTTTATTTACTTCGCTGAACATTATTTTACGACTGGCATTAAAATGCATAGATTAGGACAGCGAATTATTCGGGTGCTGGCAGTCCTCTTGGTCATGCTCGGCGCTGCCGCATTATCTCTAAGGATGATAGCCCCCTTTTTAGGAGTTAGTTCATGAAAGTTATGCTTCTTTTCCCCCCAAACTGGACGCCCACCATGCCCCACTTGGCCTTGCCCACGTTAACAGCCTACTTAAGGGCCAATGGCATAGAAGTCATTCAGCGAGACCTCAATCTGGAAGTCTTTGATGAAATTTTGACCCGCAGTTATATCGAAAAAAGTGTTGAGAAACTCAAAGATCTATTTGGTGATAAGGCAGATAAACCGCCAACAGATCGCCTTCTGCCTCCACGTGAAAAGGTACTCTGGGCCATTAATGAGGGTCTGCAACTCGCCAAACAAGTGGAGCATGCCAAAGACATCATACGGAGTAAGCGTTTTTTTGATGGGCCAGTCGGGAAACGGGCCTTTGAAACGGTGATTGAAGCCCTCGAGCTTGCCTCTCTTCCCTTTTTCCCAGCCAATCTCAACCTGCAAAGCTATACGGCAGCGGCTCCGGTAGACAACAGCAAAGAGCTCTTAAAACTCGTCAAAGACGAACGCTATAATATTTTTCTGGATATTTATAAACGGGGAATACTGAAAGACATTATTAGGGAACAGCCTGATGTTGTGGGCATCTCGATACCTTCCATGCCGCAAATGCTTGCTGGTATGACGCTAGGGCATCTGATTAAAGAGGCAGGTTTAAATACTCACATCGTGGTAGGCGGACCTCATATCAGTATGCTGCGTGAAGAACTGCCCAAAGTACCGCGCATCTTTGAACTCTTTGACAGCGCGGTGGTCTTTGATGGAGAAGTGCCTCTTTTGCAACTGGTCGAAGCAGTTACCCAAAAGACCGAGCTGTCCACCGTGCCTAATCTGGTCTACCGCGATGGTGACACTATCCGCGTTACGCCGCGCAAACCACCCGAAAACATTGGCGATGTACCCATGCCTGATTTTGATGGTTTACCGCTGGGCCGTTACCTTGCTCCTTACCCAGCTTTACCCCTCCTGACGGCCAGGGGCTGTTACTTTGGCAAATGTGCTTTCTGCAATGTCGGCTACGGCGAAGCCGAAAGTTTTAGCCAGCTTCGGGCTCAAGCTTTGGCCGAGCAAATGCATACTCTCAAAGAAAAATACGGGGTCAGGCACATCCTCTTTTCTGATGAAGCGTTTACCCCAAAAAACCTGCGCGGACTCTCAGCACTCTTAAAAGAACAGGGCACCCCTTTCCACTGGGGCGGCTGTGCGCGTTTTGAAAAAGTAATAAATAAGGAGCTGTTAGATAGCATGTCCGAGGGTGGTTGCCGCATGATTTTGTATGGGCTCGAGAGCGCCTCACAACCCGTCATGGACAAAATGATTAAAGGCACCCAGCTTGATCACATGCACCGTATCTTGCGCGAAAGCTATGAAGCGGGCATTTGGAATCATACTTTCTTTTTCTTTGGCTTTCCTGGCGAAACCCTCGAGGATGCCCAGCAAACGGTCAATTTCCTTTTTGAGCACAAAGAGCACGTCAACTCGGCAGCCCTTGGCACCTTCCTGATGGAACGTTACTCGCCTGCTCACCGCTTCCCAAAGCAGTTCGGTGTTTCTAATATCGTTGAAGAAGAAGATAAAGACCTGGCTATCTATTTTGACTATGAAGTTGAAAACGGCATGGATAATGATATGGCCGAGCGCATTATGGATGGCTTTATGGACCGTTTACCCGATAAGCGCTATCCGCAGTTTTATGTTAATGATGTTTACCGTTTCCTCTATGCCAGTCACTTAAGGGAAAAAGGCAAACAGCTTCCTCCCTGGCTCATGCCAGAAACCGAGGTTTTGAGCTAAACCCTATGCAAAACCTAACTGCAAGTCTTGAACATTCGACTACACAAGCCTCTCCTACTATTGATGTTTATTTACCCGAGGGTGACGCTAACGGCATTGGCATCATCATTTTTCCTGGCGGAGGTTACCGCCATCTTGCCGAACACGAGGGCAAAGGTTACGCCGAGTTTTTTCAAAAGCACGGCATTACCAGTTTTGTCGTGACCTACCGCCTTGGTTCTGATGGTTTTAAGCACCCAGCCATGCTCGAGGATGCTCTGGCAGCCCTAGAAACCATTCGTAAAAAAGCTGATAACTGGGGAATAAGAAAACTGGGCATCATGGGATCATCGGCAGGGGGGCATTTATCAGCGCACACAGCCGTTGCCTATGACCGCTACTCGAGTAGCGTCTCCCTGAGACCGGATTTTGCCATTCTTTGCTATCCGGTCATTGCTATGGACGGCGATTTTGCCCATGCTGGTTGCCGCGAAAACTTGCTTGGCGACACCCCTTCCACAGAGCTGGTAGAACAAACCTCACCCCAAAACCATGTCAGCGAAACTACGCCCCCTTGTTTTATCTGGCATACCGTCGAAGATGCTGCCGTACCAGTAGAAAACAGTTTTATGTTTGCTCAGGCCTTGCGGAAAAAAGCTGTCCCTTTTGAACTGCATATCTATACCAAAGGTCGGCACGGCCTTGGCCTGAATGCTGAGTTTAACTGGGGTGATGATTGTTTACGGTGGATAAAAGAAATTGCGTAGAAATCCCCCTCAGTCCCCCTTTAAAAAAGGGGGAAGCTTTTCTTTTAGTCGTCCTCTTTTCCAAAAGGGACTTAGAGGAGATTTCAGGATTTAGAAAGGAAGCAGATGTCTAACGAACGCTCGAGTTACAAAGACCGCATTTCGGGACTTGAAGTTACCCAGCACACCAACTACCGTGGGCACTCACATCATTTTTACTTTACTAACAACGGCTGGTACGACGGTGGCAAGAAGCTGGCCTTTGCCTCTGACCGCTGTAACCACAGTAATCTTTACAGTCTGGATATAGACTCAGGCGCAATAGAGCAGCTAACTGACCTCGAGCCTGTTCCCTTGCCAAGAGAACTCGAGTTCACACGGTCATCGCTGAACCCAATCAACGACGAAATTTACTTTTTCCATGACCTGAACCTTATGGCACTTGACCCTCATAGCAAAAAGCTTCGTGTTTTACACGAAATGGACCCCAAGTGGTGCGTCTCTATGACCAATGTCTCTGCCGATGGCAACTACGTCTACTTTGGTACCTGGGAAGATCAGTCAGATAAATTTGAGGTTGATTTGCTCCGCGGCTATATCGGCTTTAGAGAAACGCATGACGCCAAACCGCTCAGCCAGATTTTGCGTGTTGCTGTCGATGGTAGTGGCGCCGATGTGGTTTTTGAAGAACATTACTGGATAGGCCATGTTAACACTTCGCCGACTCAGTCACACCTGCTCACTTATTGTCACGAAGGCCCCTGGCACCTGGTAGATAACCGCATCTGGGGGCTGGATGTCTCAACTGGGAAAACCTGGAAAATCCGTGAGACAGCACCGGGAGAAATTGTAGGTCATGAATACTGGCTGGCAGACGGGATTCATATCGGTTATCACGGACATATAGAGGGTGGCGCAAGCGGCATGCTAGGTCAGTGCCGCTATGATAATACTAACCACGTTGAAAACAGTTTCCCTGGCAAAACTGGACACATTTATTCCAGAGATGAGAAGTTGATTGTCGGCGATGGGGGTGGCGTCATTAGACTCTGGAAATGGGACGGGGAAAGGTATTTGCCACCCAGAATTCTTTGTCGTCATGACTCTGCCATGCATATTCAGCAAACCCACCCTCACCCGCGCATTTCGCCTGATGGCAGCTATGTTGCCTTTAGCTCAGATCGCTCTGGTTATGGCAATGTTTATACGGTTCCCCTGGTAGACTTTGAGTCGTTGCCACTGGTGGAGGAGTAATCCCCCTTTATAAAAGGGGGAAGCAAACTGCTCTCTCCTTTCAAAAAGGTTCCGAGCTTGCGAGACCGACTGGGTTGGGGAGGAGTTTAAAACCAGAACAGGCCTAGACTTATAATGGAGACCCTATGAATAAACTCGAGCTACAACCTGCTCATGAACTCTGGCAGCAGTACAAGTCCGAAAGTGCTCCTTATGCTTTTAAAGCAAACACCGCAAATGAAGCTATAGCGTGGCAAAAAGCAGCAAGACAAGCCTTTCGCGATACACTGGGGTTCCAGGATTTTTCCGCACCCCTTGAGGTAGAAATACTCGAGCAAACCGATAAAGGCAGCTATATTCGCGAGAAAATTTTGCTTCGCACCGCAGAGCACAGCATCATGCCGGTTTATCTGCTAATGCCTAAAGATAAGCCCAGACCTATGCCAACCGTGCTGGCTTTTCATGGTCATGGGTACGGTGTGAAAGACATCGTGAGTATCTGGGAAGATGGTACAGACCGCGACGGAGCGGATGGCATTTATAAGGATTTTGCGCTCGAGCTTTGCAGACAGGGCTTTGCCGTCGCTGCGCCTGAAATTTCTTGTTTTGGCGAACGTCAGACAGATTTCTCTTATCTGAAAATCGGGCAGAATGCGCCAAGCAGTTGTATGCACGCTGCTATGCTTGCTTCGCACCTGGGTGGTTCGGTTGCTGGCATACGCGTGCGCGATAGCCGCAGACTCATAGATTATCTGGAAACCAGGCCCGAGTTTGATACTTCGCGCCTGGGCTCGATGGGGCTTTCTGGTGGCGGTATGGTCTCTATGTTTACTACCTGCGCCGATGAGCGCATCAAAGCCTGCGTGATAAGTGGATATTTCTCGAGCTTTCAGCACAGCATCCATGCCATGCACCACTGCGGTTGCAACTATGTCCACAATCTGCATCAGTTTGGTGAAATTTATGATCTGGCGGGCCTCATCGCTCCGCGCCCACTCTTTGTCGAGGCAGGAACCCACGACCCCATTTTTCCCATCGAGGCAGTAAAAAACAGTGTTGCTAAAACCAACGAGATTTACAAGCTGTTTTCTGCTCAAGGGGTTCAAACCGATTATTTTCAAGGTCGTCACCGCATTGAGGCAACCCAGGCATATCCCTTTTTAAAGGCTGTTTTGTAACTAGATGAGTAGCTCAAATTATATAAACGTTGCTAAAGGCTGGGCGAAAACTTCTGTTAATGCCACTATTTTTCGCCGCAATTCGATTGTAACGCATAAAGATACTCAGTACATTGGCTTTTATGAAGGGGAAGGCTTTATGGTTCTGGGCAAAAGGCGCTTAGGCTCAAGCACCTTCAATCTTCATAAAACGCAGTATCAGGGAAATGTCAATGACGCGCATAATGTTATTAGCATCATGGTTGACGGAGATGGCTTTTTACATGTTGCCTTTGACCATCATGTAAGTCCCTTGCGATATGCAAAAAGTCTAGAAGCAGGGGGACTCGAGCTATCCAAGGAACTTCCAATGACAGGGCGAAACGAAACCAATGTCACCTATCCTGAGTTTTACCGCCTGTCAGATGGCAATATGCTCTTTATGTACCGAGATGGTTCTTCCGGTCGAGGGGATTTGGTACTCAATCACTACGACATCAAGACAAAAATCTGGACGCAGCGCCAAAATTGCCTGATTGATGGCGAAGGCGAGCGCAATGCCTACTGGCAAGCCTACATTGACCCCTT
>JAGQHN010000219.1 GCA_020431825.1 Trueperaceae bacterium | reverse complement strand
TGACTGCGAAAGCCTGAGTTAGCGGCTTTGGAGAAAGAGTGATTTTGAGTGGACAGAGACGAGGGGCTAGCTTAGTCGTCGCTGTTCTCGCTGCTGTCATGCTCGAGCACGACCTCAAAACTGGTATCGGCCTTGAGACTACTGGCAACCGAGCAGTACTTATTCATGCCCAAATCAACAAAACGGTTTGCCATCTTTTCGCTGAGACCCGGCACATTAAAAATATGTTTTGCATGGATATGGGTGAAGTAGGCAGGGGTTCCGTCAAAGCGCTCTCCTTCAAGTTCAATGCGGTAAGACTCAATCTCGAGCTTGCGCTTTTTTATCATTTCTACAATGTCAATAGCAGCGCAGCCACCTACAGCGCTAAGTACTAAATCCATGGGGTTCATCCCTGACTTGGCTACTTTTTCTGCGTCAATCATGAGTCTTTGTGAGTCAGGTGTTTCAGCGAGAAAGCGTTTTTCAACAATATGATGTACGGTTGCATATTTACTGGCCATAGCGCGATTATGCCAGCTTTTAACCAGCTTTAAAGTAATGCTTATGGCAGCTGAACCTGGAAAGGCTCGAGTTTTGTTTGCCTGTTTGCCAAGTTTGTCAGGCTTCTCGCAGAGTGCATAAATTTACTGGTTATAATGAATATAAGAAAAAGTATGCAGATTGAGGAAGCTATGCCGAGCAAAGAATATCGTCAACGTCTTATAGAAGAACTTATTGAAAATGAATTTGTTTCAACTCAGTCAGAAATTGCTGAGCACCTTGCAGAGCGGGGTATACGCGTAACTCAGGCGACCATTAGCCGAGATGTCAATGAGCTCAGACTGGTGCGTATTCCTGCTGGCGAAGGGCAGCACCGTTACCGCTCTACCCCCCTTTCAGCCCAGCAAGATGTTATGGGAGAATTGGCGCAGCGCTTTAAGCTCTTTGTAAGAGATATTGACCGTGGTGAAAATGTCATTGTCATTTCTACCGATGAAGGGCATGCCAGCGGCATTTCTTATGTCATAGATAAACTTGACCGTGATGAGATTGTCGGTACAGTTGCTGGGCAAAATACCATCATGTTAGTAGCGCGCAGCAGCGCTGCCGCCAAAGAACTGCTAAGTGAGTTAGAGGATTTGTTAGATTAACTTAAGGCTTTACTAAGTCATAATTAAAGCTTTAAGTGAGGCAGCTCGAGCTCCTTGCTTTTCTCGAAGCTATCCAATGTTGTACAGCTCCAATCAGAATGAGCATTTATTTGGGCAATACCATTATCGGGCTGCCTTTCCAAACTAAGGAGCGTAAATAATGCCCCTAAAAAAAGAATCAACATTACTGCGAGTAGGCATTTTGGGTTGTGGCCCGATTGCGCAATTCGCCCATTTGGAATCAGTGCAAAAAGGCCGCAATGTCACCCTGGCAGCGGTTTGTGACCGAGACGAAGGCTTGGCTCACAAGTTTGGTGGTTTCTATAGTGCCGAAAAGATTTACACCGATTATGACGAAATGCTCGCTGATGACAGCGTCGATGCTGTCATCATTGCGACTTCAGATGCCTTTCATGTGCCAGCCTCACGCAAGGCACTGGCCGCCGGAAAACATGTCTTTTGTGAAAAGCCTGTAGGTCTTTCTGTTGAAGAAGTTGAAGAGCTCGAGGCTGATGTTGCTAAAACTGGCAAAGTCCTGCAAATAGGTCATATGCTGCGTTTTGATCCGGGTATTCAGGCAACTCATGCATTCATTCAAGAGGAAATGGGTGAGATGCTGGCCCTTAAGGCCTGGTACTGCGACTCGACCCATCGTTATACGGTCACCGATGCCGTTCAGCCGCTGCCACAGACTGGCACAAATGCACTGCGTCCCGAAGGTGACCAGAAAGCCGATAAACACCGCTATAACATGCTGGCTCATGGCAGTCATCTCGTAGATCTGGCCCGGTATCTGGCTGGACCGATTCGTTCGGTACAGACCCGGCTACTTGACCGCTATGGTGCTATGTGCTGGTTTGTTGATGTTGATTTTGAGAGTGGTGCCCTGGGTCACCTTGACCTGACGCTACAAGTACGGATGGATTGGCACGAAGGTTTCCAGATTTACGGTGAACATGGCAGTGCGCTTGGCAAAATCTATAATCCCTGGTTATACAAATCAAGTGAAGTTGATATTTTCCGTGAGTCAGATGGGGCTTATCACCGGCTGCTTGGTGCCGATGGTCACTTTTACCGCCGACAACTCGAGGGTTTTGCTGACGTCATATTAAAAGGCATAGCCATGAACGGTGCCTCAATCGAGGATGGCGTTGCTTCGGTGCGGGCGATGGTGGCTATTGCTCAATCGGCAAAGTCTGGCAAGTCAGTTGAGCTTGCCAGTGTTTCAGGTCCCCTGTAATGTACCCGGCAATTTTCTCACGCACTTATCCTATGCGGCAGGTGGCAGAGGTAGTACAAGCTATTCAGATGGATGGATTTTTGGGCGCGCACATGAACCTGTCAAGTTTTGGCATGGAAAGTCTACCCCAGGCTGTTGATGAAACTGCTCTCAAAATAGGTCAAGCTGCGGCGGAGCGCCTTGGTGTTAAGCTGGTGGGTCTTTCAGGTAGCTACAACATGGCGCACCCTGATGCAGAAATAAGGCGGTCCATGCGTTCTGGTTTTGGGCAGGTTTTGAAGGCGGCAAAGATGCTAGCTATTCCTATCGTAACGCTCTGTACGGGATCGCGTGACCCTGAGAATATGTGGGCGTACCATCCTCAAAACAGCTCTCCTGAAGCCTGGACTGATTTACGGACTGAGCTGGACTGGGCCTTGGCGGAGGCAGCGTCCCTGGATTTGCTACTTGCGATAGAGCCTGAGCCCGGCAATATTATTCGTGATGCTAAAATGGCGCGCAAGCTGCTAAACGAAGTTCAGGCACCTCATCTCAAGATTATTTTGGACGCTGCCAATCTGATTGGGGCAGACGGCTTATCCCGACAGGAAGAGATTGTTTCCGAAGCCCTCGAGCTTTTAGGGTCAGAGGTCGTCTTAGCTCATGCTAAGGATATTGATAGCTCGGGTAAAGTAGTACCGCCAGGACGGGGTGCGGTCGATCTTCCAGCCTTCGTAAAAGCTTTGGCACAAACAGGCTTTAGGGGTGCGCTGATAGGTCATGGATTTGAGACCAGAGACACGGCCCAGGCGGGTCAAATGCTGAGAGCTCTATGCGCGGAGTATACTTGAGTAGAAAGAGTTTTACGACACCAGATGGTTGCCAGCTCGTTTATGAGGTTGAGGGTGAAGGGCCAGTGGTGCTGTGGCAGCACGGCCTTGGTGCGTCTTTTGACCAGCCACGGGCAGTCTTCCCGGAGGTCGCGGTCACAAGGCTCAGTTTGGCCTGCCGTGGCCATGAAGACAGTGATCTCGGCCCCCTCGAGGACCTGTCGATTGCTACCTTTAGCAAAGATGTTCTGGCGCTTTTAGACCATCTTGGAATTGATAGGCTTGCCGCTGCAGGTGGTATCTCGCTGGGTGCTGCTATTTCGCTACGCTTAGCAGCCTATTATCCAGAACGTGTTGAACGGCTGATTCTTGCGCGTCCAGCCTGGGTTGACCGACCGGCGCTAGAAAATCAGCAGGGTTATATCGCAGTTGGTCAACAGCTCGAGCTTTTTGGCGCACAAGGGCTAGAATCGTTTCAATCTACCGAGCTATATCAAGACATCAAAAAGCTTTCGCCTGATAACGCTAATTCACTGCTTAGCTATTTCAGTCGGCCCAGGCTAGAGACCACAACTGCGCTTTTAGCACGCTTACCAAAGGATTGGCCGGGCGTACCCCTATCAATGCTAACTGTGCTGACTCAGCCAACGCTGCTTATCGGTAACGGTGAGGATTGGGTGCATCCCTTAAGCTTTGCTCATAAGCTGGCTGAGTTCATTCCCCATGCAAGACTCGAGGTCATTCCTTCAAAATCTGTTGATTCAGCAGGCTATACTGCCAAATTTCGTCTTGCCCTGGAGCAGTTTCTTCAGGAAGTGCTAATGTGACTTCTCAGTCCATTCTGGTTATAGACATGGGTGGTACAAACGCAAAGTTTGGGGCTATTCATCAGGGGCAACATTTAAGCAATACCAAGCAGGTTGCCACAAAGGAATTGCGTTCAGGTGATCCTGTTCTTAACCTGGCACGTCTGATAGGTCAAATTGCAAAAGAGCTGGGCATTAAACCCGATGCTGTGGTTTCATCTGTTCCTGGGTTTCTTGATCCTGACCGAGATCTTGTTCGGTTTGCTGGCAATATTCCAGAGTTGAATGGGCGACGACTGGCTACAGAGCTCCGGGAACTCACCGGTATTCCGGTCATTCTTGAACGAGATGCGATTATATCCTTGCGCGGTGAATGGCGCGCCGGAGCGGGTAAGGGCGTCAAAAACCTGCTTGGTCTCTTTTTTGGTACCGGGGTTGGTGGTGCCTTCTTGCAAGAGGGCATAGCTTTTCGTGGTGGCGGGTTTTCGCTGGAAATTGGGAATATGCCTTTTAAGGGTGAGGGCCGTGAGCTTTCTGGTATGCGTACGGATTGCCTCGAGGCCTATGTTTCGGGTCGCGTTCTTAGAGATATTGCCGAACGCTATACCGTGCCGATTCAAGAAGTTTTCTTAAGCCTGGACTTAAAAAAGGGGCTTGGCGCAGAGATGAATGATTTCATTAATAATCAAGCGATTGCCATCGGTATTGCCTTTTCACTATTTTCGCCCGACAGGGTTGTGCTGGGTGGTGGTATTTGTGAAATGCCAGGTTTTCCTGTAGCGCACCTAAGCAAGCTGGTAGCAGCAAATTCAACCGTCCGCGAAATGGGTGTTGAGCTGGATTTGCGCCCTGCCAGCCTGGGCTGGGAAGCTGTTTTACATGGTGCAGAACTGATTGTGAC
>JAGQHN010000218.1 GCA_020431825.1 Trueperaceae bacterium | reverse complement strand
TCTAACTCTGACGGAGAGTACATTCCTCTTGAAAATCTGGATACGCTTGCCCTTTCAACATTAGATCGTAAAATTCTTGAGGTACTTAAATCCTACCCGAACGACCCCTGATCACTAACCACTACTTACTCATTGTCAGCACTTTCCACTTTTTACTTTCCACTTTCTACTATGCTAGCTTTATGAGTAAATCTGAGCGGCTCGAGCTTTCCTTTTCTCGCGCCCTTTCCGACCTGATTCCGACCCTAAAAGACCCGCGTATTCCGCTGGTGGTAACCGTGGAGCGTGTGCACCTTTCGAAAGATGGCAAAACAGCTAAAGTGCTGGTCAGTACCCTCGAGCCCCAGGATGAAGAGGACATGCTGGCTGCCTTAAACCGTTCGGCGGGCTATTTGCAGCGGCAGATAAGTGAGTATTTGCAGACCCGCTTTACGCCTAAACTTAGTTTTCACACCGATATTTTTGAGGTTTTGTCTTGAGCCTTACGACGCTGCGAGTACGCTTTGCTGAGACCGATCAAATGGGCGTGGCACATCACAGTTCTTATGTGCTGTGGTGTGAAGTGGCGCGCGTAGATTGGCTGAACCAGCTAGGAACCAGCTACAAAGCCTTTGAACTCGAGACCGGTATTTCGCTGGCAGTTAGTGGCCTAAGGCTCGACTACCGTCAGGGTGTTAGCTTTGACGATGAAATTCGTATTGAGACCAGGCTTGTAGAAGCCAAAAGTCGCAGAATCGTCTTTGATTATCTGTTAAGCCATGAGGCAAACGTTGTTGCCAGAGCTCAAACGGTGCATACGCCAAGCAGCAGATTGGGGCAGGCTGTTCGCATGCCCCAGGCCTATCTCGAACTAATGGCAGAACACTTAAACCGCTAGGAAGATGTCCGATATTGTTGCTAGGCTGAGAGGCGACCCGGAATCAATATTTGCATTTCCAACAGAGTTTGCACCGTTTGCTGAGTTCCTTGGTTTCAACTCGCAATAGCATTCTCGTTAGGCTTGGATTAGCTCGCAAAAAGTATTGCTGGTGCAATACTTTTTGGAAAGGCTATATCTATCAAAGTAGATGCACAAAATCTGGTACACCGTCACTACTACCTGAAAAAGGCTATACTGGCTAAACCTATTTAGAGCTTTGCCTCTAAGTCACCCTGTAAACCAATCTGTATATTCTCTTTATATTTAAAGTTAAGGACACAGCAGCTATGAGCAAAACTGTTATGCAAGCAGCAGCAAATAAAACTACGACCAAATTTCGCACTGAAGCGCTTACCTTTGATGATGTCTTACTGGTTCCAGCGCGCTCTTCTGTTTTACCCAAAGAAGTCAGTACACAAACGCGTTTTTCCCGTACCATTGCTTTAAACATCCCTATTATCTCTTCAGCCATGGATACCGTAACCGAAACGCAGATGGCAATTGCGATGGCAAGACAGGGCGGGATTGGGGTTATTCACAAAAAAATGAGCATTGAAGCTCAGGCTGATATGGTGCGCAAAGTCAAGCGCAGTGAATCAGGCATGATCGTTGACCCTATCACTCTGGGGCGAGAGGCAAGTCTGCAAGACGCCGAAGATATTATGGCGGCTTACCGCATAAGTGGGGTGCCTATTGTTGAAAAAGATGGACGCTTAGTGGGCATCTTGACCAACCGTGACCTGCGCTTTGAAACCGACTTTAGTCAGAGCGTTGAAGACCGTATGACCAAAGATGATCTGGTGACGGTTCCTGTCGGTACAACGCTGGAAGAAGCCAAAGAAATTTTGCGCAGTCACCGGGTTGAAAAGCTATTAGTCGTTGATGATAATTACAAACTGCAAGGGCTTATCACCATAAAGGATATACAGAAAAAGCTCGAGTTTCCTGACGCTGCTAAAGATCAGCTGGGTAGACTTCGGGTAGCTGCGGCAGTCGGGGTAAGTCATGACCTCGAGGCAAGGGCCAGTGCGCTGGTTGAAGCCGGGGTAGACGCTCTGGTTTTAGATAGCGCTCACGGACACTCCGAAGGCATTTTAGATGCGCTTAGTTACTTGAAAGAGAGTTTTAGTGTAGATGTTGTAGCTGGTAATATTGCTACTTTTGAAGCCGCAAAAGACCTGATAGAACGTGGAGTTGATGCGGTTAAAGTAGGGATTGGACCGGGCAGCATTTGTACGACTCGAGTGGTAACCGGGGTAGGTATGCCTCAACTCACAGCCATTATGGATGTAGCCAAAGCCGCTCATGAGGCTGGTATTCCTTTAATCGCTGATGGCGGTATCAAAATGACGGGTGATGTTCCTAAGGCGATTGCTGCGGGTGCCGATAGTGTCATGGTTGGCAGTATGCTGGCTGGTACCACTGAAGCTCCCGGTGAAGACATCTTGAGAGATGGACGCCGCTATAAAGCTTATCGTGGCATGGGGTCCCTGGGTGCGATGGCTGGTGGCAGTGCCGACCGCTACTTTCAGGAGGATGCCAAGAAGCTGGTACCTGAGGGCATTGAAGGCATGGTTGCCTATAAAGGGCCAGTTGCCGATGTCATTTATCAGATGATTGGTGGCCTGAGAAGTGCCATGGGCTACTGCGGTACACCTGACATTGCGACTTTGAAAGATAAGGCTCAGTTTGTCACGATTACCAATGCCAGCCTGATAGAGTCGCATCCACATGATGTGACCATTACAAAAGATGCGCCAAACTATTCCTTAAAAAGAAGCTAAGTTTAGCTAAGCTCGATAATTAAATCAGCGAAAAATGAAGCTTTAGTGCCTCATCGATTTGTGCCATGTAACTTGCTGGCACAGTACCCTTTATCTCGGGTAAAAAGCGCTCAAAAGCAAGCGCGCGCACCTGTTCGGTTTGCGCCTTGCTATCTTTGCTGAGGCCACTTGCTTCTAAGGGTAAAAAGACCTGATAGGATGCCACTTTTTCAACATTACTGGTAAGCGGAATGACAGTGATGACTCCTCGTTGCAAATTTTCCACTGCTATATTTAAGGCGTCATTACTGACAATGATGACTGGTCTTAGCTTATTTGTTTCAGACCCTCTGGTGGGATCAAAGCTAGCATAATAGATGTCACCACGTCTCATCGCTTAATCCATCGCCAGCAGCGTTATCAAAAAGACTTAACTCTTCTTCGGAAAGCCCCTGCATGGTTTCCTTATATTCTTCTATAAGTTGTGCCTGCCTAAGCGCTCTAATAGCCCGTTCAATGACTTCGCTTTTACTACTAACCTGGTATTTTTCCTGATACGCCTTGACATATTCAGCCAGCGAAGGATCAACTGTGACACTCATGCTAATACGATTCATACTACAAATAATAATATCATATGCAGTATGAATTGGCGTGTGGAGTGCCGGGTTAGCTCGAGCCCTCACGCCTATAAGCTATCTTTAAGCGCTTCTCATGTTATTTTGACACCATGAAAAAGACACCCCTCTATGATTCCCATCTGGCACTCGGGGCGCGGATGGTCGATTTTGCAGGCTGGCAAATGCCTCTGCAATACGCAACGGGTATCAGCGAAGAACATATTGCCGTCCGTACCGACATTGGTCTTTTTGATGTTAGCCATATGGGTGAACTGCGGATTACAGGTAAAGAAGCTGAGTCTTTTCTGGCGTTTTCAACGCTCAATGACCCTTCTAAACTAAAACCAGGCCGCGGACAATACTCTATGTTGCCTAATGAGCATGGGGGTCTGGTTGATGACCTTTATATTTACATGGACGCCGAAGATAACTATCTGGTGGTATGCAACGCTTCAAACCGAGAGGCTGTAGCAGCTCAGTTTGAAAAGCTGGCAAAACACTATGAGGTTACTATTGTTGACGAGTCAGATAGCTGGGCGCTTTTGGCTTTGCAGGGGCCGGGAGCAGCTATTTTACTGGCGCGATTTGTTACCGAAGATTTAAGTAGCTTGAAAAAGAACCGCAAGCAGACCGTCATCTTAAATGGCTGCATGGTTGATGCCGCACGAACAGGTTATACCGGGGAAGATGGATTTGAGCTTTTTTGCCGCCCCGATGACGCGGTAAAGGTCTGGGACACGCTGGTTGCGGCTGGAGCCAAGCCTTGTGGTCTAGGTGCCAGAGATAGTTTGCGGCTCGAGGCTGGTTTTCCTCTCTATGGTCATGAGTTTAGTGCCGATACCAACCCTCTTTGTACCGACTATGCCTGGGTGGTAAAAGACAAGTCCTTTTTTGGTCGTGAGGCTATGTGGGGCAAACCCTGTGAGAAAAAACTGGTAGCTATGGTGCTTACCCAAAGGGGTATTGCTCGTCAAGGGTATACTGTTTTTTCTGGGGATAAAGCAATCGGTGAGATAAGTTCAGGAACCATTTCACCCTTTACCAGAGATAGTATCGCCATGGCCTGGATTGACGCTGACTACGCTCAGATTGGCGAAAAAGTACAGGTGGAAATAAGGCGCGATCTGATCGAAGCTGAAATCTGTAAACCACCGTTTTTTGAATCTTAAGCCTTAAGCTTTCATAGGCTATGATGTTGCGAAATAAGCGAATGAGGTGAAACTATGGAATTTCCTAAAAATTTAAAATACGCAAGTTCCCACGAATGGACGCTCGATAATGGTGATGGCACAGTTACGATTGGCATAACTGAACATGCGCAAGATGCTCTTGGCGATGTGGTCTTTGTTGAGTTGCCAGACGTAGGTAGTGAGCTTAATGCTGGCGAAGAATTTGGTGTTGTTGAGTCGGTAAAAGCCGCTTCTGATGTTTATAGCCCGGTGAGTGGGGAAGTCTTAGAAGTTAACAGTGACTTGGAAGATAGCCCAGAAACCATCAATGAATCGCCCTATGAAAGTGGTTGGCTTATTAAAGTCAAAATGAGTGATGCCAGTGAATTAGAGGACTTGCTTGACGCCGATGCCTATAGCAAGATTGCCGAGGAAGATAGTTAGGACTTAGTTAAACCGCCTTGCCAACTTGTGACTAGTCACGGGATGGGT
>JAGQHN010000217.1 GCA_020431825.1 Trueperaceae bacterium | reverse complement strand
TCACTGACCTTGAGGCTTTTAACCATCGCCATTCTCTTCAGTTCAAATTAGTTCCTGTATAAATGCAAGTCATGAGTAGAAGAAACAAAAACTTGTAATCTCTTTTGAATAAGGTCTGCCATAAACTCCTCTCTGTCATTTTACATAGGCAAAGGGGCAGACTTACTATTTCAAGGTTGATTTAGGAGAGAAAGCTTACTTCCCGACGCAAAAATTGGCAAAGATATGCTCGAGGGTTTCCTCGGCTATATCTCCTCGACCTGTTATTTCAGCTAAAGCTCTTAGCACTTCTTCAAGGTCTAGGGCGGCAAGATCATCGGGGGCATGTATGGCTTGCTCGACCAGATCACGCGTTTGCTTTAAGGTCTGGGCGTGCCGCTCATTGCTTAGCCAGAGTTCACTCGAGCCCACATCACCTAATAGCTTTTCACTGATAGCCGTTTTTAAGTCTTCTAGTCCCTGACCCTCAGTGGCAGAGACGGGGTATAGAGGTCTGGCAAAATCATGCTGCCAGACTTGTGGCAGGTCGGCCTTACTCAGAACCAGTAAGCTGCGACCGGGCTCGAGGCTGTCAATCACTTCAAAATCTTCACTCGAGGGTTCCTGACTGGCATCCAGCAAATAAAGACTCAAATCCGCATGAGCGGCAATATTTTTTGTGGCACTAACCCCGCTGGCCTCAATTGCGTCTTCAGTTTCTCTTATGCCTGCGGTATCAATCGCGGTAATCGGAATGTTGTTAATGGTCAAAGGCGCTTCCAGATAGTCTCTGGTGGTTCCTGGCGTGTTACTGACAATCGAGCGCTGGTAGCCAAGGAGGGCATTTAGCAAGCTTGATTTTCCGGCATTGGGTTTGCCGACAAGGGCCAGTCTTGCGCCTTTTTGAGCAATCTGTCCGGCCTTGGCGGTAGCGAGAAGCTGGTCGATGCGGCCCAGCGCGCGTTTTAGGGGCATTTGAAAATCAGACTCTTCTACCCCTTCATCAGGATAGTCAAATACCGCCTGGATATTGCCGTAGACTCGAGTAATGTCTGATTGAATCAAATCAAGCTGCTCCGTTAGCGCCTTACTAAGTCCATGAGCAGCGTTGCGCCGGGCACTTTCTGACTGAGCATTAACCATTTCCAGCACACTTTCAGCCTGTACCAGATCAATGCGTCCATTTAAAAAAGCTCGCATGGTAAATTCGCCGGGTTTTGCCAGCCTCGCTCCACACTTTTGTGTGAGTTCTAAAACTCGGCGCAGGACAGCAGGGCCGCCGTGGGTTTGCAGTTCTATGACATCTTGCGCTGTATAAGAATGCGGCGCCTTGAAACTCAGTACAATAGCTTCATCAATCACGCCAGCATCATCATGCAAGGAACCGTAGTGCACACTACCAGGACTCAGAGGTTTGCGGTTTTTAGGGCTGAAAAGCTGCTCAGCAATGCCAAAGCTTTCAGGGCCAGATAGCCTGATGACCCCAATTGCCCCGGTGCCCGGTGCGGTAGCAATCGCAGTAATCGTGTCATTTAAGGGGGGAAGTGCCATAGTGATTCTATGCTGCCATGCATTTAGTAGGCTTATGCTGCTTCTGCTTACAAAGGCTTGATGCAGGTAACACCGGGTCAACTGGTGCAGCTATCATCCGTCAGCTGAAAACCTGTATCATCTACATCGAGGGAAAACGTGGAAACGATTCGCGCATTTCAAAGTCTGGCTTCTCCCTTTTGGGATGGGGTGGTCCTGTGGTTAACCAATCTGGGTTCTGAGCGAGCCTATATTGTTTTCTTGATTATTGCTTATGTTGGTGTAAGTTCTAAGTTTGGGCAGCGTCTGGCTGTCGTACTACTGGGTAGTTTTTACCTGAATCAGCAAATCAAGATGTTTTTTGCTACGCCCAGACCCTTTGAACTCGAGCCTGAAATTGCCCGGTCTGAAGAAGCCATAGTTACCGCTATAGGCCCGGGTTTTCCCAGCGGTCACGCTCAAGCTGGCGCAAGCTTCTGGTTTCTGGCAGCGCTTTATACGCGTAGAGCTTGGTTTTGGGCTCTTGCCCTGTTACTAATACTTGCTCTGGGTCTTAGTCGCATTTATCTTGGCGTTCATTTTCCTATAGATGTTTATGGGGGCTATCTGATCGGATTGCTGTTAGCACTGACTGCTTTTTGGGTTTTCAAAGAGCTCGAGCACTTTTCTACGCCCCCAGCTTGGCTAGTTATTTTTCTGACGCTGCTGGTTTTACTCATTTTACAGTACGCCTTTCCAACGGCAGATTCATCCTTGCTTTTGGGTGCCTTAGCTGGTTTTATTATTGGCCCAAGGTTGATCAAGCATCACCTGAGTAAGCAGGTTTGGAAGCGAGTTTTACTCACCATTATTGCGGTGGTTTTAGGGTTTGGGGTGCTGACGGCCTCGAGCCTGTTCTTGCCGGAAAGCATCAAACGAGATCCTTTATGCGGGTTTTTACGTTATCTCGTTATTTCTCTGGTAATCACCTGGTTTATCCCTTACCTTGGGCGCATCAGTGGTTTAGCGGAACAAGAGGCGTGAAAAGACGGTGTAGCAGAGTTTGTGTAGCTACTTAAATAATTGTCCATGCTGACTAAGTTTGCTGCTCACCCTATACACAATATGGGACAATTTTTGTGAAAAGACGACTCAAACTAACCCTCGAGTATGACGGCAGCGCTTTTTTTGGCTGGCAGATTCAAACCAAAACAGGTGAAAGGACGGTGCAGGGAGTTTTGCAAGGGGCATTGGCCAAACTTCCAGGCGAGCACTCGAGCCTTAAAGCAGCAGGTCGTACTGATGCCGGGGTGCATGCCCTGGCTATGGCAGCGCATTTTGATACCACGACCTCCATTCCTGACAATAGGTTGTTAAGGGCCCTGAATGCTAACTTGCCGCCTGATGTGCGGGTCCTAAAGCTCGAGCCTGTCTCTGATACCTTTGAAGCTCAGTACGACTGTCTTTACCGCCAGTATCTTTACCGCATGCGCTATTACCGTGATGACCTGAGCGGCATGAGTTTAGACAGATTCCGGGTTTTACCCCTTTTTCGCGAGCTAGATGCTGAGGCTATGCAGGCAGCTACAACGTGGCTACTGGGCAAACATGATTTTGCTGCTTTTGCTACGCAGGAGACGCGGGCCACCGTGCGCGAGATTTATCTCTGCAAGCTAGAAATAACCGGGCGTGACCTGAGCTTGCAGATTGCTGCTGATGGCTTTTTGCGCAACATGGTGCGGGCGGTTGTCGGTACACTTATTAAAGTGGGCGAAGGGGTGTTCCAGCCAGAGGATATCAAGGGCATACTCGAGTCAAAAGACCGGGCTCAGGCAGGCGATAATGTGCCTCCTCAAGGCTTGTATTTTGTTAAAGCTGGCTACGACCCCTGGAAAATCTGACTCCAAACTCATAACCTTTTCTTTGTATTGCTTATACTCTCAAGCATGTCTAGTCATTTTGAAGAAGGTAAAGCTGTCATGGTAGATGTCTCAGCCAAAGCTGACACTGTCCGTGAAGCCATAGCCGAAGCCTTTGTTGAACTCCCCGAAGAAGCTCTGCGCCAGCTTGCCGAAAATAGTGCCAAAAAAGGTGACGCAGTAGCCGTTGCCGAACTCGCTGGCATTATGGCTGCTAAGAAAACCGCCGATCTCATACCGCTTTGTCATCCTTTACCCCTCAGCAAAGTTCAGGTTCGTGGGAGCCTCGAGCCCACGGGGGTACGCTTTCAAAGCCTGTGTAAAACCACAGGTAAAACAGGGGTTGAGATGGAAGCTATGACCGCTGCCAGTGTTGCTGCTCTGACCCTTTATGACATGCTCAAGTCGGTAACCAAGGGCATCATCATTAAAGAAGTTAAACTCTTAAGAAAAGAAGGGGGAAAGTCCGGCCTATGGGAGAGATGACCCTTATTCGCAGCTTAAGTCAGGAAGATTTTGAGCCACTGAAGGCTATTGATGAAAGTTATGCCAAACACTATAGCGTAGAACCTATGCTGACCCTGGGAAGTCTGAATTTTTACGCCCGCACAGGGCATGCCTTTGCTAGTCTTAGAGCTGATCATATGACAGGGTTTGTGCTGGCACAGTCGGTTTGGAATGGTTTTAGACCAGTTCTTCAGATGAACCGCCTGGCAGTAGCTGACCCAGGCGATGAAGCCTCAATCAGTGCCCTCTTGGAGGCCTTAACCAAAAGTGCCTATGACGCGGCCGTCTATGATTTGCAACTCCTGTTACCTAAGAAAGATACGGCTTTACTGAGTCTGGCAGAACAAAAGGATTACCGTGACACGGCTCTGATTGTTTTAGGGCGAACACTGGGTTCACGGGGACAGAAAGAGGTCTGAGATGGCAAGGGTGCTCTTAGGAATCAAAGACATTAATAAACAGTCTGATGTTGATATTGTCAAGCGCGTTCTACTCACCATGCACGGGGTACAAAGTGTACAGGCCGGTATGGATGGTCAGGCCGCTGTTGAATATAACGGTGATGAGTTGACCATCATGGATTTGCTCAGAGCCTTGCGGCGTGAAGGTTTTGTTGCTGGAATGGTCTAGATAAGGGGCTAGTGGTTAGATTTGTTCTAGGTACTTTAAACTAGGTCCCAGGTACGCTCATGCCCAAAGATGCTCTTATTTACATTGCAGTTTACATTGCTGATTTAAGCATGCCCTGGGTAACAAGTCTTAAGGAAAAACGGGGCTTGGTTACGCCAGTTACAGAAAGGCTGAAAGTGCGCTTTCCGGTATCGGTTGCGCGGCTGGACGGTCTGAATGCCCATGACTGGGAGCGTATAGGTGTAACGGCGATTAGTCATGATGGGGTCTGGCTCGAGTCCCTACTCGAGCGCGTTGATAAATTTGTACGGGCAAATGACAATTTCGAAGTTAATGTACGTGAATCCCTTGTCGAGATATGGGATCTGGAATAGCAACACTTAAAAAAGCGCCTACTCATCGATGAGTAGGCGCTTTTTTAAGTGCATCATAATCCTAGCTTAGGCGCTTACAATGGTCACATTTGGG
>JAGQHN010000216.1 GCA_020431825.1 Trueperaceae bacterium | reverse complement strand
AAGGTTAGGTCACAGGCACTTAATAAAAATGTCAAAAGAAAGGATAAGAACATTATGGATTGTTTCATAGTATCTCCTTGATGAATTTGATTAACTCCTAAGCTTAGTAAGCTCAAGAAACAGATTTTCAACTTCAGCAATTTCCCTCGAGCCCTAAAAGGCAGAATTTATTTGAAGGTCGTCACTATTTTCTAGTGTTTGTTATGTCACCACAAACTGCTACCTCTTTTTGTTACTCCATGGTGAACATGCAGGATGCTTAGTTCGTTTGTCCGTACTCGTTCCACTCGGGTTGTTTTGCAGGATTGCAAACCAACCATGGAGCTACTTAGAATTAACAGTAGGTAGCAGTCCATGATTTCTCTATAAGACAATTGCGAGACCTCGAGCCATCACTAGATTCCTTAGTTAAGCGTGCCAGTATAATAGGTGCATTTCCCTGACCACACTGTCTGGCTTTTGTTGCGGCTTGCCTCAGGCGCTTTGACCTGCAGCTCTACGTAACAATTATCAGTCGAGGGTGCGTCATTGCCTCCGGTGCGAAGGGGGAAGTCGGGGCTGCTCGAGCCGTCAGCGCGGGCAATAACCTTTTCTGTCAGCGTGCCGTTTAAGTCATACGTCACGTAGAGCTGCCAGTCATACCTTAGGGTTTCACCCAACGGATTTTCTACCTCCACCTTTGCGGTGTAGAAACAGCTATTGGGTCTTACATCTAGTAAGCTTTTTGACGGCACGGCGATGTTATTACAATCGTATATGCCCGTACTTGTAATCCGGGGATAAGGATTTTCTGATGGGGGTAGAACCATTAGGGTGAGCGTTTGACTTGTTGCCAGATCATCAGAGTCAGTCACCGTTACGCGCACTTGGCGGTTTCCAGCCATGCCAAACTTAACAGTTTGTTGACAACCCGTTGCAGACGCAAGCGTATCTGGAGCATCTACTTCCCAGGTGGTGCTTGCACATAAATCAAAGCTGATAACAATGTTAGGTGTTAAGAGATTTCCAGTCCTGGCAATGCTGCCAGCTTGCAAGCAACTGGTATCAGCACAAAGGATGCGAATGTCGTTGCGATCTGCTACGAGAGCAGTAATAGCGTAATCTTCTCCCTGGTGGGGTTGACCATCATGTCTAAGCTCGAGCGTCGGCGGCGTGTTTACCACGTCTATGGTCAGTGTGGCTCTCGCCACACGAAGCGCGTCCGTATCAGCGACGAGGGTCAGGGTGCGCTGTCCTGGAGTGGTAAAGGTGTAGTTTAGGCTCGGGCCAATAAGTGCACTCGAGTCGGTACTCCAGGGGCCGTTATACAGATTGCCGTCAAGGTCAGACGTGATGCTCAGATTGACACTTTTAGCAGGATGTATCACCTGGAAGAAGCGCGCCAAATCAGTTTCCACACGCAAGTCTGCGCTGGCTGGATTCGTTCTCAGTTCAATTTTAGGCGTGGCTGTGTTGGCAAACTGTGCGTCGTTCCAGGCGCTACTACGTCTCGAGTCAAAATTAAGCACACTGAGTCGGTTAAAGAAAAGTTCTATATAACGAGAAGGCACGTAGTAGTAGCCACCGTCACCCGCAGTGCAGCCCCAGGAGTTCTTGATGATAAAGTAGCCGCCACCAAGAATGTTCGAAGCAAGGCCAGCTGCCGCGAGTTGGGCGTTGCTAATAAAGCCCACGATCTGGACAGCATGACCGCCATCTGGGCCTGAGACTTCGTTACCTGCGCTGTCGAGATGCGTGTCGTTAAAATTGGTAACGAAACCACCCATACCAGCTTGTTGAAAGCCCGTACGAATTTGGAAGGAAGCTATGAGAACGTAGCCTCGTGAGAGCAAAAGGCGGTAGCGGTCACGTTCAAAAGGGAGACTCGGGTTCCACAAGTCGGTCACAGGGCTAGGGGCAACTCCAGGGCGAGTAAGCGTGGCTCTTTCATAGCTGCAAGACAATTTAATAGAGCCACCTGCTCCAGCAACCTGCGTACAATAATGGCGGCTTTGGTGGCTGCTGTTTGAACAGGTTCCTGAATAGTTATCGCAGGCGTTTCGGTACTCGTCACCTAAGTCCAGGCGGCTGAGGGAAGGATTATACGTCCAGTCGCTTTCATTCATCAGCAGTTGCCTGTTGCCCACTGCTGCGTTGAGAGCTTGCTCACTCCAGTAGCCATCGCCATAATCACGCTTCTGCCAATCGAGCTTGACCTTGTGGGCAAGAAACTGTTCGGATAGGTTGACAAAATTATCGTTTTGAACGCGCTCCCGGCTCTCGACGGCACCAATTGCTGCAAAAGCCCAGCACAAACCACGTCCGGCCTGGTTTTTGACGGGGCTAAGGAAGTTTTTTAGCGGGAACCAGAAACGCCTCACCAGCCCGTTCGTGCTCAGGGTACAGGGCCCGTCGTTATCGGTTCCGTTACCAGTTTTGGGGGCAACCTGGGGTTGCAGCAGATCAGCTCCTGTCTCGAGCCTTACACCGTCTAAAGCGGTTTCGCTCATCGTTCCTAGCAGCGTGTTTAGGTTACTCAGGGCTGCCCGAACTTCTGCCAAAGATTTGCCCTTCAAACTTTCAGGCGTCGCAACCTGGCTTTTCAGGTCATCGGAAAGAAGATCATAGGTTAAGCTGTAATCTGCAAGGGCGTTGTCCACATTTTGCAAGGCCTGGTAGCTTTCAACCGCTCCTGCTAGTTCAGTACCTAAGCCAAGCAGAAGAACTGCTTGTCCGTCAGGTGTTGTTGTCAGCTGGTCGCCCTCGAAACCTGAGGTAGAAGCAGCTCGCTCGAGCAATTCTGTAAGATAGGGGTTTTTGTCAGGAATGCTTTGCAAAAATGTTCTGTTATCCTGGTACTGTTGTTCTTGCGCTTGTTTTTGCGCTTCTAACATAACAGGAGTAATAATTTCCAGTTCGCCCGCCTCGACACGCCGCTGAAATTCTTCTGGGTCAATGATTTCTGCGTCACTCGGTAATTTTTCCGTCCACTCTTTTTCTGGTGTAAAGAAATTACTCGAATCTCTGCCTCTGTCGCAGCCCACAAGTATGCATAAACCTAAAAGCAGGCCTAGGCCTGTTAATTTCAAATGTTTCATAGGGTTCCTTTGGTACTGCAAGAAATCTAAAGCCACAACTTTTTAAGGAATGAGGTAATTAATCTGGAGGAAGGGTGCAAAGTCACGGCTGGTCGCCTCAGCGCTCCCATAAATGACCACATCAGCGTTGTTGTTATTATTTGTAGTCAACGGAAAAAGAAGGCGGAACTGTGAGCGATTGCCCCTGCTAGCACGGTTGTCAAGGTCGTCTTGCACCGCACTGGTTGCATTTAGAAATAAACGTGTTCTGGCAGGCTTAGATGATGAATCAATGGCACCAAAGCTAGCCAGACTAGGTGTGTTGTAATCGTCACCTGTGAAAGTATTTCCATAATTGACGTGCTCAAGCAGCACTTCACCAAGGCTATAAGGGTCACCTTGCCCAACATCCTCCTTGTAGACGTTAACAAAGGCATCTTTAAGAATGCGACCTTCGGGAAGGCAAAAGGTGAGGTCAAAGGTGAAATAGGCGCGTACACCTGCGTTGTCTCTAATGTCACCTGCACGGGGAGCCAGTCCTGTGAACGCAAACCCATTACTATCAACATATCCATCCAGATTTGGCAGACCATTACATTCTGCGTAAAACGCTCTTAAGGTACTAAAGCTCGAGGTAAAGAGTGCTAGAGAATTTCCAGCAACATCTTCAGCTGTGCCTGAAATACTAAAGGTATAGCTTAAGGCGTCATCTACATTGTAGGAATAAGGTATCGGGGTACTTGGTGCAAGACTAAGGGTAGTACCTTTGTCATTCCAAGTAAATGCAACTGGAGGAAGATTTGGCGACTGATATGCCGCTTCGGTAGCAGCCTGGTTCATGGGCTCACTAAAGGTAATAGTGATGACCTGATCCTCCCTTATGGCATTTGCGCCGTTGGTCGGTTCAACCGAAATAACCGTGGGAGGGGTATTGTCTTGGTCTGCTGTCACTGTAACGCTTGTGCTTTGAGCCGTAGCCCCCTTGTCATTTGTGGCAGTAAGAGTAAAAGTCGTATTAGTCGTTACACTCACGGTTTTTGAAGTACCTATAACAGTACCTACGCCGTTGTCAATGGAGAGTGTCTTTGCATCTTTGACATCCCAATTTAACGTTACGCTGCCACCCCCGGCAGGGAGACTTGGTGGGCTGGACGTAAAGCTGTTGATACTGGGTTTTGAACCTGAAGTGCCAGGAGCTATGGGTTCTGGACAAGCCGTGAGAAAAAAGGTCAAAAGGGGTAGGCAAAGAACTAAGAAACGTTTCATATGGGTGGTCCTTTCATTTGACAGAAGGCCAAGAGACTATTTGATTTATGTTTTTTGGAGAGAACGCGAGACCACTCGCGTTCTCTCGATTTAAGGGATAAGGTAATTCGCTTGAATAAAGGGAACAAAATCACGGCTTCTAGCCGGGTTAGCTGCCTCGAAAGCAACATAATCGTAATTACCATCAAAATTGGAGAAGTTGGTAAAACGTAGCCGAAACTGCGAGCGGTTGCCGCGTGTGGCACGGTTAGCAAGGTCATCCTGAACGGCGGAAGTCACGTCGAGAAATACTCGTCCGGTAGAAGTAAAGGGAAGGAGATCAAAATTGCCCATAGTGGCAAGCGCTGGGGTGTCGTAAACGCTTCTAGAAAGGCTGTTACCATAACTTACGTGCTCGAGTATCATGGAACCGAGGCTATCAGGGTTACCGGAAGTCCCAGCCTGGTACACATTAAACACGGCCTCAGAAAGCAAGCGACCTTCGGGAAGACAGGCGCTTAGGTCAAAGCTAAAGAAGCCATGGGCTGTTGTATCGTCACTCACGTCACCTACCCAAATAAATTAAAAAAAAAAAAAAACGGTTCCACTACTACGAACTTCTCCGTCTTGGCTTGGAATCCCAAAGCATTCGGTGTAAAAGGCTCTCAGCGTGCTAAAGCTCGAGCTAAAGAATGCCAGGGCATTGCCAGCCGCGTCTTGAGCTGCACCTGAAATGCTAAAGCTGTAGCTTA
>JAGQHN010000215.1 GCA_020431825.1 Trueperaceae bacterium | reverse complement strand
CACCAAGTTATTGAGTGGCTAACGGATTTTAATGATGAACAATTGCAAAAATACATTAACGAGAAAATAAGTTTTGAAGAATTTTTTGAGGATGCCAGAATAAATGCCAATGCCCATCTGATTAAAGGAGTAATCTGCGGTTATCGGGTCGAAGAGATTGAAAATCCCTTAACACAGAAAGTCAGATATCTGGATAAGTTGGTTGATGAATTGGCAAAAGGCCGTAAAATGGAGAAGATTTTGCGTACCGCATAAGCTAAAACAGTGCAGCACTGCTCTCTTTTGAATACATTCAACATGTAACTGCGTCTCTTAACTTTTGTACAGTTGAGTGGGGTCTGGAAAATATCACCTTTAAAGAAAGTGTGGCGCACATTTTTCACTCCAAAATTGTTCTTTTATGCCCAATAGAACCTAATAGCTAATCCCTGTTAGGTGGCTTTAACTAATTAAATGCTTATCTAAATTTTCATACACAAATCTTCTGGATATCTTCAAGCTGCTTCTAGTAACTCAAATGGCTTCGACATACTGAACTCGAGACTAACCTAGCTCGTTCTAAAACAAGAACCAGAGAGACTTTTATAGAATAGTGCAAAGTCTGGCGTAAAAAGTTAGGCTTTAGCCGTGGACGCTTTTATTACGGCTGTTAATGCCACTCTTCCCACTTTTTTTCTGGTTGCTCTTGGTGCCTTCTCTGACAGGCTCTTTCCAAATCTATCCATTGAAACTTTGAGCAAGCTATCCGTTCAGGTTTTTACTCCAGCACTTATGTTTAATGCCCTGGTAGGTACTAGCCTGAGTCTATCGGATGCATCACGGCTGAGCTTCACCTACGTCATTTATCTTGCCGCACTGTGCTTTATTGCCTGGCTTGCTTCGTTTGGTCTTTCCACCACACAGAAACGTGGTGTTATGGCAACAGCCTTATTTGGTAATACGGGAAATATGGGTCTGCCTATCACCTTGTTTGCCTATGGTCAGGCCGGTCTCGAGCGTGCAGTTATTATCTTTGTCATCTCGATTATTGCCATGTTTGCCATTGGTCCGACTATTTTATCGGGCAGCGGTGAAAGCCTGGGAAAGCGGTTTTGGAGTGCCATCAAACTTCCACCCTTTTGGGCAACGATCATTGGGGTACTGTTTAACGTTTTACGATTTCCTGTTCCAGAAGTAGCCGCCAGGAGTATTGCACTGCTTGGCGGGGCAGCTATTCCTGTCATGCTTATTTCTCTTGGCATTCAAATGCGCAGAAGTTGGGTTTGGGATATTGGGGGTGCGGCCATTCGTACCACACTTATTCGTCTAGGCGTTGGTCCCTTTTTAGCTTTTGGTTTAGCTACTGTAATTGGACTTGCGCCACTGGATGCTCGAGTCCTCATTTTGAGTGCAGCCATGCCTGCTGCGGTCACTATGTTCGTAGTGGCAGTTGAAGTCAAAGGGGATTACGCAGGAGTTGCGCGCTCAGTAGTAGCTACCACGATTGCATCGCTATTTGTCATAATGGCAGTGATTTATTTTTTCCCGGCTTAGTCTTGTTGACAGCTAGGGCACAGGCCTTGAAACTCGAGGCTTGGTTCTTTTATATACCAGCCGGTAGCCCGCTCTGCCCTATTTTTTAAATCCCAGGCAATCGACTCGCTGGTATCGCCAGCCAAAAATACATCTGTAACCTCTCCACAGTTCTCACATACGAGGTGATGATGAGGTCTTATATTGCTATCAAAGATTGCTTCGCCCGATGAACCTCTAAGTTCCCTGACCAAACCAGCATTCTTAAGTACGGCTAAATTTAGATAGAGGGTTGAAAGACTAAGATGATGACCTCTTTCTTTTAAAGCTTCATAAAGAGCTTCAACATTGGTATGACGATCTTTCTCACCAAAGTAGTCAAGAATGATTTCTCTTGGCTTGCTATACCGTAGTCCAAAACTATGAAGTAGTTCTCGTGTTTGGTCTGGAGACTTGCTCACGCTTCTATCCTTAGCCTGTTAGTTTAGCACAATCGGTGATGACTACTTGAGAGCTTTCTTTACTATTCTTCACTAATTTTAAACTTCTCAAACTTTAGTCTGGAATTTCTACACTTGAGGGATCATAAGAAATGCTTGGGTACTCGAGTTTCATAGACTCGAGGGTTTCAATCAGAACTTGCGCAATGATTACATTTCTATACCATTTCTTATTCGCCGGAATGATGTACCAAGGCGCATCCTTGCTTGAGCATTTGCTAAACACATCTTCAAAAGCGTCTTCATAGTCTGACCAGAGTTTGCGGTCTTCCATATCGCCAGGATTAAACTTCCAGTTTTTTTCAGGGTTATTTAATCTTTCTTCAAAGCGTTCTTTTTGCTCATTCTTATCGATATGTAAATAGAATTTCACTATTTTGGTCCCCGACTTTGTTAACAGTTCTTCAAATTCATTAATTTGCTCATAGCGCTCGGACCAAACTTTTTTTGCCACAAAGTTTTTGACCCTGACGACCAGAACATCTTCATAGTGAGAGCGGTTAAATACACCTATCATCCCTTTTCTCGGCACCTGCCTGTGAATTCTCCACAAGAAGTCATGCTCGAGTTCCTCTGGTGTCGGGGCTTTAAAGCTGGTGACTCTAACCCCTTGAGGATTTATTCCACTGAATACCCGCCTTATAGTGCTATCTTTTCCTGCAGCATCAAGTGCCTGTAAAACTACCAGCAATGCTCTGCTACCATCGGCATATAGCAGATTCTGTAAACTGGCTAACCTTGCTATTTGCTTATCTAAAAGGTCATAAGCTCTTTGTTTTCCCTCATCGCTATCAGGAAATTTTCCAGTGTCATTTGGGTTGAGCCTTTTTAGCTTTACTTTGCTGTCAGGTTTAACAATATAGTCTTTGGTTTTAACTTTCATTGTTGCAGTATAAACAAAAAAAGAGTGCCTATAGCTAGACACTCTTTTTAGAATAATACTTAAAGCAGGTGCTTTATGGCTTCTTTTTCTTCAAGGAGTTCTTGCTCTGTTAGCTTCATTCTGTCTTGTATAAAATCATTGCAACTTAGATTTTCCACAACCGTCACTTCGCCATTATGAATGGTTACAGGAAACGAGTACATAATGTCCTTGGCAATACCGTAGTGGCCTTGACTTGGTATAGCCATGCTTACCCAGTCATTTGAGGCGGTTCCAAATGTCCAGTCTCTCATATGATCAATAGCGGCAGACGCGGCAGACGCGGCGCTTGAGGCACCTCGAGCATCTATTATTGCGGCACCACGTTTTTGAACGGTTGGGATAAAATAGTCTTTTTCCCAGCTTTCATCGACATTTGAGGTGATTTTTGAACCGTCTTTTTCAACATGATGTAAATCAGGAACCTGAGTACTAGAGTGGTTTCCCCAAATGGTCATTTTTGTTAGGTTTTTCACAGATGCACCTAATTTTGCTGCCAACTGGCTTTTGGCTCGGTTGTGATCTAGCCGGGTCATCGCAGAAAATTGTTCAGGCTTCAGGTCTGGGGCATTTTTCATTGCAATGAGGGCATTGGTATTTGCCGGATTACCAACAACTAGTATTTTCACCTTTCGATTGGCCTGGTCATTAAGCGCTTTGCCCTGTCCGGTAAAGATGGCACCATTTGCTTCTAGTAAGTCTTTACGTTCCATCCCTGGTCCTCTTGGTCGTGATCCTACCAGGAGAGCATAATCAACCTCGTTAAATGCTTTCGATGCTTCATCACTTATATCTATACTCTCTAGTAACGGAAACGCACAGTCATTGAGTTCCATAACAGTACCCTCAAGTTTGCCGAGAACAGGTGTGATCTCTAGTAATTGAAGCTTTACTGGTTGATCTTTACCCAGCATATCGCCTGCGGCGATTCTAAACAAAAGTGAGTAACTTATCTGACCAGCTGCGCCAGTCACCGCGACTTTTACAGGTTGTTTCATAATTATCCTTTCGGAGCACGGTCTGAAGTTTTTAACTTCGGTGACCTTCAAAAATCAAGTTTATCACTGAACTTAGGACTTTTGCCTTGGTTATCGCCTTTTACCAAACTAATAATGTTTCACGTGAAACATTAAGCCTGATAGCCCAATAATTCAAGTATTCTTTCCAGTTCATCGTTCGAATAATAAAACAGCTCGAGCTTACCCTTACTTCCACCCGATATCTTTACTTTAGTTCCCACATGCTTACTCAACTCAGTCTCTAGCACATCGTGGCGACCGTCGGCAGCACTCCGTTTAGCCCCAGAATTAATTACAGATGCTGTAGGTCGCTTTAGTTGCTCAGATTGTCGAACAGAAAGCTCTAGTCGTAAAATTTCATCTAATGCCCAATCTCTATCCTCATCTGGTTGAGCCAAAATAGCTCGAGCGTGTCCTGCGCTGAGCTTGTTGTCTTTGAGAGCCTCGAGTGCTCTTTCAGGAAGTTGGAGCAATCTAAGCGTGTTCGCAATTGCGCTGCGGCTTTTACCAACTGCTTTGGCAACGTCCTCTTGATTCATACCAAATTCCTGTAATTGTTTAAAGGCTAAAGCTTCTTCAACAGGATTAAGATTTTCTCTTTGAAGGTTTTCAATTATTGCAATTTCGAGCGTTTCTCTATCAGAAAGTTCCTTTACAATGACAGGAACCTCTTTCAGTCCAACTTGCTGGGCAGCCCGAAAACGACGTTCTCCAGCAACAATTTCAAAACCCGAGCCAGACTCTCTTACCAAGAGCGGCTGCAATATACCTTTATCTGATATCGATTTAGCTAGATCTGAAATCGCTTCAGGATCAAGAAATTTTCTAGGCTGAAAAGAAGAAACATGAAGTTGATCCAAAGAAATTTGTCTTATACCCTGGTTATTTTCGGGTCTAGGAAGAAGAGCATCCAAGCCCCTTCCTAAACCACTACGCTTTGCTGACACGCTGTAACACCTCCTCAGCCAATCGTCTATATGCTGCAGACCCTTGGGAGGTAGCTGCATACTCAAAAATACTTTGTCCGTAAGATGGGGCTTCTGCCAGCCGCACATTTCTAGGAATTACTGAGGAAAAAACCAATTCTTCAAAATGCTTACGAACATTTTCTTCTACTTCTTGCGACAACT
>JAGQHN010000214.1 GCA_020431825.1 Trueperaceae bacterium | reverse complement strand
AGGATTTTCAGCTAGCCTGTAGCGCTTATGGACTGAGGAATCCCGTTTTTATTAAACGACTTTGTTAGCTTGGTTGTACTTAGTTTGGGGATGACTCCATGATTAGAAGGCCCTTCTAAGTTTTTGGTACTACCGTAAAGACCATTTTACAATCAGCCAAAAGCGCCCATCTTGCAATTCACCTCTATAACCAGCTTTCGTGTTGCCCTGAGCATAGCTAAGGGCATTACCTTGTTTTCTATAATTATGGAACTTGCGACATAAAAGCAGCACCTGACGCCCTGAGTTTAACGCCTCGAGCCCCTAAGGTACTTATACCCGACCGCTAAACTGTCATACTTATTACACTGCCATACTTATTATTGAAGCCTTGTCAATGGAAAGCTCTTAAAATCGTTTCAAAATAGGAGATTATCTTGAATCAAGTCGAGCGAAAATACGATCTTTACAGCCAGGAATTTAAACATAACGCCTACGCAACCTTTGCCGAAATGCGCAACAACGATCCCATTTACTGCCAGCTTGGTCTTGATGGCGTAACGCCTATCTGGTTTTTTAGCCAGTATGAAGACATCGAAGCCATTTTGCGAGATAAGCGGTTTGTACGAGATGAAGCGCTTAGCAAAGATCCAGAAGACCGTTATCAGCCCTCGCCGCTTGACGACCTCTTAAATAATCACATGCTCAATAAAGACGGCGACGATCATAGGCGCTTACGCAATCTGGTTAGTCAGGCCTTTACCCCAAAACGCGTGGCTGACCTGCGCCCCAGAGTCCAGGCGATTGCTACTGCTCTTATAACAGCGGTCAAAGACAAAGGCGAAATGGATCTGATTGCAGACTTTTCCTTTCCCCTGCCTACCATTGTGATTTTGGAGATGCTGGGCATACCCGCCGAAGACCGGGATAAATTTAAGATCTGGTCAAATGCCCTAATCGAGCCTCAAATGACGCAAGAAGGTATGCAGGAAGCCGTCAAACAGCTAACAGACTTTACCCATTACTTGCGCGACCTCTTTAACAAGCGACGCCATGAACCCAAAGATGACCTTATAACAGCCCTTCTGACAGCCGAGGAAGCGGGTGACTCCTTAAGTGAAAATGAGCTTTTTAGCACCATGGTGCTGTTAATCGTGGCGGGTCACGAAACGACGGTCAATCTGATTGCCAATGCCATGCTGGCCCTCTCAAGAAACCCCGAGCAACTCGAGCAGCTAAAAACGCACCCAGAACGTATGCCACAGGCCGTTGAAGAGTTTTTACGCTTTGACGGTTCGGTTGAAAGGGCACTTAACCGCTGGGCGATTGAGGATATAAATTATAAAGGCCACCAGATTAAGCGAGGCGAGCCGATCATTTTGATTTTAGGCAGTGCCAACCACGATGAAAACAAGTTTGCAAACCCAGAAAAGCTCGAGCTTGATCGTCACCCAAACCCGCATCTTGGTTTTGGTAAAGGCGCTCACTACTGCTTAGGTGCACCCCTCGCAAGGCTTGAAACAGAGATTGCCATGACCAGCTTACTTACCCAGTTACCCGACATAAAACTGGCCGTACCCGAAAACGAACTGCGCTGGCGCTTTTTACCTGGCTTTCGTGGGCTCGAGTCCCTACCGGTAACTTGGAGGGTAGACTAGACATTGATGCAGGAATGAATCTGGAGGCTACAATGAGTCAATCAAAACCCAGCTGTAAACTTATTTCTTCCACAGGAAGCTATCACGGGAAACAAGGCTTTGATTATCAGTCAGCCATTTCGGCTGAAACGGTTGGCGCAAAAGCCCTTTGTATGCACATGCTTACCATTCCCCCTGGTGCCAGAGCCAATGCCCATATGCACGAAAACCATGAAACGAGCATTTATGTCCTAAGTGGTGAAGGGGCCATGTGGTACGGAGATAATCTTGAGGAGCACATGGTAGCTAAAGCTGGAGACTTTATTTACATCCCAGCGGGCGTACCGCATTTACCCTATAACCCAAGTGAAACCGAGCCCGTGATAGCCGTTTTAGCTAGAACCGACCCTAATGAGCAGGAGAGCGTGGTCCTATTGCCTCAGTTAGATAATCTGCGCTAATACCAAAATGCTTGAATGATGTCACAGAATGATGTCGTTGTCAGAGTCGTCTAAGGATACGGACTTACAAGCGGGTTTAATGTCATAAAGGCATTAAACCCGCTCTTTGTATAAGTATCTGCATAGCACTGGAAGCTGAGCCTTGGAGATTTATTAACCGCGAACGGTATCCGCAGGCTTAGTTTCTTGACGCTCAAGTAAATCTGAGGATTTATCCAGAACTTTTTAATCCGTTCCTGAAAGGCCTCGAGCCACCCCAAAGTTTTGCTGCGCAGCAAGCGCGGGCATTGCCAGGGCACTGGCAGTTAACAAAACCCAGAGCATCCAGAGGCTATCTGCCATGAGCAGGTGAATAAGCTGCGTAGGCAAGATGGCGCTAAGAGCAACATTTAAAACACCAATCACAAGTTGGAGCAAATAGACCATAGAAACAGCTAGCGCCAGATTTCGCGTAAGGCTCGAGGCCTTTTGTCTCACAACCAGTTGGGCGGCAATGAGCAAATACGTGCCCACAGCGATGGCTATGAAGGGATGCCAGATCCTAAGACGCACCAGAAAATGCTCACTCGGACTCAAACTGCGACTCACCGCTTCAGCAGTATTAGCAACAGGAAAAATCGCATCTCCTAGCGAGGTAATAGCCCCAGTGGTTGAAAGCAGCACAATCGCTAAAAGCCCGCCGCTAAGTAGCCAGGCAGCTCTCCCCTGCCCTTTCCAGCTAAAGCGTTTCCCCCCATAGGCAAAGTACAGCGTCAAAATAACTGCGCCAATTAATAAGAGCGTATTTAGAAGGTGAATAGGTGCTACAAAGGCTCTTGCCATACTGCTATTTTCACCAACCAGGCGAAACAGCACCAGACCTGCTCCTACCAGACTTTCGGTAATCATAAAAAGCATGGTGAAATTGGCACCCTGTCTGACGCCTGAGCCTTTAGGGTAAGCACGCCATGCCCAGACCAGTAAACCCGCCGCCATAAGAAAAACCATACCGCTGGTCAGGCGGTGTACAAATTCAATCATGGTTTCTTTACCTTCAAAGGCCGGAAGCACTTCGCCATTACAAACAGGCCAGTGGGCACCACAACCATCGCCTGAGCCAGTCGCCTGCACCACATCTCCCCACAAAATAACAATCAGGGTGACTACCAGCATTAGCCAGGCATAGTTTATGAAGCGTTTATTTATCATAGACATCCTTTACTCTGCACCATTCTTTCATCTTGCTTCAAGATAAAGAAGGTATCTATGCCCCATTGTGACCCGCCCTCTTCATTTTACCTGTCCGAGTTTTTCGGACATAGCTTAAATTTGAACATGACTAAAAGATGCGTCCACATTGTCTATAATAGCTCGTTGTGAAGACGGTCAGTAACTTCTATACAGAAAAACTTGCTGATGGCGGCGCGATTTTAGCGCCGATGGCTGGCTTCACTGACGCGCCTTTTCGTATGCTCTGCCGCGAGTATGGCAGCAGCTGGGCAGTCACGGAAATGGTCAGTGCTAAGGGGATGGTCTTAGGTGACCTTAAAGGCATAGAAATTGGCGAACCCTATCCAGACGAACCCAACCTTGTAATACAGGTATTTGGTGGGGAGCCCGAGCTGGTGGCTGCTGGCAGCGCAAAGCTTTATGAGCTCTATAAGCCTAAAGCTATAGATCTAAATATGGGCTGCCCGGTAAAAAAAATTACAGGCAAAAGCTGTGGTTCAAAACTCATGCAAGACCCAGAACGAGCCGCTGAGATTGTCGCGACCCTTAATGCATCGGTGCCTGTTCCGGTCAGCGCCAAAATGCGACTGGGTTTTGATCAGCTGAATGTACTCGAGGTTGCTCAAGCTGTTGAAGCGGCTGGCGCCAGCATGATCGCGGTTCATGGTCGCACTGCTGTCCAAAAGTACACGGGCGAGGCCAATTGGGAGGCTATAGCCGAAGTGGCACAGGCACTCACTATCCCGGTCGCAGGCTCAGGTGATGTTGGCAGCAAAGCCCAGTTCGAGCTCTACAAATCATGGGGCCTTGGGGTCATGATTGCCAGAGCAAGTATCGGTCAACCCTGGGTTTTTGCAGAACTGCTGGGCAAAGAAACCTTATCTCTGGAAGAAAAAATAAAAACGGCTTACCGACATGCCCTTTTACACTTAAACTGGTACGGTGCCCAAAACCTCGAGCGTGAACGGCACCTGATGCGCCAATTTAGAGGTCAGCTGTTAAAGTATTTTGCCTTTTTGCCTGAGAGCAAATCTGAGCTCATCAAAATTGAGTCTCTGGCGGCTTTGCAAAACTTTATTCTTGAGTACTTTGCTCTGGACTTCTCAGGCTTTACAAGTAATGAGCTAAGACGAGATTATTCACTTATTTAAACTTAGCGCTCGAGCTTACGCAGCCAGCAAAAAACCCATGTCACAATGCACGTTACTATTCATTGCACACCTGACTTTTCTGGCCCTGCAAGAAAAGTCTGCAGTTTGAATCGGAGCTGCAATTTTTACATGAACACACCGGGAATCCTGTAAACTAGGTCCGTATTTCTAAAGGAGGCGCCTATGGCCGCTACCAAAATAACCATCTGGAACGAGTTTATTCACGAAGTCGAGCATGAAGCCGTTAAAAAGGTTTACCCGGACGGCATTCATAAGGCTATTGCCAAAGGTATTGCCCAGTACGGCGACTTTGACATAAAGACAGCCACGCTGCAAGAACCCGAACATGGGCTTAGCGAAGAGGTACTGAGCAGTACCGATACCCTTATCTGGTGGGCGCATATGGCTCATGACAAAGTCAATGATGAAATTGTTGACCGGGTGCAGAGGCATGTTTTAAATGGCATGGGTCTCATCGTCTTACATTCCGGGCATTTTTCTAAGATATTTAAACGTCTGCTTGGTACCCATGCCTCTCTCAAATGGCGTGAAGCCGATGAAAAAGAGCGTCTCTGGAACCTCGAGCCCTCTCACCCCATTATGGCAGGTATACCTGACTACTTTGAATTGGCTGAAGAAGAGATGTA
>JAGQHN010000213.1 GCA_020431825.1 Trueperaceae bacterium | reverse complement strand
AATGCCAATAAACTCCGAAGGAGATTGAAACTAAGTGGTTTGAGCACTTGCCAGAGCAAGCGTAAAGCTGAAATGCCAATAAACTCCGAAGGAGATTGAAACCCTAAAGTATTGTGACGCAACAACTACGCCCATTCCGCTGAAATGCCAATAAACTCCGAAGGAGATTGAAACTTTCATGTCGTTCTTTAAGGCAGAAAAAGACCAGGGCTGAAATGCCAATAAACTCCGAAGGAGATTGAAACAAGTAACCCCCGACAATACAAAAGACTTATGACCAGTGCTGAAATGCCAATAAACTCCGAAGGAGATTGAAACGTCAATACTTATATTGCAGTTTCCTGCTTCATCACGCTGAAATGCCAATAAACTCCGAAGGAGATTGAAACTTGACTCACGTATTGCTGGCCCGCCGCGTTAAAGCGGCTGAAATGCCAATAAACTCCGAAGGAGATTGAAACTTTGTTTGCTTCACTGACAGGCGTTGCTGCGAAAGCTGAAATGCCAATAAACTCCGAAGGAGATTGAAACCGCAGTATGAAAAAATTCATCACTGAAACTCTACTCAGCTGAAATGCCAATAAACTCCGAAGGAGATTGAAACTGAGTCGTGCGCTAATGCTTTTGGCGGTTCTACGGCTGAAATGCCAATAAACTCCGAAGGAGATTGAAACTAAGCCACAAATATCAACGACATTCCAGTGAGCAAAGCTGAAATGCCAATAAACTCCGAAGGAGATTGAAACCAGGCAGCATTGAAGCAGACTATAAACCTGCCGACGCTGAAATGCCAATAAACTCCGAAGGAGATTGAAACCTTCTGAAATATCAATTTCTGCTAAGTAGTCAATTGCTGAAATGCCAATAAACTCCGAAGGAGATTGAAACCTGTTTATCTTGCTAAGTTTGGCAAAGATTACCCTGCTGAAATGCCAATAAACTCCGAAGGAGATTGAAACTGTCATCGTACAAAATGTTTAGATATTTGGCATTGCTGAAATGCCAATAAACTCCGAAGGAGATTGAAACCTAACCACGGCAGGCCACCTCTTTGAAATGCGTGAGCTGAAATGCCAATAAACTCCGAAGGAGATTGAAACGACAACTCGGCGAGTACATCGACTTTTATATCCCGTGCTGAAAAACCACTAAACTCCGAAGGAGATTGAAACCGTGCGCAAAGATGCCTGTAAACTTGAGATTCATCTTGTGCCAAATTGACGATGAAGTGATAGCCTAAAACCATGACAGCTAAAAGGCAAGCAACCACTCAAGATCGTCCCAACATCCTCTTGTACTGCACAGATCAACAGCGCTTTGATACGATAGGAGCGCTGGGTAATCCTTATGTTCAAACTCCTACCCTTGATAAACTTGTTTCAAACGGGGTAGCTTTTACCCACAGCTATTGCCAGAGTCCAATTTGTACCCCCAGTCGCTCGAGCTTCATGACCGGCATGTACCCTAGCCGCATCCATAATAACCGCAATGGCAATGAGGAGTGGCCCAATCATCCACCCCTTATCTCTAAACTTCTGGCAGATGGAGGGTATAGCTGTGGTCTGGTAGGGAAGTTTCATTTGCAAAGCTCAGGCTACCGAACCGAACCTCGCCTAGATGATGGCTTTAACTACTGGAAGTTTAGCCATGCTCCCAGAGATGACTGGCAGACAGGTCATGACTATGCCGATTGGGTTAAGGCTAAAGGTGGCGACCTAACTGCCTTACGTGACAGTGAAGAAAAGGTACCGAGTGAATTTCATCAAACCACCTGGATTACCGACTGCGCTCTGGACTTTATTGAAATGCAAACAGAGCCCTGGTTCTTAATCTTAAATCCTTATGACCCGCACCCACCCTTTATTCCCCCCAAAAGTTACGCTGATCGTTTTGACCCAATCACCTTACCTGGACCTCATTTTGAAGAAAACGATCTCAGGCAACAAGAAGACCTAAAGGAAGTTGCCTTTCAAACCCTGGCTGAACATCCAGACAGCTTTGAAGGTAAAAAGCAACAAGCACTTTACTACGCCATGATTGCTCAAATAGATGATCAGTTTGGCCGCTTGCTTGAAGGTATGGCAAGCTTAAAGCAGCTTGATAATACCGTCATTATTTTTTGCAGTGACCACGGTGAAATGCTGGGGGATCACGGACTCCTATTTAAAGGTTGCCGTTTTTATGAAGGTTTGGTCAGGGTTCCTCTGATCATTTCCTGGCCAGCCAGGTTTAAAACAGACATGCAAAGTGATGCTTTGGTTGAACTGCTTGATATGTCAGCCACAATCCTAGATATTGCAGGAATTGCTGCGCCAGAAGCAATGCAGGGAAAAAGTTTGCTGCCCATCTTAGCGGGAGAGCAGACGTTAGATCATCACCGTGACTTTGTGCGCTGTGAATACTTTGATGCGCTTGACACGTCTTTTGTACAGGGAAGTTTATCTTATGGAACGATGTACCGAAACAGGCGCTACAAACTGGTGCTTTATCACAGTCATAATTTAGGGGAAGTATACGATCTGGAAACAGATCCGTGGGAACACCACAATCTGTGGCATGAGTCAGAGCATCAAGCTTTAAAACATCAGCTCATTCAGGAAAGTTTTAATGCCACTATGATGCAAAGTATTGATCTGGGCAGTAGACGTATTGCTCCTATGTAAAGTTCTATAACAGGTATCATCTGGTCAGATACAAATTCGTTTTAAGAAATGATGTGTGAGACAGGCTATTTACAAATGAGAATATAGCTTTTTAATATTAGCCTGCTATATTTGGCTAAGCTCGAGCTTCCTAAACTCATTTACCTGGTTCTCTGGAATCTCACTGGAATAGCTTTCTGTAGGCTATTCCATACTTATGGATTATCTGCCAATCAGCAAAGTCAACACAGCCGCCTTTTGCCCAAGGCGCTACTACATTGAAATGCTCCTGGCAGATACCGAAACCAATCACCATATCACTGAAGGGCAAAGCCTCCACGAACGAACGAAACGCGAAGGGGAGGGTATCTGGGTCTGGCATGATGACCTGGGCTTGGTTGGCATTATTGACCAACTGAAAAAAGAAGGAGAGGAGCTGGTTATAACGGAATTTAAAAAAGGCTACCTGGCAGACCATAAAAGCGATCAATTGCAACTCTGCGCTCTTGCCATCTGTTACGAGTACAGCTTTAATACAAAGCAAAGCTACGGCTATATCTACTACCACCAGACCCGTCGCAAACAGCGGGTGGACTATACAGCTGACCTAAGACAAGAAGTCATTGAAACTGTTGACCTGATGCAAAGACTCGAGCAAGCCAGTAGTTATCCCCCAATTACCGATAATCCCAACAAATGCCGTGGTTGCAGCGTTAAAGACGCCTGCCAACCTGGCCTGCTAAGAAAAAAGCCAGGACACTGGAACCCTGCCCTCTAATGGGAACCCTCTATGTCTTGGAACAAGATGTCTATATCAGTAAAGATGGGGGCGTCTTAAAAGTAAGTCGCCGTGCTGGAAGGGATAAACTTCTGGAACGTCCTCTTGCTCATGTCAGTGATGTAGTCATTCTAGGTGATGCAGTAATCACCCCTGCGGCTATTTATGCCTGCACCGATCAGGGAACCAGTATCCATTACCTGAGTAAGACAGGTACCTATAAAGCCCAGATTGCTCCGATAGAAAACAAAAACGTCCCTTTACGGGTAAAACAATACGAAGCTTACTTAAACCCCGAATGGAAACATAGCCTTGCCAAACGCTTTGTTGAAGGTAAATTGCATAATGCCATGGTCTTTGCCAAACGGGGTGGGGCAGATGTCTCAGCCATTCAGGCCCTAGCTTCACCCATCGCCAGATGTGACGATACCGAAAGCCTAAGAGGTTTAGAAGGCAATGCTGCCAAACTCTACTTCTCCCTTATCAAAGACCGCTTCCCTGAAAGCTTTGCCCCAGAGTCTAGAACAAAACGACCCCCCAGAGATCCTGCCAATAGCCTCTTAAGTCTTGCCTATACCTTTCTCGCCAAAGAATGCCAATCAGCTATACGGATTGCAGGCTTAGATCCTTATATTGGTTTCTTACATGAAGTGAAATACGGACGCCCTGCCCTGGCTCTTGACCTGATGGAAGAGTTTAGAAGCATCCTGGCAGACTCCGTTACCCTAAGTCTCTTTAATCGCAACATGATCACAATCGACATGTTTGAAGATACAAAAGGTTACCCCACCTTAACCGATGAAGGCTTTAAACAATTTCTTCGTGCCTGGGAAGAACGCTTAAATCAGAGCGTAAATCATCCCTACCTCAAACAAAAACTTGACTACCGGCAAATCATGGTGGCGCAAGCTCGCATCCTGGGCAAACATCTCATGGCAGAACTCGAGGAGTATTTGCCTTTTACGGTTCGCTAACAGTGACTTACTACCTTGTCATTGCCTATGACACGCCAAGTGATAAGCGCAGAAACAAACTGGTCAAACTCTTAAAGAACTATGGCGAAAGGCGGCAGTATAGTCTCTTTGAACTGAGAGTCAGTAAAGACCAGTTAGCCAAACTCAAACAGGGCATTCTTAAAGTCGTAGATGAAGCAGAAGATACCCTGGCTATTTATTTCCTTTCCCCAGAAACCTTAAAGCGTACCTTTCGCATAGGACATGCCGAACTTAAATCTTTAGAAGAGCCTGATTTTGTTTAACGAGAACCGAAGCACCCCTTACTCAAGCTCAGTCCCAAATACGGTAAAATGCCGTGTGAATGGGCAAAACAAAGGGTCTCAGTCTAAAGAGGTCGTCGTTTTCGTGCAGGACGGGGAAACTCGTGTTTCGATGGTCTCAAAGACTCACTTAGTGCCCTCAAGCTTACCAGGTGCTCGCAAACTTAGTTCTAAGCCCTTTGTTTATCGTTTGCTATACTGATGCAGTCGAATTCGTAATAAACCTCGAAGAGGATTGAAACCGTTACTCATGGCTTAGAGGATTGCTCATTTTGTGGTCGAATTCGTAATAAACCTCGAAGAGGATTGAAACGTGCCGATTCTGCTGACCTGTTTGCTGAGTTTGTAGTCGAATTCGTAATAAACCTCGAAGAGGATTGAAACTAACGTATTCA
>JAGQHN010000212.1 GCA_020431825.1 Trueperaceae bacterium | reverse complement strand
GTCCATAACCGCTTCACGCTAGCTGAAAATCAAGGATTTTCAGCTTGGAGGTACTTAGCCTGTCCTTTTTCACCCTGTCTTTAGCTAAAGTGAAACAAAAACCCGCCTATAAGAAATTTAGGCGGGATAAAAACCGACAACGAAAGTTTAGCAAGTTGCTATTACAGGAAGATTACATGCAGTTACTTTCGCAGCTTGAAAAAGCTAAAAAGCAAGCCTATTGCGCCCAAGTTCCTTCGCCTTATAGAGTTGTTTGTCCGCCAAGGAAAAAAGCTCCTCTAAATTTTCACAAACCACCTGTGAAACAAGACCAAAACTCGAGGTAACCCTAAGCTCAGGATGAATGATAGACCAGTCATAGGTTTCTATGGTTTTTCTGAGGCGTTCACAGGCAATTACAGCATTTTCAAGAGAAGTCTCAGGCATAACAACAGCAAATTCTTCTCCACCATAGCGTGCAATAAGATCAGCTTCCCGAAAATGCGCCTGCATAAGGTCAGCAAGCAGAACAAGGACCTGATCACCTGCTTTATGCAAAAATTTATCGTTGACCTGTTTGAAATGATCGATATCTATCATGGCAACCGTGAGAGGTTTTCCGTAGCGCCTGGCTAATTTACAATAATTCTCCGCTTGTTCAAATAGTAGACGACGGTTATAAAGTCCGGTCAAAGGATCACGAACACTTAGCTCTATAACTTGTTCATTCAATTCCTCGAGTCTTTTGACATAGCCCTCGAGTTCTTTATTCTTCTCTTCCAGTAGGCGGGCTTCTTGCTTAAGCTGTTCGGTCTTATAAATTAATTCAAGGGTTCGCTGTTTTTTCTGCTGTTCTTCGGTGTTTAGCGCTTTTTCGAGCCTGCTACCTTGTTCAAAGTAGGTTAAAGCCTGCTCATAGTTTTTTTGCGCTTTGTAGATTTGGCTAATTAAGGTGTAGGCTTTTGGTTTATAGCTTTGAAATTTCTCTTTATCCAGACTTTCTAAGGCGCTGAGGGCTACAAGAAGTGCCTGATCAAATGACTGCATATGGTAATAAATTTCGGCCAGTTGTAATTCATCTTCAGCCAATACATTATCGTAGTGTTTCCGAGCTTCTTTACAAAGCTGATTGTGGCTTAAAGCTTGCTCGAAGTCCTGAATAGCTAAGTAGTGCCAGGACAAAAGTTCATGTGAAAAACTTATAATTCGTTGGTTTTCATGACTTTTTCCCAGGTTAAGCGCCTTATGGAAATTGGATTGCGCAAAATCATAGTTACCCTGGAGCGCATATAACCTGCCTAGATTCAGGTAAAGGAAAGCCTCCTGGTGATATTCTGTTATATAGGCTTTTGCCTTTTCGAAATGCTCGAGTGCCTTTTTGAAGTCTTCTCGGCTATCTAGATAATAAATAGCCAAATCATGATAGGTGCCAAAAAGTCGGTCACTATCATTAATCTCATGGGCGAGTTTTAACACTTTTTGCATCAGGGCAAAGAACATGTTCTTATCGCCCAGATATTGGTGCGTTACAGCCGACATACCTAAGAGTCGTGCTAGCCAAAGCTTATCCTCAGTTGTTTCAAGAATTTCTTTTGCTTTATAGACATTTTCCGTTACAGCTTCAAATTGATTATCTCGAAAGCATAAAAAAGCCAAAATAGTGAAGCATCTGGCTTCTAAGTGTTCGTCTGCGATGCCCAGCAAAAGCTGCTGAACTTTCTCACGCGCTAGCCTGGGCTGCTCATCTCTAAGTTGCCAGATCTTTTCTATTTCATTCTCAGTAGCATTCACAGACATCGTAAACATACTATACTGTTTAAACACAATTAGCTTTTATAGCAAAATAATTCTGCCATAAAAAGAAAAGCCTCTGGTCTCTCAGCAGAGGCTTTTTCAGGAGGTCGTTGTCAGTAGCTTAGGAAATTCCTGTTACACTTTCGTTACAGCTTGTTTTTACGCTCGACCGATACTATTGCGGCCCAGATTCTTGCCAAAAAAGAAAAGGACCTTCGCTTACACAAAGGTCATAAAGGGAGGTTTTCAGGAGGAAAGGATTAGTACGGTTAGCCTAGACAAGGCATATTACAGTTTTGTTACAAACGGGTTTTAGGGCCCTACAGTAGCAGGGTTTACGAGTAAAAGTTAGACTTTTCACAGGGAGTTTCTTTTTAGACAGCGTTTGGCAACTTTTCTCTTGGTAAGCCTCGAGCCTCCAAAAAGCTGTATTTTTGCTACGTTAATCATATGGTAGAGCTAAATTTAATTGGGCAGTCTTTGGCTTTAAAAGATGTAGCCTTTTTAGAGGTGGTGCGACTCGAGAGTTTGCGCGTTGCTCTGCTGGTGGTTTTTTTGGCAGGTTTATCGCACGCGCTTGGTCAAAGCATTGTCCTTTTTGCCAACGAGGTTAAACCCAGACGGTTTGTTGCCAGTTTAATTTTAGGGGCGCTTATCTACCTGTCAGGCTTTCTCTTTTTCAGCTTTAGCATCTGGCTGGTAGAGGGCTTTATATTTGGTAAAGAGGAATCTTTTAAAAATATGGTCAAGGTCGTTGGGCTGGCCTATTCCCCTTACCTGTTTAATTTTTTTATCCTGACCCCGTATTTTGGTTCCTTTTTCTCAGTTGCACTTTCGCTCTGGAGTTTGGCTGCCATTCTGGTGGGCTTAAGAGCTGTGCTGGCTTTAAGTTTCTGGCAAGCGTTTGTCTGCAGTGCTCTCGGCTGGGTTCTACTACAGCTTGTCAACCGCACACTGGGGCGTCCGGTGCACAGTCTGACACGAGCAGGGCGCAGGCTGGTTGCAGGTACCAAGCTCGAGCAAAGTCCTAAAAACCTAAGTAAACACCAGGGCCGATCATGATTCCAGATGCCCTATCCCTGCTTCTGATTCTGATTATTGCTTTTTTGTTTTCAGGTGCTCTGGCTCCCTTTGAGGCGCTAGGCTGGTGGGCTGGCTGGTTTGGCAGGCAAAAAGAAGACATTGCCAAGACCGCTGAACCCGTACAAAAACCCAGTCAGGCCAAACACTTTGTCATTTTTTTAACCGGCATACACAGTGTTTCTGAAGCAAGTTTTGCCCGGCGTGAGATTGCGCTTTTAGAGCAATTAAGAAAAAGAATGCCTGATGCGATGATTCTCGAGCTCTTTCCCTATTCCGTCACCAATCAGGCGCTAACTGGTCAGCGTTTTTTTGCCTGGTTCTGGCGTCTGGCTCTCAAGTTAAAACTGAGCAGACTGGCTTTTGCTGGCTTTATCATAAATATGCGTAATATCTGGCAGGTCGCGGTCTCCGCAGATCGGCGCTACGGCCCGATTTACAATCAGGGCACGGCCGAAAGTATGGCACTAACCTTACGGCGCCACGGCTACACCTTTCATTCTGGTACGCCTATTACCTTGATCGGCTATAGCGGCGGCGGGCAAATAGCCATTGGTGCGGCACCCTATCTCAAAGAAATTATTCAGGCACCGATAACGATTATCTCGATGGGTGGCATCATGTGTTCTGACCCAGGTTTAGGGGCCATTGACCGCCTTTATCATCTCTATGGTCGGCGGGACCGGGTGCAGCGACTGGGTTTTCTTTTGTTTCCAGGTCGCTGGCCGCTGCTGCCTTATTCTGCCTGGAATCAGGCCCTGCATGATGGTCATATTCAACTGGTTGACATGGGGCCAGTTGACCATACCGGAAAAGATGGCTACCTTGACAGCCAGCAAAAATTACCCGATGGACGTTCTTATCTGGAGCAAACCGTCGCCACCATCACTGCCATCATTGAAGAAAAAAGTGTGTCATCTGCGCTCTGGTTTGGTCGCAGCTGACTGAGGAACCCAGCCTTGCAAGGCCTAAAAGGTTTCGCCCAGATAATGAAGTGCTCGAGCCTCTCTGTCATGACGCCATTTGCTCGTCAAATTCTTCGCGGGTCATACCAAATAAAATCTCATCATGATACTGACCATTAAAGAAAACCTGCTGCCTGACCCGGCCCTCTTCCACAAAGTCCAGTTTTTTGTGTAGCTGATACGACGCTTCATTAATGTCCAGACAGGCCGAATTGCATTTCTGATAGCGACGCTCCCAGAAACCATACTTCAACAAAATGCGCACAGCGTCAGCCGCATAGCCTCGCCGCCAGTAAGGCCGATGAATGACAATGCCAAAGCCAAAGTGCCCGTTCTTGTCATCTCGACTGTGCAGCGAAATGCCCCCCACATTTTCAGCCTGTAATGTCTCAATGGTAAATAGGATTATGCCGTCATCTTTACAATCTATTCGAGACTCGAGCGATTTCCTAAGGAGTTGTGGGGTCGTGGGCAACTCCACACCCAGTTGCAAGACTTGCCTGGACGGGCTGTCTAAGGAAGCGGCGAACTTTGCATCAGCATCCTCGAGGCTAACAGGGCGCAATCTGACCAGCTGGCCCTGCCAGAAATAATGGGAATAATCAAGCTCCGTCACATTAATCCTCCGATTTTCCTTCGGCATCAAGCCACTGTGCGGCAGGCGCAACTGCCGCTGGCTGCTCAGCTCCCAAATGCTCAGCTGAAATAGCAGCAGCATGAAAATTCTCCGGGCGAATGGCTGAGCCAGCGAGCCGCCTCAACATCGCCAGTTGACCAGCATGGGTCATAGCATCTGAAAAAGGTCCCTGAAGTAAGCGTTCCGCGGTGGTTCCAGTAAAGCTGTCTCCGTTTGACAAATGAGTTCCCAGTTGCTCGAGAAGTGAAAAAAAACGAGTTTCTTCTTCTGCCAGACTGGCCAATTCTGGAAGGGGTCTTTCCACAGCTTTCACATAACTAAGCGCAAAAGTTAAAACGCTACTCATATGGTGCAGCAGTTGCTGCGGCGTTCTGACCCCCGCGGCTGTACGGTAGGTAGCAAAGGCTGCTGGTGCATCCTGTAAAGCTTTTTTTGTACGGTACGCTAGAGTTGCCAGAAAATGCCTGAGAAGCTGACGCTGCGAATCATCCATACACGTAGTCTAGCTGAAGAGCATGGACAGGTTGAGAAAAGAACTACCAATGCTATAGCAATTCAAGAGTAAAAGCTACAGTTCCAAATAAAGAAAGGGCATCTAAGTTACTCCATGATAACTATGCAGAATGCTTAGTTTGTTTGTCCGTACTTGTTCAACAGTCTTGAACCGATGGTACATTGAACATGATGTATCTGAATCACTGAACA
>JAGQHN010000211.1 GCA_020431825.1 Trueperaceae bacterium | reverse complement strand
AAAGCCTGGACTTTGCAAGCGAAGGAGGTTTGGGGAGCAAGCTAGCGTTTAACTGTTCTGCAACAAATGATTTTTCAAAACGTAGAAGCTTTACTCAATTACATCTAAACCTGAGTGCTCAGCCAATAACTTCACTGTCCTGCCTTTATCAAAGGTGACTTCAATCATTTTCATGGACCCCTCAGCACTGAAGTTCAGGACTTTACCTTGACCATGTAATTTATGCCAGACAACGGTTCCCTGATTTAGAGCGCCATCTTTAGAAACGTCGTAAGGTCTTCTTTCTTTGGGTTTTTCCTGTACCATTTTGTGCTTAACACTAAGGGTATGAGCACAAGCTTCTAACTTATTAGGGTCAAGCTGTACATGCTTTTTGAGGGAAGACTCGAGTGCTTTGGTAAGAGGTGCCGTGGTTTTTAGTTTCCAGGCTTCATTAGCTGCTAAAATCCATTCTGCTATTTCGTGTTTCTCAGCTTCGTTAAAGTTACTCCAGATAGAAAGATAACGTTGAAGATAAGGGTAAACATCTACGACAGCCAAGGCATCCTTACTGGTCCATTCATGACTTGAGTGGTTAAAGGCAGCCTGGCTTTTTTCTGAGATATCACGTAGCTGACTTAGCCCTTCCATAAAAATGCTTGGAGGTCGGTTCTTGATCACATGGAGTTCTAAAGTTGCTTTTGTTCGCGTCAGGGCTACATAGAAAAGGCGACGCTCCTCACTTAAATCAATATCATTACCTGCTGCAGGTATATGGCCAAAATTAATAGCTGGAACAATGACATGAGGCCATTCAAGACCTTTAGCGCGAAAGATGCTTGAGATAGTAATCTTAGCTTGTCGTTGTCCTTGATGAATACTTCTGGCTTGTTCAATTTGGTTGAGAAGAGACGCTACATCTCCTTTGGTTTTGGTGTATTCAATAAATGCATTGACCGTTTCTGCTTTTGTCTGACCAGTTTCGGCAAAACCACTGTTATCTTTTAAAAACGTCTTATAGTCAAGTCTTTGCTCGAGTTCAAGTAATAACGCATAGGCTGGAAGACCTTTTGCAATAGACTCACTTAACCAGGCAATAATTTGTCCAAGTGCAACAAGCTTGGGACCAGCGTAACCACCTTGATTGCCCGCTGTTAGTAAGACAACGCTGGGAGCTGTTTCATGGATCAAAATTTCTCGTAATAAGCTATCACTGACTTCGCGTTTGACATAACGTTTTGGAGTTCTTAAAACATCCCACCAAATTTCGCTTAGGAGTGCTTTATCAGAAGCGCTAAAGCCTTGATTCATGTGACTATCTATCAGCGCAACTTGAAGATACTTGATAAGTAGAGTATTTTCCGAACGCTCATAAAAAGGTACATTCCCAATAATTTGATAGGGGATGCCTTGTTCTATGAGGGCGGCTTCTATGACACCTGTTTCAGCATAAAGCCTTACTAACACTGCTATCTCGTTCGGTGCTAAACCGCTATCAATAGCCTGAGCAATATTTGAAGCGATTTGTGTACCCATGGCTTCTGCTGATTCATGCGACTCAATAAGTGTTTTACCTCCAAACCCTCTGGCTGGAGTTAAGAGTTTTTGGACACGATCACGATTTCTCTGGATGACATGGTTTGCAAGAATGGTATGTTCAGCAAAACAACGAAAGTTATCTGATATCTGATAACGAGCACCACCATACCGTTTTGTAAAATTAAGAATAAAAGTATTGGAAGCCTTACGGAAACCGAAGATGCCTTGATCATCATCACCACACACCATCAGGTTTTTATGCTTGGCTACAAGAACGTCAAGGAGTTCAACCTGACTCAAATTGGTGTCTTGAAATTCATCAACCAGGATAGTGTCAAACTGTTCTCTAAAATGATCGGCTAATTCAGGATAATCAATTAAATGAATCCAAGCCTCGGGAATAAGATCGTCAAAGGTTAATAGATTCATTTCTAACCGTGCTTGTTCGTAGAGCTCAAATAAATCGAGGTACCACCTCAGGGATGCTGGTTGTTTGGCTAAACTTGCCACCGAGGTTTTGGAAATAGTTTTGTAGCGGTCTCGAGTAAAGGCTAAGGTTGCTTTACAACCGCCCACATACGTTAGAAAATCTTCACGGTCCAGGGTGTCTAAGTCAAGACTAAAAGGAGCATTCTTTGAGCGAGCAAGGGTAAGAGCCCGGTTGAGGATGGCGTAGGGAGCACTATCAATGTCTTGAGGAAGTTCTTGATTGATATCTTTATTAACCTTTTTGGCTTCACGAATTATTTGATAGGCCAAGGAATGTAAAGTTTTAACGGGTACCTTGCGAGCATGTGGAAACAAGGAGAGTGCCTTTTTTAAATCATCCACGGTGGCTTTACTAAAACTTGTAGCTAAAATTCGCTCTGCTCTAAACTTTTCTTCTCGAATAAGACGTTCAACACGTCTTACTAGGGTGGTCGTCTTACCAGCTCCGGCAACCGCAAACACCAGTGCAGGACCAGTATCATGGGCCACCACACGCTGTTGTTCATCTGTTAAAGCAATTGGTGATTGATACAATGCTAAACCTAAAAAAATGACTCTGCGAAACGATCTTGGCAACCAAAAAGCATAACCTCATATTACCCTGAAAATTCAGTTTTCCAACGTATAGTTGAGCTATAGATGCTGAACTCTGATGATCAAAATCTCAAGCCTGATGAGCTGTTTAAGCTAAAAGGGGAGGGTGAGGGTCCACTGCCTCCTGTTCTTCAGCAGTATGTAAGCTTTAAAGAAACGCTTCCTGGTTATCTCCTGCTAAGTCAAACGGGAAGTTTCTTCGAAGCCTTTGGTGAAGATGCAGAGAGTTTAGCTCAGGTAGCCAATTTAGCTTTAACTCAGAAGAGTTCAAAAGAGTTTGTTACCCCAATGGCAGGGGTTCCAGTGCATAGCCTGGATGCTCAAATTGAACGCTTATTGAATGCTGGACACAAGGTTGCCATTGCTGAACAAATGGGGGAAGCAGATAATGGTGGCGTGATGGAGCGTGCCATAACGCAGCTCATCACACCAGGCACCGTTACGGATGAGCAACTTTTAGGGGCTGAAGCAAATTATCTGGCATCGGTTACAGTACATGATAATGAGTATGGCCTAGTTTTGTTGGATTTAAGTACGGGAGAGTTTATCGGCACAGTACTAACCAATGCAACTATGGTGCTGGCAGAAGTTCAGCGGTTTACGCCTAGGGAACTCCTTGTTACCCAAAGCATAAGTCAAGATGAAAAGCTAAAACAGTTACAAGATTTCAGTTTGGTTTCTGAGTTAACGAATACGCTTGATCATGCAAATGTCCAGCAGTTACTCGAGTCCCAACTCAAGCGTATTCCAGAACGCTTATCACATCCAGCACTTTCTTTAGCTGCTGCTTTAGTACTTACCTATGCCCAAGAGGCATTACAAAGTAAGTTACCTCAGATTGATCGTTTTCAACCATATGAGGTATCTGACACAATGATGCTAGACACTGCTGCATTAACAAGTTTAGAAGTATTTCAAGCAGTCAATCTTAGAGGCGATAGTAACCGAGTTCGCACCTTATTTCAGGCTTTAGATTTAACTAGGACGGCGCCCGGCAAAAGACAACTCAAAAGCTGGTTACAACACCCTCTTTTGGATAAAGCGCAAATTGAGTCAAGATTAGATGCTGTAGAGCTATTTTACAACGATAGAAATTTGCGAAACCAAACAAGAACATTGTTAAGACAGGTACAAGATTTAGAACGAACAGCTACGCGGCTAAGTGCTCTTAAGGCTGGTCCTCGAGATCTGAAATCGCTTGAAAAAACTTTAAAGGTTTTACCCGACCTTCAAAATGCAATGGTGAAACATAAGGCAGTTTATAGCTGGCTTAATGAGCGTAAACCGCTTATCGAAACCATTCTTTCCCTAACGAGTGCTATTGATGAGGACGCACCAGTAAAAGCAAATCAAGGGGGCTATATAAGAAATGGGATTGATGAACCCTTAGATAGGCTAAGAGAGGAACTAGCAGATATTCAAACATGGTTTGAAACTCGAGAGCAAAAAGAACGAGAACGAACAGGGATAGCTACGCTTCGTTTTGGTGAAAATAACGCTCTGGGTATTTATATTGAAGTGAACAAAGCTCAGCAAAATCAGGTTCCTCAAGACTATGAACATATACAAAGTCTAAAAGATAAAGTAAGGTTTACTAAAGCAGATATTCGGCAAAAGTATGCAGCGCAGCAAGTGACTAAAGAAGCTGCTGCAGCTCGAGAACTAGAACTATTTCAAAGCTTGATGACTGAACTTGCAAAACACAGCGATCAGTTAAAGTTGCTCAGCAAAATGATTGCTCGTGTTGATGTCTATGCAGGCTTGGCTGAGGTTGCAGCAACTCAGGGCTATGTTAGACCCCAACTTGGTAGCCCTGACTTAGAGCTTGAAGGTGCGAGACATCCAATAGTAGAAAGACATGTTCGCTTTATGCGCAATGATCTAAAGCTAAGTCCAGATCTTAGTTTAATCATACTTACAGGTCCCAATATGAGTGGAAAAAGTACCTATCTGCGTCAAACCGCTTTAATAAGTATCATGGCGCAATGCGGTTCCTTTGTTCCTGCTCAGACTGCTCGTTTGCCCATATTTGAACGAGTGTTTACGCGTATTGGAGCGAATGATGATTTGGCAGGAGGTCGTAGTACCTTTTTTGTCGAAGCTGAAGAACTCGCCTATATTTTACAAAATGCTAATCGCCGTAGTTTGGTGCTGCTTGATGAAGTAGGTCGTGGAACCAGTACCTATGATGGTTTAGCAGTTGCTACAGCTGCAGCAGAGTATTTACATGATGAACTGCATGCGTTTACCTTGTTTGCAACCCATTATGCGGAGTTAACTGCCTTAGCAGAAAGGCTCGAGCATGCAGAGAATAGACATGTTGCTGCTGAAGAGCAAGAAGGTGAGCTCGTATTTTATCATCAAGTCTTACCTGGACCAGCGAGTAAATCCTATGGTGTGGAAGTTGCCCAGCTTGCCGGAATGCCAACAAAAGTAGTAAAGCGTGCCAAAGAAGTACTTGCATCGCTTCAGAATTCAACTATCGGCAACTAGGGTTTTCTTTACTCTAAAGTGACGTTTCACAATCTCTGGTCAAAAAAGGTCGGGAAAGGGTAAGATTGCCAGTTTAGGAAACTA